>NZ_JAIZSA010000016.1:0-220125 GCF_020419825.1 Burkholderia sp. AU30198 | reverse complement strand
CGAACAGCGTGTACTTCGCGTGCAGCTCCATGCCGAGCTGGAAGTTCTCGGTCGGCTCGCCGTCCTTGCCCACACCCATGTTGCCGGTCGCGACGCCCTTCACGGAGCCGTCGTCGTTGTACAGGATCTCGGCAGCGGGGAAGCCCGGGAAGATCTCGACGCCCAGGGCTTCGGCCTGTGCGCCAAGCCAGCGCGTGACGTTGCCCAGCGAAATCACGTAGTTGCCGTGGTTCTGGAAGTTGGCGGGCAGCGCCCAGTTCGGCGTGGTGACTGCGCTCTTCTCGGACAGGAACAGGAAGCGGTCTTCCGTCACCTCGACGTCGAGCGGTGCACCGCGTTCCTTCCAGTCGGGGAACAGTTCGTTGATCGCGCGCGGATCCATCACCGCGCCCGACAGGATGTGCGCGCCGATCTCGGAACCCTTCTCAAGCACGCACACGCCGATCTCGGTGCCTTTCTCGGCGGCCAGCTGCTTGAGCCGGATCGCCGCCGACAGCCCGGCGGGGCCGCCGCCGACGATCACGACGTCGTATTCCATCGATTCGCGCGGGCCGTACTGCGCGAGCAAGTCCTGTGTGGTCAAAATCCTGTCTCCTCCTGCGTCCCGACCGTCAGCCGGTCAGAACTGATCTTCCGTCAACGCGAGCACGCCCTCGTTGCCCTTCGTGCCGACGATCGACGCTTCGAGTGCGCCCGCCTGCACCAGCACGTGCTCCGCATAGCATTGCGCGATCGCGATCTTCGCATCGAAGAACGCCGGATCGCTCGCGCGGTTCGCCTGCGCAGCCACCAGTGCGCGACCCATCTGCCACCCGCACAGCACCACGCCCGCCAGCTTCAGGTACGGCACGCTGCCCGCGAACACCGCGTTCGGGTCCTGCTTCACGTTCGCCACCACGTAATCGACCACCGACGACAGCGCCTTCGCGCCCTGCTCCAGCTTCGCCTTCACCGATGCGGCCGCAGCACCGTCCAGCTTGCCCAGCGCCGCCACCGTCTCGCCGATCTCCGCGATCAGCGCCTTCGCTACCGCGCCGCCGTCGCGCATCGTCTTGCGGCCGACCAGGTCGTTCGCCTGGATCGCCGTCGTGCCTTCGTAGATCGCCAGGATACGTGCATCGCGGTAATACTGCGCCGCGCCCGTCTCCTCGATGAAGCCCATCCCGCCGTGCACCTGCACGCCCAGGCTCGCCACGTCGTTCACCATCTCCGTGCTCCAGCCCTTCACGACCGGCACCAGATACTCGTAGATTGCCTGATGACGGTCACGCGTCGCCTCGTCCGAATGGCGGTGGGCAATGTCGCTGTGCGCAGCGGCCACGTAGGCCAGCGCCCGCGCGCCTTCGGTCAGCGCACGCATCGTGCCGAGCATGCGGCGCACGTCCGGGTGATGAATGATCGTCACCGACTGCTTGGCCGAACCATCGACCGGGCGGCTCTGCACGCGTTCCTTCGCGAATTCCGCCGCCTTCTGGTACGCACGGTCGGCCACGCCGATCCCCTGCATCCCGACGCCGAAGCGCGCCGCGTTCATCATGATGAACATGTATTCGAGGCCGCGGTTTTCCTCGCCGATCAGGTAGCCGATCGCGCCGCCGTGGTCGCCATATTGCAGCACCGCCGTCGGGCTCGCCTTGATCCCGAGCTTGTGCTCGATCGACACGCAGTGCACGTCGTTGCGCGCACCCAGCGAGCCGTCCTCGTTGACCATGAACTTCGGCACGATGAACAGCGAGATGCCCTTCACGCCTTCCGGCGCGTTCGGCGTGCGCGCGAGCACCAGGTGGACGATGTTGTCCGCCATGTCGTGCTCGCCCCACGTGATGAAGATCTTCGTGCCGAACACCTTGTACGTGCCGTCGCCCTGCGGCTCGGCGCGCGAGCGCACCAGCGCGAGGTCGGAGCCCGCCTGCGGCTCGGTCAGGTTCATCGTGCCGGTCCATTCACCCGAGATCAGCTTCGGCACGTAGCGCTGCTTCTGCTCGTCGGTGCCGGCCGTCAGCAGTGCCTCGATCGCGCCGTCGGTCAGCAGCGGACACAGCGCGAACGACAGGTTCGATGCGTTCAGCATCTCGATGCACGGCGTCGCGATCAGTTTCGGCAGCCCCTGGCCGTCGTATTCGGACGGATGCTGCAGCCCCTGCCAGCCACCTTCGACGAACTGGCGGAATGCTTCGCCGAAGCCCGGCGTCGCGGTCACGACACCATCCTTCCAGCTGCTCGGGTTGCGGTCGCCTTCAACGTTCAGCGGGGCCAGCACCTCGCCGCAGAACTTCGCGGACTCGTCGAGCACGGCCTGCGCCGTGTCGAAACCGGCATCCTCGAAGCCTGGCAACTGCGCAACGGCGTCGATGCCGGCGAGTTCCTTCAGCACGAACAGCATGTCCTTGACGGGGGCGTTATAGCTCATGGTCGATGTTCCAATCAGACGGTGTATGAGGGGCGCTATGGGACGAGAGGCGGTGATAGCGGCTCAGGCCCTTGCGACGACGTGGGTCATCGTAATGCCGGGGCGGTGGATTCTTATTGTCATATCCGGCCCATGTGGTGACAAAATCGGCCACGGGATGCGGGGGCGGGGCGGGAAAAGGCTGGCTGGGTGCGGGTTTGGCCGGAGTCGGTTTTGGCGGTTTTCGGAAATGGGCGAGCAATCGGCGTGCCACGCCGGGGCAATCGGAGTCAGGGTCGCCAAGTTCGAGCGGTGGCTTCCGGGCCACCGGTTTCTCTTGTTCCGCGGTGTGTGCCGTGCGGCGGCAGGCGACTCCGGCCGGACGCAGGGACGCTCCCGATGCGAAAGCGGTCACACCGGGGTCGGAGAGCCCTCCGATTCTGCGTAGCAAATCGTCAAGCACGACGCTGCCCCCTCCCCGATCGTCGTCGCCGACCGGAACCCGCCCCGCATGCCAGAGCGCTGCATTCCCGCCGGCGACCGGACCGTCAGCATCGACCGATCGTGATGCCGTGAATTTGCCATTTCTTAAAAACGACATTACAATTTGCCTTCAAATCAGAGGCCACGCCCTCACCCATCAGGGGAAATGCCCGGGACGGCCCGGCTCTTTTATAGGAGAGCCGTATGGCTTGGATTTCCCTCGTTCTTGCTGGCCTATTGGAAATAGTGTGGGCCTTCTCCATGAAGCAATCCCTCGGATTTACGAGATTGTGGCCGTCCATTATTACGGTCACGACCATGATTGCGAGCTTCGGTCTGCTGTCGGCTTCCATGAGAGTTCTTCCTTTGGGAACGGCTTATACGATCTGGACTGGCATCGGCGCGATTGGAGCGTTTCTTGTAGGTCTTTTCGTGCTCGGTGAGGCGGCTAGCCTCATGCGGATCTTGGCCGCGCTCCTGATTGTCAGCGGCTTGGTAATAATGAAACTCGCCTCCTGACGCGTCGCAGCCATTGGATCATCGTCGGCCGACAGCATTGACGTCGTAAATTCCGTCAAACCAACCTGACCCCATAGTCCGGAAACTTGGCATCAGGTTTGTGGTGGCCACATGTCCCAAGAAAATGCAGGCATCGTCCGTGCGATTGCTCTCTTGATTTCGACTCGGAATCCAGAGGGCATTCCGCACGACAGCGCGATAACAGCCGCCGCGTTATTTACGAGGCAGCGTCGCTACCATCCCGTCGCGCTCGACATTCGAATGTCCATGTGAAACGCGCCACTCATCAACGGCATCGCCAAGCGAGTGGTGACATTCATCACGCACAACTCGCAGTATTTGGTTAATCAATACCCGATCCGTATTTCTGTATTCCGAGGCACAACTCATGCCAAGCGCGCCCCTGTATCATTTGCTCCCAGATTTCCTGCTTGTCATTGCAATTGTCCTGTCATCGCGAGTAGGAGATTTCACGTCTGAAATAAAGTCGACGCGCGCGATTTACTGGATCGCAGTAGTAGCAACCACGATTTCAGGATTATGGTTCGCCTATGCGTCGACGGAGCCGCAAAGGTACTACTATTTCTCGCAAATGATCGTCGTCGATTCATTTGCCAACGTGATGAAGTCGGTGGTGTCGCTGGGCTTCGCAGTCACACTCGTTTACTCACGAAGGTACCTGGAGAGCAGGAATTTATTCCGGGATCACACCATTTTGCTCGCCATGTTCTCGTTGCTCGGCCAACTGATCATGATCTCGGGCAACAACTTCCTGACGCTGTACCTCGGTCTCGAACTGATGTCGCTGCCGCTGTACGCGATCGTCGCGCTGCGCCGCGATGCCGCGCAGTCGAGCGAAGCCGCGATGAAGTACTACGTACTGGGCGCCCTCGCATCGGGCTTCGTGCTGTACGGCATCTCGATGCTCTATGGTGCGACGGGCTCGCTCGAACTCGGTAAGGTGTACAAGGCTGTCGAAGGCAACATCGACTCGGCCATCCTGATGCTGGGTGTTGTCTTCATCGTCGCCGGTGTCGCGTTCAAGCTCGGCGCCGTGCCGTTCCACATGTGGGTGCCGGATGTCTACCAGGGCGCGCCGACCGCGTTCACGCTGTTCGTCGGCGGCGGTCCGAAGGTGGCCGCATTCGCATGGGGCCTGCGCTTCCTGGTGATGGGCTTGCTGCCGCTCGCGCAGAACTGGCAGATGGCACTGGTGATCCTCGCCGTGCTGTCGCTGATCGTCGGTAACCTTACCGGTATCGTCCAGCGCAACATCAAGCGGATGCTCGCGTACTCGGCGATCTCGAACATGGGCTTCGTGCTGCTCGGCCTGCTCGCGGGCATCGTGAACGGCGACGCGGCAGCACCGGCGAACGCCTACAGCTCGGCGATGTTCTACACGATCGTCTACCTGATCACGACGCTCGGCTCGTTCGGCGTGGTGATGCTGCTCGCGCGCCGCGATTTCGAAGCCGAAACGATCGACGACTTCAAGGGCCTCAACAAGCGCAGCCCGGTGTTCGCGTTCGTGATGATGGTCATGATGTTCTCGCTGGCAGGCATCCCGCCGACCGTCGGCTTCTACGCGAAGCTCGCCGTGCTCGAGGCGACCGTCAACGCGGGCCTCACGTGGCTGGCCGTGCTGGCCGTGATCACGTCGCTGTTCGGCGCGTTCTACTACCTGCGCATCGTGAAGCTGATGTACTTCGATGCACCGCAGGATGCGACGCCGATCTCGGGTGATTTCAGCAAGCGCGTGATCCTCGTGCTGAACGGCCTCGCAGTGATCGTGCTTGGCATCTTCCCAAGTCAGTTGCTGACGGCCTGCCTGCGCGCAATGAGTCATTCGTTGATTCTCTAGCAGGTCGTTGAATGACTGTCCGGCCTGCCGTATTTTCCATCTGCTGTTCGCGATGACCACCGCGAAGCGTTCGATTTCGGCTCATTCGCCCTATTTCAATGCGAATGGATCAACGTCGTAAGCTTCCCGGTGCCCATTCCGGTACCTCAGGCGCTCTGCGGGCGCAACGCGGCCAGCGATCTCAACCGTGTCAGGTTGTAGGCTGCCATCGTCAGGGTCAGCAGTGGGTCCACTTTCTCGAGACCACGAACCATGACCTCTCGCAGCGGATGCGCCTGCGGAACAAATGCTTCTAGCCTCACCGTGCTGAACAACGATTCGTTGTAACCGTCTGCGCCTCGCATCGGCCTGCCCTTCCCTGATCTCGGGAACCTGCATCGTTCAGGACGGACCGGGGTATTTCAACGGTCTGCCAATGCGCATCGTGGATGCGTAGATGCGCGTTGCGCGGGTCACCGGATTACAACAAGATTGGCCCGGCGCACACCACCGCACATGATCGTACATACGGCCTGCGTACTGCCCATGCTCACGCAAGCAGGACATCCAGGGCCCGCGGCCCACAAATGCGCTCAAGTGATCCCGCCGCCGATTCAACTAGCCGAGAACGCTCGATACGGTTTCAACCACTTCTTTGAGAAATACCTTGATCATCGGGTGGTTACGCTCGCCGCGGCGATAGGCGACATAAATCTTGCGCCGCACCTCCGGTTTCAACTTGACCCACGCCACGCCGGCCGGTGCCCGCAGCACCCGGAGCCCGGGGGCAACCGACACCGAGCAGCCTGAGGCCACCATGGCTTCGACCATTTCGGATCCACGACATTTCGCGTTGATACGCGGCTCGAAGCCGGCGCGACGACATAAGTCGATGACGAAACCGCCGAAGGTATTCCACGTGGATTCCATCGCCCAGGTTTCGTGCCGAAGATCGGCAACACCCAGCGATGGCATTTTGCTCAACGGATGATCGGTCGCGACCGCCACGTAGAGGACGTCCTCCGCCAGCGGCACAACCTCGATGTTCTCCTGGTCATTGCCCGCTTTGATCGAAAGATCGTCAATCAACGCGATGTCCGTTCGCCACGCCCGGAGTGCCGCAACCGCGTCAATGGGCTCCAGTTCTTCAAGTTCGATTTCCAGGCGAGGATACGCGGGCCGCAGCTTCTTGAGCACGTCAGGCAGTACAAGCGAAGCGATCGACGGAAACGCAGCAACGCGTAGTTCCCCCACCATCTCGCGCCGCAGCTCTGCCAATTCCGAGCGCGCCTCGTCCAGTACGACCATCACCCGTTCGGCGTGACCTGCCAAGGCATGCCCCGCCGGCGTGAGCCTGACGCCACGGCCCACGCGCTCCGTCAGTTTGACACCCGCCTCCTCCTCCAGCTGCGAGATCTGCTGTGAAACAGCCGATGGCGTCAGGTGCAACGCTTCAGCGGCGGCGGCCATCGTGCCGTACCTTGCCAGCTCCAGAAGTGCCTTCAGTCGCCCGACTTCCAACGCGTACCTCCACAAAGTGGATCGTTAAAAATAGCTAATGCATAACTACAAAAACGATAAGTATACGTGGATGAAATTGCTACCTAAAGTAGCCAGCCACAGCAGAGAACACAGGCATACCGTCGCTGCATTTCGTGTCCGCAACACATTGACTGGCAGAACCGTCGACCTCGATCGCTCAAGCCTGTCAGCTCTGGCTGTCGTCCCACCATTTTTCATCGCGTGAAGAAAACGATGCGTGATTCCACACTCAAGATTGCGGTACTTTTCGGCGGGGCCAGCGCAGAGCGCGACGTCTCCATTTCCAGCGCCACTCAAGTGATCAACGCACTGCGTTGCGCCGGTCACAGCGTGGTGGCAATAGACACCGCTCGCGGCCCGCTCTCGCCAGAAGAAGATGCGCTTCTCTTGACTTCGCGGATACAGGACGCACCGCCGCCGTCCGGCGCACCTGCCCAATCGCCGTCGGCTGTCTTCGACCTGCTCCGCTTTCCCGAACTGACCGAAGCCGATGTCGCATTCCTCGCGTTGCACGGCGGCGCCGGCGAGGACGGCACCATTCAGGCGATGCTCGACCTGGCAGGCGTGCCTTATACGGGCAGCGGACACATGGGTAGCGCAATTGCCATGAACAAGAACATGGCAAAGCGCCTGTTCTCCTCCGGCGGCATCCGCACGCCGCGCTGGTTGATGCTGCCGTGCGACTTCGATGACATACCCCGGCGCGTCGGCTATCCGCTCATCGTCAAGCCGAATCGGCAGGGCTCGACAGTGGGCCTGTCGCTGGTGCACGCGCCCGACGAACTGGAAAACGCCGTGCACCTCGCTCGGCAGTTCGACACGCAGGTGATGGTGGAACAGTACATCGCCGGCCGAGAGCTGACTGTCGGCGTGCTGGGCACGCAGGCACTGAGCGTGGGTGAAATCGTCATCGAGCCGGGGACGATTTTCGATTACCGGTCGAAATACCAGGCGGGACATGTGCGTGAGCAATTCCCGGCCACCTTGCCAGCGGCCACGCTCGAAGCGGCGCAACGGATCGCGCTGCGCGCTCACGCGCTACTGGAACTCGACGGCTACAGCCGCACGGACCTCAGGCTGGATGCGCAGGGCATGCTCTGGTGTCTCGAAGTGAACACGCTGCCGGGCATGACCGCCACGAGCCTGCTCCCGCAGTCCGCGGCCGCCTCCGGTATCGCGTTTTCGCAGCTCTGCGAGCAGATCTGTCTCGCGGGCATCAATCGCGATCGGGCACTCGCATGACTTTCAACGCGCCAACCTCTTTCACGCGCCATGCGCGAGCGAACCTCCAGGAATTGTTCGGCTTCGATTCGATCCGGGTACCGCGTTACCCTCTGCTCGACGGCGCAACGCCGATTCACCCCCTGCCGCGCCTGAGCGCCTATCTTGGCGGTGCGACCATTCATGTGAAGCGGGAAGATATAGCCGGCGTGGGCGGCGGCGGCAACAAATTGCGGAAGCTGGAACTCCTGATCGGAGAGGCATTGCAGTCAGGCGCCGAAACGGTCATCACGGTTGGCGCGAGGCAATCGAATCACGCGCGGCTGACCGCGGCTGCGGCAGCCCGCGCGGGGATGCGATGCGAGGTTGTGCTCACACGCTCCGTGCCGCGCGACGACGCCGATTACGTTGAAAGCGGCAACATCCTGCTCGACAGCCTGTTCAACGCACGTGTGCACGATTTGCCGGCTTCGGCCGATGCGATGGCGTACGCCATCGCCCGTGCAGACGAGCTGCGTGCGTCAGGGCAGCGTGTCTATATCTGCCCGTTCGGTGGATCGAGTCCGGTTGGCTGCCTCGCCTATGCTGCGTGCGCAGCCGAAATCGTCCAGCAGTCCCGGGCGCAAGGCAACCACTTCGATCGCATCATCGTGCCCAACGGAAGTGGAGGCACGCATGCCGGTCTGGTTGCCGGCTTGGCGGCGCTCGGGACCGGGACGATTGAAGTCGACGCCTACACCGTCTATGCCCCCGCAGCAGAGGCTCATCGCGCCACGCTCGACAAAGCGCAGCAGACGGCCCGCATCATCAATCGCGATACGGAAATCTCGCCCGATGCCGTTCGCGTCGACGCCTCGCAACTCGGCCCCGGCTACGGCATCCCCACGGACGCCATGCGTCGAGCTGTCCGGCTACTGGCCTCTCAAGAAGGGCTCTTGCTCGATCCTGTCTATAGCGGAAAGGCGTTTGCGGGGCTCATCGAAGGGGTTACCTCAGGTCGTTACGCATCCGACAAAAACATTCTCTTCGTCATGACCGGGGGGCTGCCTGGCTTATTCGCCTACCGGCACGAGTTTCAGGCGGCTTGAGATGGCTGAGCGAGCGCCATAGGCCGTCCAGATGCGGCATTTCACGGCGAACCTAGGCCACCTACCTCCCGTGCAGGCTCGTTCGAAAACACCGAACGTCTTCGTCACGTCGATGGTACGTCTGGGCACCTCGGCCACAACACAATGACACGAACATTCGAGTGCGGTCACGCAGACCTGTCCACGCCAAATCGACGCGGGCTCCCGGCCCACTCGAATTTTTCGTTGAATGAGTTCCAGGAGAGGAGCAGGCAATGCAATCACTCGGGCTTTGGCTGCGGCGCGCTGGTGCCGCGTTGGCTTTCCTGTTGGCCTTTCAGGCTCAATCGTACGCGGCGCCCGCCGTGGTCACGGAACACTCGCTGACGGTCAACGGGATCAAGCTTCACTACCTGGAGGCGGGCACCGGGAACGGCACGCCCATCGTACTGCTGGCCGGCTATGGCGAGACGAGCCACATGTGGCTGCCGCTCATGCCCAAGCTGGCCACGAATCACGTCGTGATCGCGCCGGATCTGCCGGGCGCCGGTGCGTCGGACATCCCTGCGGGCGGTTACGACAAGAAGACGATGGCCCAGGACATTCACGCGCTGGTGCAGGCGCTCGGCTTTCGCGACGTCGAGGTCGTGGGACACGACATCGGCCTCATGGTGGCGTACGCCTACGCCGCCCAGTACCGGGACGAAGCCAGGCGCCTTGTGCTGATGGACTCGTTCCTGCCGGGTGTCGGTAACTGGCAGCAATACTATTACTCGCCCGCAAAGTGGCATTTCGCGTTCTATGGCGAAACGCCGTTGAAGCTCGTGCAGGGCCGCGAGCGAATTTACCTCGATCATTTCTGGAACGACTTTGCGGCCAATCCCGACCATTCGATGTCGGAGGCGGATCGCGCGCTCTATACGAGCATCTACGCACAACCGGGCCGCATGCGCGCGGGCTTCGAATGGTTCCATGCTTTTCCGCAGGACATCCAGGATTTCCAGCAATTCGCGAAGACGCCATTGCAGATGCCGGTTCTCGTCCTCATCGGACAGAAGGCCGCCGGTCGTTTCACGATCGATCAGGTTCGCGTGACGGCGGCGAACGTGCAAGGGGAAGTGATCGAAGGGGCTGGCCATTGGCTGATGTCCGAGGCGCCCGATCGAACGATGGGGGCGCTGGTCACTTTCCTCAATGCGGGCGAGTCCCGATCACGCTGACGGCCTGCTTGATCACGACCAGATGGCGGATGCCCGGCTATCGTTGGGTGAACGCGCGACCCGTTCCTCGCGGCTGTGCTCCAGGAAATCCGGCAAGAAAATGACGGGAGAGCAACCAGGCGCCGCACTGACATGAGTCCACGCGTACGTTGGCCGTCCGAAGTCAGTTTGGAAGGTCCCGCACGTCATCGTGCGGCGAAGGTTTCGGAAGGGGCAGTTTCCGACGGTCACCATCGGTGGCTGTCGGCCAGGGGCGATCAGTCGACATGGCCGTGTAGTTCGTTGACAATCGGTCTTTCCAAAGTTGGTCGCGCTTGTTGAAAGCAAATCAACGATATGTGCTTCAGTCGGCGCTGTCGACTGTAATCCACGCCGGAATGACTCCAATCGCCGCATGAACGGGAAAAACAGGAATGGGAGCAGGAATGCATATCCGCGCATCGACGTCCGGCCCGCGTCGCGCAGCGCTCGGCGTCGCCACGGCGCTGACATTTTCGTGGTTCACCGCAGCGCAAGCGCAGAGTTGCGCATCGGATAGCGTGGCGCCAGAGTGCTTGCTGCAGCGGAGCCAGGACGAATTTCAGCAAGCAGACGACGAATTGAACCGCACGTACCAAAAGGTTTTGAAGTCGATGTCTCGGCCGCGTGACGAGTACGTCAACTATCCGGCACTCAAGGTGAAATTTGTCGAGGCTCAGCGGCAATGGGTCCGTTTTCTCGGTACCGAGTGTGCCGCCTGGTATCTGATAAACGAGGCAGGTGCGGATCGGAATCTTGATCTGCTGACTTGCGAAATCGACAGAACACGCGATCGTACGCGTGAATTGAACGCGTGGCTTAAGCAAGTGAGCCATGATTAGCGCAGCACTATGAGGCAGACCGGCTACAGCAACCCAAGCTTGCCGCCAGGTGTTGGCTTCGGGCGTTCCGGTCGCAACTGGTACGCCAACAAAGGGGCGGCTACTCGGCCGGGCGTATCGGGTAGCTCCCGGCCACGAACGGTCATGCGATGCCCTCGAGATGGCAGAGCGGACGGATGTTTGACGGCATCTCGGCCGGCGGTCGGGCGCTTGTCGGCCATGAAGTGTCGGTCGCACGTCCGCGGCTCGGACATCCAGAAGTCGGCTTAGCTCTTGGCAGCGGCCCTTCGGGTCCGGCATGCTAGCTTCCCAACTTCGAACTCCGCTGCGCTGGCGGAACCGATGTCTTTACCTTTCACACTAGTTACGCCAGGATGGCCTTGAAGGTCGGCTGCCGGTCTCCGCGGTTAGAGTGCTTTGCCGTAGAATCAGCGTTCGAGGCCACGGGTACTTTGCAGGTTTCTGCCTGTTGCGAATCAAATTCGGCTTCGCGAGCACGACAAACCATCTATTATTTGAAAAAACGCAATCTTTCGGGGTAAAAGATGAGCTTTACTGACGCTGGCAAGCAAATAAATCTTCTCGATGCTATCGAGGACGCCATCAACGCTGCAGCCAAAGGATTAGGCAAAGTCAACGTCGTGACAGTTGGAAAAACCGGTGTAGGGAAGAGTACGCTGATCAATACCATTTTTCGCGGCGACTTTGCGAAAACTGGTTCTGGTAAGCCCGTCACACAGAAGATTGTCGAGATCACCAAGCCCGGCCACCCGCTCACCATTATTGACACTAAAGGTTTGGAGGTCGCAGATTACGCGAGAACCAGGGACGAACTCCGCGACCTGATACAAGACCGATCCTCGTCCGAGGACCAAAACCGGCATATTCATGTTGCGTGGCTGTGTATTCAGGAGGGAAGCGATCGCGTCGAACCCGCAGAAGTTGAGCTATGCGAGATGCTTGCCAAAGCGGGCATTCCAGTGATCGTGGTACTGACCAAATCGCGAAAAAACGAAAAATTCCTTGAAGAGGCAAGCAAGCTTTTGTCGCGCGCTTCAGATTTCGCACGCGTTCGGGCGCTCTCCGAGCGAATTGAAGAACTTGACGCAGTTTTGCCGCCCATCGGATTGGATGATTTGATCGCCGCAACGTCGAAACTGATACCGGATGCACAGAGGCGCGCGTACGCAAACGCATTGTCGACGCGCAATAGAAAGGCTCTCGATGAAAAAAAGTCCCAAGCTGAGATCGAAGTGAACATCGCTGCAGGTCTGGCAGCGACTGCAGCGGCCGTACCCATTCCGTTCTCAGACGCAATTGTGCTTGTTCCGATTCAGGTCTCGATGATTGCGAAGGTTGGCGTCACTTTCGGGATGGAAGTGAGCACGGCAACCCTGACTACGCTTGTCACTTCCGTGTTGGGAACATCCGCGGCGACTCTGATAGGACGCACGGTCGTCTCTACCCTCCTTAAGTTGATTCCAGGAGGGGGCTCCGCTGTTGGTGGCGCAGTCGCGGCATCAACAGCCGGCCTAGTTACCAGAACTTTGGGCAACGCCTACATTGCCGTTTTGTTCGAATTTTGTTCGGCCCATCCAGGCAAAGATATCGACGTTGCGATGATCACGCAGGCCTTGAAGGAGAGAGTAAATCTCTGAAGCCCCACCCGGTAGAGTGTTCGAAGATCTGGTGTCGCACTTGATACCGTAAACCTGAGACTGAAGACTTCGCGCAAGGGCGGCATGATATAGCATTATTTGAGAGGAATGCCGCCTCAGCGTGATGCCGTGGTTCGAAGTATTTCCTTCCTATTAGAGCGCCACTCAAAGCGATAGGGATGGTCATCGGCGACCCGCGTCTCGAAGTCGAAAGGCCGGTTGTGGCTGCAGAACCGCCGTTGAGCTTTTGGTGAGTCGAAGGGCGGTCGTGGGTCGGTAGCGGCCGCGGCAAACACCCGGTAACAAGGGCCTCGATTCATCTTTCTGACCGAGGCCCTTTCAGACAAGGCACAAGCCCTACCGCTCATTGAAGTACCGTTCGCAGGCGCACGGGAAGCTAGCGTCCTCATGCGCTTGGGAAAAGTTACTTTGACCATGCGGATACGCCAGCAGCCGCGACTCGCAAGCGCGCTCTGTCGTTCGACCAGCGGCAGGCGATCACAACAGGCACGTGCCCGCCCCCTTCTGCCTGATTCGCCCCCCCTCGAATCAGCTCACCTACTTCATCGCCACCAACGGCCCGACAAACGCCTCGAAGTGCGGCAACCAGATCGGTATCGCCTCCTTGACCGAGAACATCCCGTGCCCGTTCTTGCCGAACGGCGGCTCGACAACCATCTGCCCGCGCCCACCCGCCCCCTGAAACGCGGCAAACCACGTCGCCACCACCTCCGGCGAGAAATACTTGTCGTTCTGCACGTAATGCCAAAGCACCGGCACACGCGTCGTGCCCGCGAAATGCCCGATCGTGTCGGCCATCTGCTTCGGATCGCACGGCATGCCGGGATGAGTCGTCGGATTCCCCCCACGCCCACCCGAGAAGTTCACCACCGCGACCACCCCTTGCGGCGCGTAGCCAGCGGCCGCCAGCGAAGCAAAACCACCCGCCGATTGCCCGACCAGCACGACGCGGTTTCGATCCACCTGCGGCAACGTCTGCGCATACCGCACGGCCGCGAGTACATCGCGCGCGGCCTGCTGGCCCGCAGCGAGGTAATCGGGATGCCGGCACGACCCCGCATCCTCTTCATCGACCCCGCCCGTTGCCCCGTACCCGCGGCGGATCGGCACGATGACCGCGAAACCGAGTTGCACGAACGTCCGGATCTGCGGCAACGCGCGGTAGCGGCGCACCTTCGGCCGGTCGCGCGGATCGGGCGGGCTGCCGTGGCTCAGCACGATCAGCGGAAAGGGCCCTGGGCCGTCCGGCATGTAGGTGGTGGCAACGATGTCCCGCGTGCTCGCCCCTTCGTCGACCGGGACCTTGACGACGGTCTCATGCAGATCCGGCGCGATGGACGTGTCTTCGACCGCCGTCGCCGCGCAGCCGACGACGGAAGCGATCAATGCGCCCGAGATCAGCACCCGGCACAGGCGAATGGCGACCCGGTTTCGACGAACGACGATGCTCATGGGTGATCTCTCCACGAATCCGCAGCCGACGGCCCACGCTGCCGCGCCGCATACGGCGAAGGCGTCAGTGTATCCGGGCGGCGGCGCGGGCGGGCGGGCCAGTCGCACGCGCGCAACCCGCACCGGCATCGCAGCGACCCCATTCGCGTGCGCTCACCACCGATAACTGACATCCCCCGTCACCATCAACCGCGTGCCATAGAAGCACCCACCCGCCGAAAAACACGACGACACATAAGTCCGGTCGAACAGGTTGTTCACATGCGCCGCGACCCGCCATCCCTTCCACGCGGGCCGCTCGACACCCAGGTCATACGACAGCCCGAGATCGAACAGCACGACAGCCGGTACATCGAATGTATTGACGTTGTCGCCCGCACTGCGCCCGACATATCGCACGCCCCCACCCACCCTCAACCCGCGCAACCCCGGTCGCTCAACCGCATAGTCCAGCCACATCGACGCGAGATGCCGCGGCACCGCCGCCACGCGCTTGCCGACGACGGTCGAATCCGTATCGGCCTGCACCGTCGTATCGAGATACGTGTACGCAGCAATCACATCCAGTTGCTTCCACACTCGCGCGCGCCCTTCCAGCTCGATCCCGCGCGATCGCACCTCCCCGGTCTGCACGCTGAAGAACGGATGCTCGGGATCGGCGGTCAGGACATTGCGCTGGCGAATATCAAACGCAGCGATCGATGCGTTCTGCAACCGATCTGGCGACTGATAGCGCAACCCGACCTCGAACTGCTTCGCCTTCGTCGGCGTGAACGGCTGGCCATCGAAGCGCGTGCCGAGCGCCGGCTCGAATGATGTCGAATAGCTCAGGTACGGCGCAAAACCGCTATCGAACAGATAAACCGCCCCCGCGCGCCCCGTGAACGCCCGTGTACTCTGCCGCACGCTCGCGGACCGCAGCAGGTCGTCGGTCGTGGTACGCGACCACTCCTCACGCCCGCCGAGCGTAAAGACCCACCGATCCCAGCGCACCTGATCCTGCAGATAAGCGCCGATCCGGTCAGGCGTCTGGCGCGTCTGCTGCGCGACCGGCGGCACCGCATACGGCTGCCCGTAATCGGGCGCCCGCGTATCGAGCGGCGGCGCCGCGCCAAAACCCGATCCGACGAGGTTCGCCACCGCATGCTCATACGACAGCCCGGCCAGCACCGTATGCTCGACCGGCCCCGTCATTACACGCATCTCGGCCTGGTTGTCGAGCGCGAGATGGTTCACATGCTCGCGCGACCACGACAGCGACCGGTTCAGCACACCCGGCGAAAGGTACGGCGCGATGAAATTAACGGCCGCGCCCGCGAAGTCGACATCGAGGTGCGTATAGCGCACGTTCTGCCGGACCTTCCACGTCGAATTGAAACGATGCTCGAACGCATAGCCGATCGTCGCTTGCGTGCGGTCATACGTGTCGAAGCCCGGCAGGCCCGGAAAGAAATGCGTCGGAATCCGCCGCCCCGCATCAGGCCAAAGCGTACCGAGGGCCGGCAGCCAGCCCGCGAAGTTGTTGTGCGGATCGCGCTGGAACGACCCCAGCAGCGTGAAACTCGTATCGGCATTCGGCTGCCACGTCAGCGACGGCGCGACGACGATCCGCTGCTGCCGCGAGTAATCGATCTGCTCGTCCGCACGGCGCGCGAGGCCGTCGATCCGGTAGCGCCATGTACCGTCCTGCGTCACGGGCCCGCTGAAGTCGAATGCAAGCTGCCCGCGATCGCGGTTGCCGGTCTGCACGGCGAGCAGGTGCTGCGCGTCGCGGGTCGGCCGCTTGCTGACCATGTCGACGATGCCGCCGGGGCTCGCCTGCCCGTACAGCACCGACGCCGGGCCGCGCAACACGTCGATGCGTTCGAGCGTCCACGGATCGACAACGCTCGCGGCCCAGTTCACGCCTTTCGGCAGCGGCAGGCCATCGAGCATCTGCGGATTGATCGCCGCTGCCGCGAAGCCGCCGAAGCCGCGCAGGAACACGCTCTCGAGCACGCCGCCGGGGCGCGAGTCCGCGTAGGCGCCCGGCGTGTAGCGCAGGCTGTCGCCGACGCTGTGCACGTCCTGCCGGTCCATCTGTTCGCGCGTGACGACCGACAGGCCCTGCGGCACTTCGACGATCGCCGTGTCGGTCTTGGTGCCCGCGCGCGACACATCGGCCGCGATGCCCTGCACGGGGCCGACGCCCGTCTCGCGTCGCCCGTCGACGACGATCGGCGCGAGCATCGGCGCATTCGCGGGCTCGCCCGCGTCCGGCGCATCCTGCGCCGCAGCGGCAACCGGCATCGTGGCCGTACAGGCCAGTGCGGCCGCCCAGCCCGGCACGCGCCGCAACGCCGCGCGCAGCAACGGAAATCCTGGCCGAGCACGGCGGCCGGTGTGTGATTGATTCATCTCGGGTTATCCGGAAAGCGGAGACGGACGTGGGCGGATACGCCGCGCCGTTGAGTAGGAAGACGGGCCGCTCATGCAACGGCGACCTCGACTGAACAGCGAATGGGAATCATTTACGCCGACGCGGCGCGGGTAAATGCCGGTGGACGCAATCGACGAATGTGCGGCGCGCATCGATCGGCCGCAGGTTAATTCGCCTGGCGTTAACAAAATGTCACGCTTGAATATCGTTATCCTGAACGATCAACGCGAATGATCGGATGATAGGATAGCGACACCCTCCAGTTTCAAGCGAAACACGCAATGTCAAGCCTGCCCCCGGCCACCCGACACTCGCTCGTCGAATCGGCAATCGAAATCCTCAAATCCAATATCACTTCCGGCATCTGGCAGGTCGGACAACGCATTCCGACCGAGCTCGATCTCGCGAAACAGCTCGAGGTCGGGCGCAACACGGTGCGCGAGGCCGTTCGCACGCTCGCGTATTCCGGCGTGCTCGACGTGCGCCAGGGCGACGGCACCTATGTGCGGCGCAATGTCGATCCGGCCGACACGATGCGCAACGTCGATCGCGCCGCGCGCGGCGACCATCTCGAGCTGCAATGCATGCTCGAAACGGAATGCGCGCGCTATGCGGCGCGCCGGCGCACCGACGCGGATCTCGCGACGCTGCGCAAACTGCTGAAAGCGCGCGGCGAGCGCGAAGCGTCGCGTGACGTGAAGAAGTTCGTCGAGCGCGACCGCGCGTTTCACATCGCCGTGGCCGCCGCCTCGCACAATCACGCGCTCGAAGCGTTGTATCGCTACTTTTCGGGGTCGATCCTCGCGAACATCGAGGACGTCCTCGTCGAGCTCGACAAGGCCGCGATTCCCGAGCCGGACCTGCAGGCGCACCAGGCATTGCTCGACGCGATCGAGCAGCGCGACGAGAACAAGGCGGTTCGCGCGACCCTTGCGATCCTCAAACCGCAGATGACCTGGCTCGAGACCCACGATACCCACGAGGCCCACGAGACGCCCGCCGGCTGACGGGCCCGCCCCGCGCGACGCGGCGACGGCTGCGATCACGTCACGCCGCCTGTCCGGCGCGGATCGATCCCGGCGCGCCCGCTTGCGGGTGAAACCACCCCCAACAACCGGGCAACACTTGCGGCCGGCCTTGCATCATGTAAGATTCGATTGATCCAATCATCCTATGATTGGATCAATCGCACCGGCACGTTGCGAATTTCCGGTTTCGCCGCCCGGGGGAAGGCATTCGACGCGGCACCGCTTCCCTTTGCTGACAACGGCGGCACATCGATGCACGAGATTTCCATGAAGTCCGACGCGCCTTGTCTGCCCGGCGGGCGACCATGACGCGCAGGCGCCGAAACCCGGCGCGTTTGCCGCCGTCCACTCGCTGCCACCCGATGCCGGCGCCGGGCAATCGCACCACCGATGCGTGCGTCACGCGCGATGTCGCGCGCCATCGTTGCGTACGCTGCAGTCACGCTGCGGGCGCGCACCACGCACGACCGTTGCGTGACGTGCACGCGATGAAACGGAGAAGCCGATGGCACCCGATCTGAACCTGCTGATTGCGCTCGACGCACTGCTCGAAGAAGGCAGCGTCGTCGGCGCCGCACGCCGCATGAACCTCAGCCCGCCCGCGATGAGCCGCACGCTCGCGCGCATCCGCGAAACGGTCGGCGACCCGATCTTCGTGCAGGCCGGCCGCAAGATGGTACCGACGCCGCGCGCGCTCGAACTGCGCGACGTCGTCCGCGACACCGTGGAGCGCGCGTCGCAGTTGCTCGCCCCGTCCGCGGAAACCGATCTCGGCACGCTCGACAAGCAGTTCAACGTGCGTGCGAACGACATCTTCGTCGGCCTGCACAGCAGCGGCCTGCTCGACGAGATGGCACGCCGGATGCCGCGCGCGATGCTGCGCCTGATGCCCGAGGAAGACGACATCGACGACGACGCATTGCGCAGCGGCCGCATCGACCTGTTCATCAGCGCGTCCCGCCGCCTCGGGCCGGAGATTCGCGTGCAGCCGCTGTTCACGACGACCTTCGTCGGTCTCGCGCGCCACGACCACCCGATCTTCGACGACGACATCACGCCCGAGCAGTTCGCGCGCTGGCCGCATATCGGCGTATCGCGGCGCGGCAAGTCGGCGGGGCCGATCGACGACGCGCTCGCCGCACGCGGGCTCGCGCGGCACGTGCTGCTCGTCGTGCCGACGCCGTATGCGGCGATCTTCGCACTGCAGGCGTCGGACCTGATCCTGCCGCTGCCCGAGCATCTCGCGCGCGGCGCGGTGCAGGCCGGGCTCGGCGTGCGCACCTTCGAACTGCCGGTACCGCTTGAAACCGTGCTGATCACGCAGGCGTGGCATCCGCGCTTCCAGAGCGACCCCGCGCACCAGTGGTTGCGGCGTGTCGTGCGCGGGCTGTGCACCGGCCAGCCGGCACTGCATCCGGCGCACGCATGACGCATGCGTCGCGCGCACTCGTCGAGTGCAAAGACGTCACTGTTCCGCATCCATGGCTCGACCGTAGACTGGCTTCGTCCTTTCTCACGGAGCGAGCGCAGTGCATGACGCAGCAGACCAGACGCGCGCCGTCGCGCCGCCCAGCCGCCTGACCCGCGCGGCCGCGGCGTTGATCGCGCGCATCGACATTTTCACGCCGCGAGGCGCGTATGTCGCGCGCTCGGTCATCGCCGCCGCGCTCGCGCTCGGCGTCGCGTACCTGCTCGCACTGGAAACGCCGTACTCGGCGGCGTCGACGGTGCTGCTCGTGATCAACCCCGTCCAGGGCGCCGTGATCGGCAAGGGCGTGTGGCGCGTGGTCGGCACGATCGCGGGGATGGTCGTCGCGTTCGTGCTGATGGGCTGCTTCGCGCAGCAGCCGCTGCTGTTCATCCTCGGCTTCGCGTTCTGGCTCGGCGTCTGCGTCGCGGGCATGACGCTGCTGCGGCACTTCCGTGCGTCGGGCACCGTGGTGGCCGGCTACACGATCGGCCTCGCGACCTACGGCGCGATGCAGCATCCCGAGCTGACCTTCGAGCACGTGATCGGGCGCGGCTCGACGGTCGCGATCGGCGTGCTGTGCCTGAGCCTCGTGTCGATGCTGCTCGGCACGCGCGACGTGCATTCGAAACTCGAAGCGCTGGTGACGCGCGTCACGGCCGACGTCGCGCGGGTCATCGCCGCGCAGCGCAAGGGCCTCGCGGCGGCGCCCGCCGACGCCAAGCGGCACGCACTGTTCGCCGGCATCTACGGCATCGACGATCTGCTCGCGCTCGGAAAGGCCGAATCGGAAGATCTCGCGCAACGCGCGGCCGCCGTGCGGCACGGGATGGCGTCGCTGTTCGGTGCGCTCGCGGGCGGCATGCCGCCACTGCCGGCCGACAGTCCCGGCGCGCGCGCGGTCGCGGCACTGCAGCCGCGTCTCGCGGCCGCGTGGCAGGCCGCCGCCGACGCATTGGGTGACGGCCCCGGCGGTGCGGCGCGCGCGCTGGCGCTGCTGGCCGATGCGCGCGAACGCCTGCGCGACGCCCTCGACGGCATCGCGCTCGGCAATCCGCGCGTCGAGGCGGCGTTGCTGATCGCCGGCGAGCGGCTGATCGAACAGATCGACGACTACCGCGCGGCGCTGGACGGGCTCGTCGAACTGCAGCGCCCGCGGCCGGGCCATCGGCCCGCACGGGTGCGCTTTCACCGCGACACGGGCGCGGCCTTGCGCAACGGCGCACGCTCGGCCTGCGCGATCGTGATTGCCGGCGCCTTCTGGCTCGTGACCGGCTGGAACCAGGGCGACATGATGCTGCTCGTCGTCGCACCGTACTGCGCGCTGCTCGCGACCGCCGGCAACCCGGCCGCCGGTGCGCAGGCGTTCATCAAGGGCACGGTGCTGGCCGTGCCGGCCGCTTTCGTGTGCGCGTTCGGCATCCTGCCGCGCATCGAAGGATTTCCGCTGCTCGTCATCGCGCTCGCGCTGTTCTGGATACCCGGCATCTACGCGACGAGCGTGCCGAAGACCGCGCTCGCGGGGCTCGCGTATCTCGTCGCGTTCAACACGCTGACCGGCGCGACCAATCCGTTCCGCCCCGACGTCACGCTGTTCCTCAACCAGTCGGTCGCGTGGGTACTCGCCACGTTCCTCACACTGCTCACGTTCCGGTTAATCCTGCCGCGCAACCTAGCCACCGACGCCACGCGGCTGCGCCGCACGATCCGCGACGACACGCTCGCGCTCGTGGCCGGCAGGCGTGTCACGGCGGCAGGCTGGCAGCAGCGCCAGCAGCACCGGATCGCGCAGCTTGGTGCGCTGCTCGCCGGACAGCCGGCCGCGATGACGCAGGCGAGCATCGAGGCCCTCGCGGCGCTGCACGTCGGCAAGGAACTGCTGCGGATCCGCCGCGGCGCCGCGCGCGACGACCTGCCCGATACCGCGCAGCGGTGCGTGCGCGCCGGGCTCGCCGGCCTCGCGCGGCACGCGGCCGCCCCCGCGCGCGCGGCCCGGCATGCACGGCGCGCCGCGCACGCCCTCGTCGGCCTCGCCGCCGCGCAGCCGGGCAATATCGAACTGAAGTGGCTGATGGCCGCGTTCGCCGACGTCTACGTGCTGCTGCATACGTACGCCGCCTATTTCACCACCGTTCCGGAGCGCGCCCGCGATGCTCAGTGAATTCCCGCTGGCCGGCATCTACCTGCCGCCGTTCTTCGTCTATGCGTGCGCAACCGTGCCGCTCTACATGGCCGTGCGCGCGCTGCTCGCCCGGCTCGGCGTGCTGCGCCGCGTGTGGCATCCGGCGTTGTTCGAGTTCGCGATTTCGCTCGTGCTGGTCGCCACGCTGATCCTCACCTTCTAGCCCCCGTCGGAACGTATCGCGTCATGTCGCTCAAACCCCTCACCCGCTCCCTGCTGACACTCGCCACGGTGGCCGTCGCGAGCGTGCTGGTCGCCGCACTCTGGCATGCGTACGTCCTCGCGCCGTGGACGCGCGACGCGCGCGTGAGCGCGCACGTCGTGCGGATCGCGCCCGAAGTGTCGGGCACCGTCGTCGAAGTCGCGGTGATCGACAACCAGCGCGTCGCGAAAGGCGACGTGCTGTACCGGATCGACCCGCAGCGCTTCGCGCTGGCGGTGGCGCAGGCAGAAGCGCAGGTCGCCGCGACCGCCGAGACGATGCGCCAGAAGCGCGACGAAGCGCAGCGGCGAGCCGGCCTCGACGATCTGGTGCCGCGCGAGGACATCCAGCGCTCGGGCCGCGCGGTGGCGATCGCGCAGGCCGAGCACCGCAAGGCGCTGGCCGCGCTCGACGTCGCGAAGCTCGACCTCGAACGCACGACATTGCGCTCGCCGGTCGACGGCTACGTGACGCAGCTGCGCCTGCGTCACGGCGACTACGCGGTCGAGGGCAAGCCCGGTATCTCGGTGCTCGACGCGCACAGCTTCTGGATCACCGGCTATTTCGAGGAAACCAAGCTGCGCCGCATCGCGACGGGTGCGCCCGCAACGATCCGGCTGATGGGCTTCGATCCGCTGCTGAACGGGCACGTGACGAGCATCGGCCGCGGCATCGCGGACGAGAACGGCACGCTCGACGAGCTCGGCCTGCCGGCCGTCAATCCGACCTTCAGCTGGGTGCGGCTCGCACAACGCATTCCGGTGCGCATCGAGATCGACCAAGTGCCGGCCGGCGTACTGCTGGCGGCAGGCATGACGTGCAGCGTCGAAGTCGGTGAACGCGGGCGCGAGCGCACGCCGCGCGGCCGGCTCGCGTCGTGGCTGCACGCGTGGATGTGAAGGTGGCGACGATGCGATGCCTGCTCCCCCCACGCCGCGCGACACGCTACGCGGGTGCTTTCGTCGCGGCCTGCACGTGCGCGCTGGCCGCGTGCACGACAGTCGGCCCCGATTACGTGGCGCCGCAGCCCGCGCATCCGCCCGGCTGGATCGCGCCGCGCGACACGGTGCCGGCCGATCCCGCGCAGTTGCAGGACTGGTGGCGCGCGTTCGGCGATGCGCAGCTCGATGCGCTGGTCGGTCAGGCGATCGCGCACAACCAGGATCTCGCGATCGCGCGCCAGCGGCTGCTGCAGGCGCGCGCCGAGCGCGACCGGATCGCGAGCCGCCTCGGCCCGACCGTCACCGCGGGCGGTAACGCCGATGCGCTGCGCTCGTCGCGGGCGCTCGACTGGCCGCCCGGTATCGGTCAGTCGCGTACCTACCGGCTCGGCTTCGATGCGTCGTGGGAACTCGATCTGTTCGGCGGCACGCGACGCGCGGTCGAATCGGCCGACGCGCAGATCGACGCGCTCGACGACGATCGCCACGCGATCCTCGTGAGCCTGCTGGCCGAGCTCGCGTCGGATTACGCGGCGCTACGCGCGACCCAGGAGCGGCTGCGGATCGCGACGGACAACGTCACGAGCCTCGACGCCACCCGGCGGCTGACCGAGCAATCGAACCGGCGCGGCCTCGGCACGTCGTTCGCGGTCGCGCAGGCGCGCGCCGAGCTACAGCTCGCGCAGGCGACCTTGCCGCCGCTGCATCGGGACGTCGCGCAGCTCGCACATGCGATCGGCGTGCTCGTCGGCGGTTTTCCGGAAGCGCTGCGCGACGCGCTGAGCGCGCCCGGTGCGACGCTGCCGGTCGCGCCCGCCCTGCCCGTCACACTGCCGTCGGACGTGATCCGCGAGCGCCCCGACATTCGCGCCGCCGAACGGCGGCTTGCCGCCGCGACCGCGCAGATCGGCGTCGCGCGCGCCGAGCAGTTCCCGCATTTCGCGATTCCGCTGAGCCTCGGCACGACGGCCAGCCTCGTGCAGGACCTGTTCACGGGGGCGAGCGTCGCCTGGTCGGTCGCGCTCGACGGCGCACAGACGCTGTACGACGGCGGCCGCGCGAAAGCCGGTGTCGACGCCGCGCGCGCGGCCGCCGAGGCCGCACGGCTGGCCTACGAACAGCGCATCCGCAGCGCGTTTCGCGACGTGGAAGACGCGCTGGTTGCGATCGGCGCCGCACGCGACCGGCAGGCCATGCTCGCCGCAGCCGTCGACAGCAGCCAGGATGCGCAATCGCGCGCGACGCGGCTGTACCGCAACGGTCTCGGCGAATACCTGTCGGTACTCACTGCGCAGCGCGCAACCTACCGCGCACGCGATGCGCTCGCACTCAGCCGGCTCGCACAGGTGCAAGGCGCGATCGCACTCTACAAGTCGCTCGGCGTCGGCTGGCGCAACGCGCCGCCCGTCACGCAGGCCAGCGCAACGTCAGCGAACGCACCTTGAACGCCGCCGCGCGACCGCCCCGACGCTTCGGCGTCGCTCATCCACCGGAGAAACCTCGATGCCCGCTCTCGATCCGAATGATTTCACGCTGCACGACATCCATCTCTTTCCGGCCTGCGTGTTTTGCGCCGAACACGCGACACCGGGCTACGCGTCCCGCTGGGAACGCGAGATCGACGCGCTGATGCGCCACGGCGAGCCGTTCGTCATCGTCTACATCGAGCTCGATACCGACGAGAGCCATGAAGACCGCAAGCATCGCGCGGTCTGGCTCAAGCAGAACAAGGACGCGCTGGGCGCCGTCTGCAAGGCGCTCGTCAGCGTCGAACCCGATCCCGACCGGCGCGCCGAGGTGGCCGCGCAGGGCGAAACCGCCGTCAAGGCATTCGGGATTCCGCATCATGCGGTGGCGTCGTTCGAACAGGCCCTCTCGCTCGCGGCGCGACTCACGCGGCAGCATTCGGGGAATGACGCATGGCAGGCCGGACAACAGGCATGACGGGGCCGGCGCGCCACGCCACGTTGCACTCGCCACGAACACGAGGGCCGTCATGCGCTATCCCGCCCTGACGATCGCGAACTCGCACACGCTTGCGTCATGTCCGTCACGGCTCCCCGATGCAGGCGAGGTGCTGTTGTGGCGACTGCGCGGCGAATGGCAGCTCGTCACCAGCGAGCAAGGTCATCTCTGCCTGTCGAAGACGGAGTTGCGGCGGGTCAGGACGCATCCCAATCGCGCGCATGCCCGCCGCTTCGCGATCGGCCGATCGGCGCTACGCGCGATCCTGGGAACCCTGGCCGGCCGCGCGCCCGACGAACTGACGCTGATCGACCGCGATGCCGACCATCTCGCGATCGCGGGCTGCGACCGGCTGGACGGGCTCGACGTCGTGGTCGGCCATGCCGGGATCTGGATCGTCATCGCGATCGCGCGTGGCCCGATCGGGCTGGGCATCGCGCAGACCAGCGCGCTCGCCGATCCGGTTTCGCGCGACCAGCTGCGGCTGGACAGCATCTCGAACGCGTGTGGAAGCGGACACGGCGCGACGCTCGATTCGCTGGCGCCACTCGCGGGCGCATTCCGCGCAGTCGATACGCCGCATGCGGGCCACTGGCGCCTGCTCGATATCCCGCTCTCCGGCCTGGCCTGCGCGGCAACTGTTGCTGCTCGCCAGATGGACCGGATCCACGCGGTGGGCTGGCGCGGCGAGCGAAAAGACTGGCTGGCTGATCGCGATCAGCATCTGCGGGCGGCGACGGTGCGCGAGGCAGCGGTCATCGTCGAAGCCGGATAGGCCGACGCCGAAGCCTTCGCGTCTCATGATTGCACTACGACCGCCGTCGGCATCGCCGATGGGAGCCGTTCATGGGAGCGCACGAAGGGAGCCGGTTATGGGAGCGGGTGGTTTCAATGTCGGGCAACGGCGCGGCTGAAGCCGCGTGCGACCAACAGGAAGGTGGAAAAATCGGGCATGGCGCCGTTCTATGTCCGCCGGTGAAAGGGGCGAGTCGGTGTATCGACCGGCCCCGCCAAATGCGATCACTGCCCCGTAGCGGTTTCGATTGCGTCCGTGTCCCACTTCCCGCGTCGCGTTGCGTCGGCCAGCATCCCCAGGGTCAGCGGCCGTCGCTCCGGGCGGCGGAGGCGCTTCACGAACAGCCCGACGAACGACGACAGCCATTCCTGGCCTTCGGGGCCGAAATACCGTCGGTACGGGAACCCTTGGGCATCGACGCCGAAGGTCTCCGCCCACTTGTCGATGAACGCTACGGCGTCGAGGCCCGTGACGCCAAGATCCTGCTCAAGCCGGGACTCTGGCCTCAGGTTCAGTTGGCCACCGAGCAGCGGTCGACCGAGCTCCTCGCGTGTGAAGGCTTCCAGACGTTCCCAGGTATCGTCTTTCATGGTTCAGCGCACCCGGTCTTCGGGCTTTACGATTCGGTTGCAGGTCGACACGATGTTACGCATGATCAGGAAGGCGTCGCGAGCCGGGAACACCTCACCCACGACAGGGACGCTAACCTGACCGACGCGCATCGCTTGCGCAGCGGCCAGGGCAAAGACGTCAACGGGCCGCAAATCCTGCCAGGCGCGGCTGGCGTACCTGCATTCACTCATTCATTTTTCTCCTGATCCTGCAAGGGCGCGGCCCTCTCGGCGTGTGCCCGCTGCGAAGGCGATACGTTACCGCATCGCCTCGAACGGCCGGGCCGGCAACGCCCCGGTCCGAGCGGTACACGATCAGCGCGCCCGTTTTCGCGTGCCGGCCGGCATCGTGCAGCCACGGCAAGCCGAACCACATCATCCACAACGGCAGCATGAAAACGACGATCTCGTCGCGTGCCTTCCAATGCACACCGAACCATCGTGTCATCTGGTGGCGCATTTCGTGCGGTAACATGGCGATCCGACGAAGTGAATAGCAGGATCCACGGCGGACATCATGACTGCAGAACCCAAACCGTCCCGCACGAGTCGCGCTGTTCGGCCACTGCCTCTGTCGGTCTGGAATGCCCCGGTTGATACAAGCGCGGCCTGTTCCGGACGTCGGCGACATGGCCTCTCCTACACACCTGCCGCCGGGAACAGCCACGCGCCTGGGCGCGCCGCACGTCACAGCATCGGCGTCACATCGGCGGCATCGGGGCCATCAAGAATCGGCACACCGCGCAGCGCCGCCGGGAGCCTCCCACCCGGCCCGACCTTCCGCACCGCTTCCGCAACCCCTGATCGGAACACCGCCCACCCGCCCCGGCCACACCCCTCCGCTGACGCCACGGCAATCCAGCCGTGCAGTCTTCCCGTCGTGACTCGACGCAACGCCACGCTTGGGAGCACGAAATGAAACTCGGAGGGCTGGGCCGCAAGATTGCGGTGTCGATGGCGGAGCTGGCGCTCGGGATCATGCTGGTCGTCGTGCTGATGGTCTATGGGTTCTACTACGTGATGCTCAGGAACTGGAGCGAGGTGTGTTACCAGTCGGGCTGGCTTCCGTCGAACACCGAGTGGGTATGGCTGAGCGCCACGCTCCTGATCGGCCTGATACTCGCCATTGTCGTGTCGACCCGGCTCGCGCATCGCATTCTGGTGCCGCTCAACTCGGTCGCGGACAGCATTCGCCGCGTCGCCAAGGGCGACCTGACCGCACGCGCCGTCGCCGGCGATCGATCGATTCGCGAAGCCGCGCTGATCGCGGACGACTTCAATGCGCTCGCGGCCCAGCTGCAGCGCATGACGGACGAACAGGCATTCTGGAATGCCGCGATCGCGCACGAACTGCGTACGCCGGTCACGGTCCTGCGTGGGCGGTTGCAAGGGCTGGCGGAAGGCGTGTTCCAGCCGGGCGAGGCGCTGTTCCGAAGCCTGTTGATTCAGGCGGAAGGACTGACGCGCCTGATCGAGGATCTCCGCGTGATCAGCCTCGCCGAGAGCGGGCACCTGAGCGTCAGCATCCAGAAGACCGATCTGGCGACACACGTCAAGGCGGTCGTCGAGATGTTCGAGGATTCGCTGGCCGCGGCCGGTCAGCACATGGTGCTCGATCTCGATACGCGCCCCGTACATAGCGACCCGTTCCGGATGCGCCAGGCGCTGCTCGCGCTGCTGGAGAATGCGCGGCGCTATGCGGTACCCGGCGCGATACGCATTCGCACGCGCGTCGAAAACGGTGCGTGTCATTTGCAGGTCGAAGATGAGGGGCCGGGCATTCCGGCCGATTGCGCGGCCCAGATTTTCGATGCGTTCAGGCGCGTGGACGATACGCATTCCAGCCAGAAAGGCGGCAGCGGCCTGGGGCTGGCCGTGGTCGCCGCCATTGCGCAGGCTCACGACGGAGAGGCATCGTGCCGCCCGACAGCGTCCGGCGGTACCGTGTTCGAGTTGCGCTGGCCCGACAGCCCCGCATCGCCGCGCATCGCGACACCGAACCGGAAGGACGTGGCGCCCGCCACGCAGCGTACCGTCGATACCGATCCGCGCTGAACCGCTCGGCAAGCGGCCGACGCACGCCGTGCGCCGGCCTGCCGCCCCGCACCGTCTCGCACACGCCCGCCACCGCTGAGCGAGTGTTGCGCGTGCCCCGATCGGCACGCCCGCCGTCTACGCCGAAGCGATCCTCGCGATAACGGCACCCGGAACGCAACGCCGGCGATGCCGATGGCCTGCACGGCCACCGTCATTTCATCAGATGATTGCGGCGTTCCAGGATTCCCGCGCCGCGCAGCCTGCTTCCAGATACCGCGAGGTCGCCCCGCCACCCGCGATCTTCGGGCTCCGCCCGCGTCCGGACCGCCCTCCCGTCAGTCTTTCGCCCCCTCCATCAAACCTCCATCTTTCCGCACAAAAAACTCCATCGGGCGCACGCACACTTCGATCCGAAAATGCGGGCCACTGGGTGCCTGCGTCCCATGGAGTCCACATGAAAAATCAGAAACGAGCCTGCTACGGCGCCGTGTGCGCGCTGGTGGCGGCGATGCTGGCGGGCTGCGGGCCCTCCGAACAGCAGGCCGCCGCGCCGGCCACACCGGTTGCAGCGATGACGCTGGCAGGCGCTCCCCTCGACCTGACCGAAGACCTGCCGGGCCGCGTCGCGGCCGTCCGGATCGCCGAGATCCGGCCGCAGGTCAGCGGCATCGTGCAGCGACGACTGTTCGAGCAGGGCACGGAAGTCCGTGCCGGCCAGCCGCTGTTCCAGATCAACCCGGCGCCGTTCAAGGCCGACATGGACACGGCCGCGGCGGCCCTGCAACGCGCGGAAGCCGCGCTCGCACGCGCCAAGGTGCAGACCACCCGGCTGAAGCCGCTGGTCGAGGCCGACGCGATCAGCCGCCAGGTATATGACGACTCGGTATCGCAACGCGACCAGGCTGCCGCCGACGTCGCACAGGCTCGTGCGACGCTCGCACGACGCCAGCTCGACCTGAAGTTCGCAACCGTCGAGGCGCCGATCACGGGCCGCATCGACCAGGCCCTCGTGACCGAGGGTGCGCTGGTCGCGAGCAGCGACAGCCAGCCGATGGCGCGCATCCAGCAGATCGACCAGGTCTACGTGGACGTGCGCCAGCCGGCCGCGTCGCTTGAATCGCTGCGCGGCGCGCTCGCGGCACAGCCGGACACCGCGGGCAACGGGCTGCCGGTCGACGTGCTGCGCGACGACGACAAGCGTTATGACGTGAAGGGCCGCATGCTGTTCTCGGGCGTCAACGTCGACCCGGGCACCGGCGACGTGCTGCTGCGCGTGCTGGTCGACAACCCGAAGCGCGAGCTGCTGCCGGGCATGTACGTGCGCGCCCGCATCCCGCGTGGCCACTACGAGAACGCGCTGACCGTGCCGCAACAGGCGATCGTCCGCGCGGGCGGCAAGCCGCAGGTCTGGGTGCTCGACGCGAAGAGCCAGGCGCACCTGAAGGCCATCGAAGTGGGCGAGCTGACGAATCGCAGCTACCGCATCAAGTCGGGTCTGCAGGCGGGCCAGAAGGTCGTCGTCGAAGGCATGGAGCGCCTGAGCGACGGCGCGACCGTCACGGCGACCGCATGGAAGGCGCCTGAAGCGGTCAAGACCGCTTCGTCGCACTGAGTCACGGGGAGCATCCAGTCATGTCCCAATTCTTCATCCGGCGCCCGGTCTTCGCGTGGGTGATCGCCCTCTTCATCATCCTGCTGGGCCTGATCGCCATCCCCGAACTGCCGGTTGCGCGCTATCCGTCGGTCGCGCCGCCGACCGTCACCATTACCGCCACCTACCCGGGCGCCACGCCGCAGACGATGAACGACAGCGTGCTGAGCCTCATCGAGCGCGAGCTGTCCGGTGTCCGGAACCTGCTGTACTTCGAATCGGCGTCGGATACCTCCGGCCAGGCGAAGATCACCGCGACCTTCAAGCCCGGCACCGATTCGGCGATGGCGCAGGTCGAGGTGCAGAACAAGCTCAAGTCGGTCGAGCCGCGCCTGCCCCCCGTCGTGCGACAAAATGGCGTGATCGTCGAGTCAGCCGCATCGGGTTTCCTGTTGTTCGTCGGCCTCAAGTCGGAAAGCGGCCGCTACGACGAAAACGCACTCGCGGACTACATGGCGCGCAACGTCGTCGAAGACCTGCGACGTGTCGAAGGCGTCGGCAAGGTGCAACTGTTCGGCTCCGAACAGGCGATGCGCATTTGGGTCGATCCGGAGAAGCTGATCACCTATGGCCTGTCGATGAACGACCTGACGACGGCCGTCGCCCAGCAGAACGTGCAGATCGCCCCGGGCAGCCTCGGCGCGGCGCCCGCGCTGCCGGGCCAGCGTGTCACCGTGCCGCTCACCGCGCAAGGCCAGCTCACGACGCCCGAGCAGTTCGCGAAGATCGTGCTGCGCGCGAACGCGAACGGCTCGAAGGTCGTGCTCGGCGATGTCGCGCGGGTCGCACTCGGCCCGCAGTCGTTCACCTTCGTCAACAGCGAGAACGGCAAACCCGCCACCTTTGCCGGCGTGCAGCTGGCGCCGGGCGCCAACGCGGTGAAGACCGCCGAGGCCGTGCGCGAGCAACTGGACATGATCGCCAAGACGATGCCGGCCGGCATGACCTACTCGATCCCGTTCGATACCGCGCCGTTCGTGAAGATCTCGATCGAGAAGGTGATTCACACGCTGATCGAAGCAATGGTGCTCGTGTTCCTGGTGATGTACCTGTTCCTGCAGAACGTGCGCTACACGCTGATCCCGGCGATCGTCGCGCCGGTGGCGATGCTCGGCACCTTCACGGTCATGCTGCTGACAGGCTTCTCGATCAACGTGCTGACGATGTTCGGCATGGTGCTCGCGATCGGCATCATCGTCGACGATGCAATCGTCGTCGTGGAAAACGTCGAACGCCTGATGGCGGAAGAAGGCCTGTCGCCGAAGGACGCGACGATCAAGGCCATGAAGGAAATCACCGGCGCGATCATCGGCATCACGCTGGTGCTGACGGCCGTGTTCCTGCCGATGGCGCTGTCGAGCGGTTCGGTCGGCGTGATCTATCAGCAGTTCACGATGTCGATGGCCGTGTCGATCATGTTCTCGGCCCTGCTCGCGCTGACGCTGACGCCGGCCCTGTGCGCGACGATGCTCAAGCCGGTCGCGCATGGCCACCACGAGAAGCGCGGTTTCTTCGGCTGGTTCAACCGCCGCTTCGACCGCCTGACGAACTGGTACGAGACGCGCGTCGGCCGGCTGGTCGGCCGCACGGGCCGCATGATGCTCCTGTTCGTCGCGATTGCCGTCGCGCTGGGGTTCGGCTTCCGCATGCTGCCGTCGTCGTTCCTGCCCGAGGAAGACCAGGGCTACTTCATGACCGGCTTCCTGCTCCCGGCCGATTCGACCGTCGAGCGCACCGGTGACGTGGTCAAGACCCTCGAGAAGCATCTCGCGTCGCGTCCGGGCATCGAGTCGAGCATCTCCATCATTGGCTACGGCTTCTCCGGCCTCGGCTCCAACGCGGCACTGAACTACGCGGTGCTCAAGGACTGGGACAAGCGCGAAGGCGCCGGCGCGATGGACGAAGCGATGCGCGCTCAGCATGCGATGAGCGGCGTGACGGAAGGCACGGTCATGAGCCTGTTGCCGCCCGCGATCGACGGGCTGGGTACCAGCTCGGGCTTCACGATGCGCCTGCAGGATCGTGCGAACCAGGGCTACTCGGCACTCAAGGCGGCTGAAACCAAGCTGCTCGAACTGGCTGCACAAAGCAAGGTGGTGACCGGCGTCTATCCGGACAGCCTGCCGGCCGGTACGAGCGTGAAGCTGGACATCGACCGCGAGAAGGCCGAAGCGCTCGGCGTGTCGTTCACGACCATCAGCGACACGCTGTCGGCCGCGATGGGTTCGACCTACGTGAACGACTTCCCGAACGCGGGCCGCATGCAGCAGGTGATCATCCAGGCCGATGCGCCGGCACGCATGCAGATCGAGAACGTGATGAAGCTCTACGTGCGCAACGCGACCGGCGGCATGGTGCCGCTGTCCGAAGTGGTGCGTCCGGTCTGGTCGGAAACCCCGCTGCAGTTGGTGCGCTTCCAGGGTTACCCGTCTGCACGTATCTCCGGCGGCTCGTCCCCCGGCTACTCCAGCGGCGCGGCAATGGCCGAGATGGAGCGTCTGGCCGCGCAGTTGCCGCCGGGCTTCACGGTGGCGTGGACCGGCCAGTCGCTGCAGGAGCGTGAGTCGGCTTCGCAGGCGCCGATGCTGATGGCGCTGTCGATGGTCGTCGTGTTCCTGGTGCTCGCGGCGCTCTACGAGAGCTGGGCGATTCCGCTGTCGGTGATGCTGGTGGTGCCGCTCGGCCTGATCGGCGCACTCGGCGCGGTGATGTTGCGCGGGATGCCGAACGACGTGTTCTTCAAGGTCGGGATGATTACCGTGATCGGCCTGTCGGCGAAGAACGCGATCCTGATCGTGGAGGTTGCGAAGCAGTTGCGCGAGGAAGGCATGGGGCTGATCGAGTCGGCCGTGCAGGCATCGAAGCTGCGTCTGCGCCCGATCCTGATGACCTCGCTCGCGTTCGGCCTCGGCGTCGTACCGCTGATGATCGCGACCGGCGCGAGCGCCGAAACGCAGCACGCGATCGGCACCGGCGTGTTCGGCGGCATGGTGACCGCCACCGTGCTGGCCATTTTCTTCGTTCCGGTTTTCTACGTGTTCGTGATGAGCATCCAGGAACGCATCTCGGCATGGCGCGCATCCGGCAAGAAGCCCGCCACCGTGACCCACGAACATGAAGGTTGATGCCATGCGATCACTCATTCTTTCCGCCGCGGTTTCCGCCGCGCTCGCGCTGTCGGCGTGCTCGATGGCGCCGAAGCTGGTCAAGCCCGAGATGCCGGTGCCGACCGCCTATACGACCGCTGCCGTGGCCGACCAGCACGCGAACGCGGCCGATCTCGGCTGGCGCACGATGTTCGGCGACCGTCGCCTGCAGCGCCTGATCGAGCTCGCGCTCGAGAACAACCGCGACCTGCGTCTGGCCGCACTGAACGTCCAGGCTGCCGAAGCGCAGTACGGCATCCAGCGTTCCGCGCGCCTGCCGTCGATCGGCGCCGGCGCGAGCTTCACACGCCAGCGCACGGCCGCCGACTCGCAATCGAACCCGCCGCTGCTCGAAAACACGCAGAACCAATATGGCGTGAATGTCGGCCTCAGCGCGTTCGAGATCGACCTGTTCGGCCGCGTGAAATCGCTGTCCGACGCGGCGTTCGCGCGCTACCTCGCGACCGATCACGGCCGCCGGGCAGTGCAGATCGCGCTCGTCGGCTCCGTGGCCAACGCGTATTTCGCCGAGCGTCTCGCGCAAGAGCAGCGCGCGCTGTCCGAACGCACGCTGAACGACTGGCGCCAGTCGCTCGACCTCGCGCGCCGCCTCAAGCTCGCCGACCAGGCGAGCGGTGTCGACATCGCGCAGGCCGAAGGCCAGGTCGCGAGCGCCAGCGCCGATCTCGAAGCGCGTTCGCGCGCTGTCGAGCAGGCCAATAATGCGCTGCGGCTGCTGGTCGGCACCGACCTGCCGAAGAACCTGCCCGATCCGCTGTCGCTGGAACGCCAGCCGGTGATGACCAAACTGCCGGCCGGACTGCCGTCGGAATTGCTGTACCGCCGGCCCGACATCCAGCAGGCCGAGCAGAATCTCGTCGCCGCCAACGCCGACATCGGCGCGGCGCGCGCGGCATTCTTCCCGCGCCTGTCGCTGACGTCGTCGATCGGCTTCCTCAGCCCGGGCCTCGGCAGCCTGTTCGACGGCGGCCAGCGCGTGTGGAGCTTTGCGCCGCAGGTCACGCTGCCGATCTTCCAGGGCGGCCGGCTGCGTTCCGAGCTGAATCTCGCGGAAGTGCGCAAGTCCAGCGCGGTCGTGGAGTACGAACGCTCGATCCAGACCGCGTTCCGCGAAGTAGCCGACGGCCTCGCCGGGCGCGAGACCTTCAGCCGCCAGATCGACGCACAGGCCCGGGTCGTCAAGAGCGCCGAGCGCCGTACCGATCTCGTGAACCTGCGCTATCGCGCCGGCATCGAGGATCGGCTGGAACTGCTCGACTCGCAGCGACAGCTGTATGCCGCGCGCCAGGCGTTGCTGGATCTGCGCAACGCCGAACTGGACAACGCGGTCGCGCTCTACAAGGCGCTCGGTGGCGGGCTGACCGACACCGACGTGCCTCCCGCCAACAACGTGGCGAACAACTGAGCCATGCACCGTCGCCGATCCGTTCGCGACGATTGAAAGCACGGTGAAGTCCGGCGGCGCACGTGCCGCGCCGCCGGCCCGCCTACCGGTCACGCTCACTTCCAGTGAACCCGATGAACCCTCTGATACTCATTGCCGAAGACGATCCCGAGATCGCCGAAATACTCGACGCCTACCTGGCTCACGACGGCTTTCGCACCTACCGCGTCGGTCACGGCCAGGCCGTGCTCGACGTGCAGCCCGTGCTGAAGCCCGACCTGATCCTGCTCGACGTCAGGATGCCGCAAAAGGATGGCTGGGAAGTCCTGGTCGAACTGCGTCGCCGCGTCGACACGCCGATCGTCATCATCACGGCACTCGACCGCGAGATCGATCGCTTGCAGGGGCTGCGTTTCGGCGCGGACGACTACATCACGAAGCCATTCAATCCGGCCGAGGTGGTCGCGCGCATCCGGGCGATCCTGCGTCGCATCGAAACGGCCGCCTCAGGACGTTTCATCAAGGTCGGCAACCTCGAAATCGACACGCAAAGCTATCTGACCACGATCCGCTCGGACACCGGAGAAACCAGCGTCTCGCTGACGCTGACCGAATTCCGGCTGCTCGCCCACCTGGCCGGCTCGCCGAACCGCGTGTTCACGCGCAGCGAACTGATCGACGCGTGCCTCGCCGACGTCGATGCGCTGGAGCGTACCGTCGACAGCCATATCAGCCGGCTGCGCAAGAAGCTCGAATTCGCGGGTGCGTCCGGGGTGCCGGAGGTGATGCGCGGTGTCGGCTACCGGCTGCGCAGCACCCAGTGAACCCGCGTCATGGATCGCGTCTGCACGCTGTGCGGATCGTCGGTCTCCTGACGGTCGCCGTCGTGTTGACGATCGCGACCGGATGGTTCGTCGTCTACGGACTGATCCTCGCCGTCTCGTCTCTCGCGACCGACAACCCGATCGCGGCCGTGATCCGGGAGACGCCGAGCTATCTGCTGCTCGCCGCGTTGCTGCTGGCCGGGCTGGTCGCGACGGTCATCGACCTCGTCAAACTGGCGCGCGGCACCGGCTCGTAAGCCGCTGCGCCGCATTCGCCGCCTGTCCCCTTCCCCGTGAAAAAGCGGTTCCTGAAACGCCCGTACGAATGGCAGATCGGCTTGCGTGATGCGGGGCTCGGCAAACGCGCGGGCAGCACCGGCTTCACGTCGTTCGTTTCAGTTGCTTCGATGGCGGGCATCGCGCTCGGCATGGCCGAACGCTTGCACCGTGTGACATGAAGGGCGAAACGCGCATCTCATCGCATCGCATGCGCGTTCGCTAAGCGTCAACCACTCGCTCAGTAAGCCTGGTCGTAGTAAGCCTCGTCGTAGCGATGCTTGTTGCGGCGCATCCTGCGCATGCTGTCGCGATCCCGCGCATCGTCGCGCTCCCGCGCATTGCGGCCGAGGTTGCCACCCAGTGCCGCGCCGCCACCACCGCCGAGCGCCGCCCCGAGGAGCCCGCCGTTGCGGCCGCCCATCGCATGGCCGGCGGCGGTGCCCGCACCGCCGCCAAGCGCACCGCCAATGATGGCTCCGTCGCGCTCGTCACGGTTCGCCGCGATCGCGCCGCCGGCGCCCCCACCGATCGCACCGCCCACCACCGCGCCGGTGCGGCCGCCCAGTGCATCGCCGACGGTCGCACCGGCGATACCGCCCAGCGCACCGCCGAGCGCGTTGTCCCAGCCGTCGGCCGCGGCCGGCAGCGAAATCACCGCAACCGCGGTGACGATGAATGCGGAGGCGATCTTCTTCAACATGCGAATACTGTTCCTTGTGCTCAATCTGAAGTCCGGGTTCTTGCGTTGCTGCCCATTCGTTTCATCGAAAGGCCGGCGAAAGATAGCACTCCAATCCAACCCCGGTTCGCCATTGTCGTAACAGATTGTGTGCGCCTCGACAGCCACCCCGGCATGACTGCATTTTTTAATCCCGGCTCCATCGTTTCTCCATCAAACCGCACAAAAACGTCCATCGACACCAAGCACACTGCGAAGCAAATCATCGAGTACGCATGCGCGAGCAACACGAACACATGGACACGTTTCCGACCCTGATCGCCTGCGAGCATTGCGACAGCGTCTACCGACGCCGCGCGCTGGCGCCTCACGAGGTCGCGCGTTGCGAACGCTGTTCCGCCGTCCTGTTTCAATCGAGCGGGCTCGATATCGACCGGTGGCTCGCGCTGGCGGTTGCGGCAGGCGTGGTGTTTGCCATCGCCAACCTCTGCCCGATCATGCGGATCAGCGTGCAGGGGCTGCATAGCGAGGCCACGCTGTGGCAATCCGCGCTCGCGCTTGCGCATGGCTTCGCGGCGCCGATTGCGATTCCGACGGCCCTCGCCATCGTTGGGGTGCCGTTCCTGCAGATCGCCACGCTGATCTGGTTGCTGGCCTTTGCCCGTGCGGGGCGCCGCGCGCCCGCGTTCGGCCCGCTGATGCGCTTGCTCGTCGCGTTGCGTCCCTGGAGCATGATCGAGGTTGGACTGCTCGGCATCCTCATCGCCATCATCAAGCTGTCCAGCATCATGCAGATCATTCCCGGCGCCGGCTTGTGGGCCACGGCCGTGCTGATGGTGCTGATCCCGCTGATCGCGGGCCACGAAACGCGCCAGCTATGGGACTGGGTCGTGCCGGTGAAACCCGCCGAAGGCCGCCCATGAGCCTGCCCGTTCGCGCCAGTCAGTTGGGCATGGTCGGGTGCCATGCCTGCGGCCTCGTCTGCCGCACGCGCGCGTCCGACGCGCAGGATGCGCACCCGCATGCCGCCGAAGCGGAACGCTGCCCGCGGTGCGGCGCTGCGCTGCACGCGCGTCGTTCCGACAGCCTCGTACGCGCCTGGGCGTTCCTGATCGCCAGCCTGATCTTCTACCTCCCGGCCAACCTGTTGCCGGTGATGCGCACCACGCTGCTCGGCAGCCACAGCGAATCGACGATCCTCAGCGGCGTCGTGGTGTTCTGGAAAGCCGGCTCGTACGGCATTGCGTCAGTGATCTTCATCGCGAGTGTCGTCGTGCCGTGCACGAAGTTCCTCGCGCTTGGCACATTGCTCGTCACGACGGGCCGGCGCAGCGTCGCGGCCATGCGCGAGCGGGCCGTGCTGTATCGCGCGGTCGAACTCGTCGGCTACTGGTCGATGCTGGACGTGCTGGTCGTCGCAATCATCTGTGCGCTGGTGAAGTTCGGTCCGCTGTCCGAGATCGAGCCGCGCGCCGGCATTTTGTTTTTCGGCATGGTCGTCATTCTCACGATGCTGTCTGCGATGAGTTTTGACCCACGCCTCATTTGGGACGCCGAAGAAGCATGAATCCTGCATCCGGCCCGCAAGGCCTCGAACCCCATGACCCGCCCGTGACACGCAATCGCCTGCGGCTTTCGCTCGTCTGGCTCGTGCCGCTCGTCGCGGCGCTGATCGGCCTGTCGATGGTGATCCACGCGTGGTTGTCCGTCGGACCGGAAATCACGATCACGTTCAACACCGCGCAAGGCCTCGAAGCCGGCAAGACGCCCGTCAAGTACAAGGACGTCGTGATCGGCACCGTGACCGCCATCTCGCTGAGCGACGACAGTTCGCACGTCGTCGCGACGGTGTCGTTCGTGAAGAATGCGCGCAACCTGATTCACGACGACACGCGCTTCTGGGTCGTGCGCCCCCGCGTCGGCATGAGCGGCGTATCGGGTATCGACACGCTGTTCTCCGGTGCGTACATCGGCATGGACACGGGCCGCTCGCAGCATTCGCGCAAAGCCTTCACCGGGCTCGAGACGCCGCCTACCGTCATCAACGGCATGCCGGGAACGAGTTTCGCGTTGCGGGCCACCGATCTCGGTTCGCTCGATATCGGCTCGCCGGTCTATTACCGCCATCTGATGGTGGGCCACGTCGCGTCGTACAAGCTCGACATGCAGCGCCGCGACATGAACCTGCAGGTGTTCATCGATGCGCCGTACGATCGGCTGGTGACGACCGACACGCGCTTCTGGAACGCGAGCGGCATGGATCTGTCGCTGGACGCGAACGGCCTGAAGCTGAAGACCCAGTCGGTCGCGACGATCGTGGGCGGCGGCATCGCGTTCGCGACACCGGAAGACAGCAGCGCGACCGCCGCCCCTGCCGGCAACGTGTTTGCGCTCGCCGACAACGAAGCTTCCGCGATGGCTGCGCCGGACGGGCCATCCCAACTCATTCGACTCCGTTTCGAGCAGCCGTTGCGCGGGCTCGCAGTCGGGGCGCCAGTGGAATTCTCCGGCATCAACATGGGCAAGGTGGTATCGACCCAGCTCGACTTCGACCGTGCGACCCGGCGCTTCCAGTCCATCGTGATGGTGAAGGTCTATCCGTATCGGCTCGGCCCCGTCATCGAGAAACTGCAGAAGACCGAAGGCAACGGCAATCCGCGCGTGGCCCAGTTTCTCGCGGGCCTGGTCGAGCACGGGCTCCGTGCGCAGGCGCGTACCGGGAACCTGCTGACGGAGCAGCTCTATATCTCGTTCGACTTCGTGAAGAACGCGCCGAAGGTGCCGTTCGATGCGAATGCCACCCCGCTGACCTTGCCCACCGTTGCGAGTACGTTCGACAAGCTGCCGGAGCAGGTCGCCGACATCGTCGACAAGATCAACAAGATGCCGCTGGATTCGATCGGCAAGCACGTCGATTCGAGCCTGACGAACCTGGACGCGACGCTCAGGCAGCTCAACGGCCAGCTGCTGCCGTCGACGACGCGCGCGCTCGACCAGGCGAACCAGACGTTCGGCGCATTGCGCCAGGGCATCGCCGACGACGGCCCGCTTCAGGAAAACCTGGCGAACACGCTGACCGAAGTCCAGCGTACCGCGCGCTCGTTGCGCACGCTCACCGACATGCTGGGCCGCCGTCCCGAATCGCTGCTCCGGGGAACCGGGGCCGATCACGCGCCGATCGCGCCTGTCGCCCCTTCAACCCCGCCTGTCCAGCAGGAGCCCCGACAACCATGAGCTTCCCGATTCGCGCCAGGACGATCGCCCTGGGCGCCGGCGCCGTCATCGCGCTGACCGCCTGCGCGTCGAACCCGGTGCATTACTACACGCTCGTCTCGCCGGCCGCGACCGCGCCGACCGCGACAACGGCACCCGCCGCACACACCGGCGCGCCGCTGGCGATCAACGTGTTGCCGGTCGGCATCCCCGCCCAGCTCGACCAGCAGCAGATGGTCGTGCGCAGCGGGACGGGCACCGCGGTGATACTCGACAACGAACGCTGGGTCGCACCGCTCGGCGACGAGCTGCGCGCGGCGCTTTCGTCGGCGCTCGTCGAGCAACTGGGCGCGCGCAACGTCACCGGCCTGCCGCGTCCGTCGAACCAGGCCGTCATGAGCATCCGCACGCAGGTGCGCCGCTTCGACGCGTGGCCGGGCCGCATGGCCCAGTTCGAAGCCGACTGGGTCGTCGGCGTGCAGCAGGACGCGCCAGGTACGCGCATTTCGTGCAGCACGCGGCTCAACGAGGCCGCCCCTGGAAGCTATGCCGACATGGTGCGCGTGCAACAGCGGATGATCGAGCAGTTCGCCGCCCGGATCGCGAGCACGGTGCGCAGCTTCGGCAACGGGCGCCCCGCCTGCCCCGCCGATTCGTAAACGTCCCGCCCAGGGGAGCCGTCCATGGGAGCGCGCGAAGGTATCCGGTTATGGGAACCGGCTACCTTGACGCTTGGCGCGACCCGTTACGCGCGCCGCCGGTAAGTACCCGGCGTGCTCCCCGTCCAGTGCCGGAACGCGCGATGGAACGCGCTCGGATCGTCGAAACCGATGTCGGCGCCGATCGCCGCGATCGTGTCGGGCGTATCGGTCAGCCGCTGGATCGCGATGTCGCGCCGCAGTTCGTCCTTGAGCACCTGGAACGTCGTCCCTTCGGCGGCCAGGTGGCGACTCAGCGTGCGCACCGAGCAATGCAGGTGCTCGGCCGCGTGGTCGATCACCGGCAGGTCGGGCAACGCTTCCGACAGATACTGCCGCACGCGATGGCACACGAGCTGTTCGCTGAACGATTCGAAGATCCAGTCGCCGGGTGCGCGCGCGAGGAACTTGCGCAGGTTGCGCTTGCTCTGCCGGATCGGCGCGTCGAGGTAGTCCGCGCTGAAGCGCATCAGCGTGCGCTCGCAGTCGAACTGCACGGCGCCGGTGAAGAAGTACAGGTGATCGACCGCATGGCGCGGCCGCGGGCACGCGAACTCGATCTGCAGCAGCGGAATCTTCTGCCCGATCAGCCAGGAGCACACGCCGTGCACGAGCTTGAGCATCAGCTCCTGGCCGAGCGCGCCGATCGGGCCAATGGCGTCGTTCGGACGCAGCACCGCCTGCGCGACGAGACCGTCGCGCTTCGATTCGAGGAAAAAATCGTCGAGCAGGATATGGAAGAATTGCCCGAAACGATGCAGCGCCGTTTCGAGGTTGCGCGCATCGAGCAGGCTCAGGCACAGGTACTTCAGCGTGCCGCCGCGCAGCGGGCGCGAGAAGATGCCGGGCATCTCGTCGTCGAGGTCGATCGCGAGCGTGCGGTACAGCGTCGAGAACTGCTCCTCCGTCACGCGCGCATGCGGTTCGCCGAGCAGCTCGATCGGAATGCCGGCCCCGCGCAGGTAGCGCTCGACCACGTCGCGCTGCACGCCCGCGCTCGCGAGGAAGCCGTTGACGAGCGAGATCGGCACCGTCGCGCTCGGCGACGGCAGTGCCCGCCCGGGCGCGAGCCCGGGCTGGGCGGAAAGTGAATCTGAACCGGTCATCGCGTCTCCGTCGATCGAACCGCTCGCATTGTACTTGAGCGGCCCGCGCGGAGCCTTCCGGGCCCTCGGCGCGCCAGGCGCTGCGTGGCGCGCCGACGCCATCAGTCGGTGCGGCTGAGTTCCCGGCGCAGGATCTTGCCGACGGTCGACTTCGGCAGCCGGTCGACGAAGCGAATGAGCTTCGGCACCTTGTAGGCCGCGAGGCTCGCGCGGCAATGCGCGACGAGCTGCTCCTCCGTCACATACGCGTCCTCCGCCAGCACCACGAACAGCTTGACGGCCTCGCCCGTGCGCGCGTCCGGCACGCCGATGCACGCGCACTCGGCGACGCCCGGCACCGCGGTGGCGACGGCTTCCACTTCGTTCGGGTACACGTTGAAGCCCGACACGATGATCATGTCCTTCTTGCGGTCGACGATCCGCAGGAAACCGGCTTCGTCGAACACGCCGACGTCGCCAGTGCGGAAGTAGCCGTCGGCCGTGAACGCTGCCGCATTCGCGTCCGGTTTCTGCCAGTAGCCGCCCATCACCTGCGGCCCCTTCACGCAGATCTCGCCCGCGCCGCCGATCGCCACCTCGTTGTCCTGGTCGTCGAGCAGCTTCACGTCGGTCGACGGCAGCGGCAGGCCCGTGGTGCCCGTGAACGAGTCGATCGACTGCGGGTTGAACGACACGACCGGCGACGTTTCCGACAGCCCGTAACCCTCGCGGATGAAGTTGCCCGTCACCGCCTTCCAGCGCGACGAGATCACGTCGATCACGGCCGCGCCGCCGCCGGCCGACAGCTTCAGCCGCGACCAGTCGACGTCCGTCAGGCGCGGATGGCCGGCGAGCCCCGCGTACAGCGTGTTCACGCCGACGAACACTGTCGGCCGCGCGGTCTTCAGCACGTCGATGAAGCCGTCCATGTTGCGCGGGTTCGCGACCAGCCAGTTCTGCGCGCCGATCGCGAAGTAGGACAGGAAGTTCACCGTCAGCGCGAAGATGTGATACAGCGGGATCGCCGTGACGATGACCTCCTCGCCCGGCTCGCGCGCGGCCGGCACGATCGCGCCGAACTGCTCGATGTTCGCGACGAGGTTGCGGTGCGACAGCGCGGCGCCCTTCGACAGGCCGGTCGTGCCGCCCGTGTACTGCAGCAGCAGCAGATCCGCGCCGCCGAGCGCGACCGGTTCGAACGCGAGCGATTCCCCGGCAGCAATGGCGTCCGCGAGCGGGACCGAACCGGGCGACAGCGCGTCGCATGTACCGGCCGGCGCATCGACGACGCCGAGATCGCCGCGCCCGACGCTCAGCACGGTGCGCACACGCGTGCCGCCGACCACCTCGGCGAACGTGCCCATCGATCCGCCGCACACCACGGCGACCTCGACGCCCGCGTCGTTGAGCTGATGCTCGAGCTCGCGCGCCGTGTAGAGCGGGTTCACGTTGACCTGGATCGCGCCGATCTTCGCGACGGCGATGAACGCGACCGGGAACGCGAGCACGTTCGGCAGCATCACGGCCACGCGATCGCCCTTGCGGACGCCCACGACCTGCTGCAGATAGGCGGCCAGCGCGGTCGACAGGCGATCGACGTCCGCATAGGTGAGCGTGCGGCCATACGAGTGGAACGCCGGGAGATCGGCGAACTGGCGCATCGCGTTGTCCAGCAGCGCGCTTACGGAAGGAAAGCGATCGGGATCGATCTCGGCGGGGATCGAGCCATACGACCCGGTCCAGTGTCTCTTCGTCATGTCTCACTCCACGGGGGACGGCGCGCCAGCCGCGCGCCGTTCGCGCGACGGCCTGCACGCCGGAGAAGCGCGGACCATCGCCTGACCGGCGACTATCGCCCGCGCGGCGCGCTTTGAAAATGATCCGGGCGGCCGAAAAGATGATCGAAACGGACACGCGGGGGTTCGCACTTGTCCAGACAACTTCGCCTGCCGACGCCGGCAGCCGCTTATTCCCCGGTGTGAATTGCTAAGCAGCAAGCGGCGTGGCACGGCCTCGCGCCCTTCTTCATAATCGACGATCGTCATTCCGCTGTCGAGACCATGCAGCCGCTTGCCCTGGCCCCCGCCGACACCTTCTCGTCCGTCCGCTTCCTGCTGACCGACATGGACGAGACCCTGACCCATCGAGGCCGCCTGTCCGCACGCACCTATTCGGCGCTCGAACGCCTGCAGGCGAGCGGCATCCGCGTGATCCCGGTGACCGCCGCGCCGGCGGGCTGGTGCGACCAGATGGCGCGCATGTGGCCGGTCGACGGCGTGATCGCGGAGAACGGCGGGCTCTTCATCCGGCGCAGCGCGGACGGGCACGGCGTCGAACGCCGTTACTGGCATGCGGACGATGCGCTCGCCGGCGCGCGCGACACGCTCAGGCGCATCGCGCGGCAGGTCGAGACGGCCGTACCCGCCGCCCGCCACGCGGACGACCAGGACTTCAGGCTGACGTCGCTCGCGTATGCGCGCACCGGCACCGACCAGGACGACCGGATACGCGATGCACTGATCGAGGCCGGCGCGGACGCGACCATCAACAACCTGTGGATCATCGGATGGGTCGGCGGGTACGACAAGCTGTCGATGTCGCTGCGCGTGCTGTCGGACACGTTCGGCGCCGACGCCGGCTCGGCACGCGATTGCGTGGCGTATTCCGGCGATTCCACCAACGACGCGCCGATGTTCGGCTACTTCACGCACACGGCCGGCATGAGCACCGTGGTCGAGTATCTGCAGCAATTGCCTGCGTTGCCGCGATGGATCACGCAAGGCCCGGGCGGCAGCGGGTTCGTCGAGTTCGCCGATGCGATTCTTCGCACGCATCCGGACGGTCGGGGCTGATCGCTTGCGCGCATCGACTATCGCCCGAGCGGCATGAACGACATACGGGATCCGGCGATTCCGGTCGCCGGTCGCACCTGATACGATCGCTTCGCTTCCGGTTCGCCACGGCCGAACGTGCCGCGCGCCGCCACCCACGGAGCCGCAGCATCCGCACCACGGGTCATGCGTGCATCGTGCCTTTTCTTGCCGGTCGCTCCCGTCGCCAGATAATCAGGATTGCTTTTCATACGACTTCGATCTCGGCAGCACGCCGAACCGGAACACGACATACAACAACGCTTTCAAAGGTCAGTCGCCATGCCAGAACGCATCTCGTTTGGACAACTCCCCGCCCGGCTGCTCGACGTCGTGCTCAACGTCGAGGAATATGCGAACAACACCGGCCACGATTTCAAGCTGGTGGAACTGGTGCGCGCACGCGTGTCGCAGCTCAATGGCTGCGCCTACTGTCTCGACCGCCACATCAAGGAAGGCATCCACGCGGGCGAAGATCCGCTGCGCTACCACCTGCTGCCCGTATGGCACGAAACGCCCGATCTCTACACCCCGAAAGAACAGGCCGCGCTGCGCTGGGCGGAAGCGCTGACGCTGATCAGCGAGCACGCGATCGGCGACGAACTCGTCGACGCGACGCGCGCGCATTTCGATCGAGACGAACTGGCCACGCTCACGCTGATCGTCGCGCAGATCAACACGTGGAACCGGCTCGCGAAGCCGTTCGCATGGCAGGCCGGCGTGTTCCAGGCCGGTTGAAGCGGTTTGAGGCGGGTTAAGGCGGGTTGAGGCCGGCGGAAGCCGGTTGGCGACGGTCGGAACCGGCCACGTCGGGTGGCGCCGGTGCGCGTATCAGGGTGAACCCTGTAGCGCATGGGACCGATCCCGAGCAGAATTGCGTGCCGTAAACGATATCGATTCGGACGCAGGACTCTCCCATGCCGCGCAGTGCGCTCTTGAACCCGACGACCGCCCGCGCAGCCCGGCTGCCGGACGTCGAGCCGGCCCACGCGTTGCGCGAGCAGCGCTTCACGCCGGCCAAGCTGGCCGTGCTGCTCGACGTGGCGGCGCAAGCCGGCATCGACCCGGCCGCGGTGCTCGACGGTACCGGCCTCACGCCGGCCGCCGTCGCGGACCCGTTCACGCTCACGTCGCCGCTGCAGTTCCTCACGGCCGCGCGCAATGCAATCGGCCGCTACGACGGCACCGATCTCGGCGTGCGCGTCGGCCACCGGCTGCACGTGTCGAGCTACGGAATGTACGGCTACGCGATGCTGTGTTCGGAATCGCTCGCGCACGCATTCGAATCGGCCGTCAAATATCACCGGCTCGCGAACGGCATGCTCGCGATCCGCTGGGTCGAACAGGGCGATACCGCGTCGTGGCTGTTTCCCGACCGGCACGAAGTCGCGCTGCCCGATCTCGACGAGCCGCTGTACCGTTTCCTGATCGACATGCAGTTCGCGTTGCACGTGACGATCATCAAGGACGTGATGGGCGCGTGGTGCGTGCCGGCGCGTGCGCAGTTCGCGCAACCGCAGCCGGCACACGCGGCGCTGCTGGCCGATGCGCTCGAATGCCCGATCGCCTTCGACCAGCCGCATCACGTGCTCAGCTACCCGGCCGCGTGGCTCACGCGCGCGCCGCAGCTCGCGAATCCGATTACCGCCGCGCAGGTGTCGTCGCATTGCGCGAGCCTGCTCGATGAATTGCGCAGCCAGGCCGGCGTCACGCGGCGCGTGTACCAGGAACTCACGCGCACGCCCGGGCAGTTTCCGGACATCGACGCGATCGCGGCGGTCCTGTGCATTACATCGCGCACGCTGCGCCGCAAGCTCGAAGCCGAAGGCACGTCGTACAGCGAGCTGCTGGCGAGCGTGCGCAAGGCACTCGCGATCGACTACCTCAGCACGACCACGCTCAGCACCGAGGACATCGCCTTGACGCTCGGCTTCAGCGACGCCGTGGGGTTTCGCCACGCGTTCAAGCGCTGGACCGGCATGACGCCGAGCGACGTGCGGCGCAAGCGCGGCGGTTGAGCACGGGCGTTGGCGGCGCTCAGCGTCCGTCGCCGGCCGCAGGCGTGGCCACCGCCAGCGCGAACTCGAACACCGCCCCCCGCCCGGCCTGGTCGACCAGCCGGATACTGCTGCCATTGAGCGCCAGCATCCGGTGCACGATCAGCAGCCCGAGCCCGCCGCTCGTCACCGCACCGCCGCTCATCGGCCGCTGCGGCCGCTGGAACAGCCCTTCGCGCCGCGCCGCCGGAATCCCTTCCCCGGTATCGGCCACGGTCACGACCACGCGGTCGCCGCGCGGCTCCAGCGCGACCTCGACCTCGCCGTGCGCAGGCGTGTGCCGCAGCGCGTTGTCGAGCAGGTTGGTCAGCACGCGCTCGATCATCCCGAGATCGGCCGACACGACCGGCACCCGCGGCGGGATCCGCGCATGCAGCGCGACGCCACGCGCCTGCGCGGTCAGTTCGAACTTCTGGAACACGTCCTGCACGAGATCGACGAGCGAGAACGGCTCGCGTTCGGCCTGCACGCCACCCGATTCGAGCCGCGCGAGCTCGAACAGCGCCTGCGCGAGCCGGCCGACCTTCGCGCTCTGCGCGAGCGCGATCGACAGGTAACGCCGCCGTTCGGTCTCGGCGAGCGTGTCGGCCTTCAGCGACAGCGTCTCCAGGTAGCCGTGCAGCGACGTCAGCGGCGTGCGCAGGTCGTGCGAGATGTTCGTGATCAGTTCGCGCCGTTGCTGGTCCTGGTGCGTCAGTGCGCGCCACTGGTCACCGATCCGGTCGGCCATCTGCGCGAACGCGGATTCGAGCACGACGATATCGTCGCCGCGCCGGCCCGGCCGCGAACGCGGCACCGGCGGCTGTGTGTCGGGCGTGCCGTTCGCGTCGAAGCGGCGCATCGCGTCCGTCAGCCGGCGCAGCGGGCGCGTGATGAAGCTGAACGCGGTGAGGCCCGCGAGCAGGCCGAGCAGCGCGACCAGCGCCATCGACCACAGCGTCGTGCGCAGCACGTTGCCCGCGTCGACGCGCGCGGCCAGCCGGTCGTGCGCCTCGCCGAGCAGCACCACGTAGATGTAGCCCGACGGCGGCTGCCCCGCGCGCTGCAGCGGCGCGGCGCTGAACACCTTGCGCGCATCGGGGCTGCGCGGGTCGTCGCCGAGGATCGGCAGCGGCTCGCCCGCGATGAAGCGCTGCACGGGCGCGAGATCGACGCGGTCGCGCTTCACGTGGCCGGGCGGCGCATCGTCGCCCTTGATGCGCCCCGCGTTGTCGAGCAGATAGACCTCGACACTCGGGTTCACGCCCATCAACTGGCCGAACAACGTGCGCACGGCGTCCGGGCGCAGCCCGTTCGCGTCCATCAGCGGTGCGCTGTGGGTCACGCTGTCGACGATATTGGCGGCCAGGTCGCGCGACAGCCCCTGCACGACCTCCTGCTCGCGCATGTCGTTCGCACGGATCTGCAGCCACGCAGACGCGCCCGAGCAGGCGAGCAGCAGCACGGAGAACACGAGCGACAGCCGCTGGGTGAGCGTGAGCTTCATCATGCGTCCCGCTGGCCCGGCGCGGCGAGCTTGTAGCCGCGGCCCCACACGGTGAGGATCCGCACGGGCTCGGCCGGATCGGCTTCGATCTTCGCGCGCAGCCGGTTGATATGGGTGTTGACCGTGTGTTCGTAGCCTTCGTGCTGGTAGCCCCACACGGCATTGAGCAGATCCATTCGCGAGAACACCTTGCCCGGGTGCCGCGCGAAGAAATACAGCAGGTCGAATTCGCGTGGCGTGAGATCGATGCGCGCGCCGTCCACGCTCGCTTCGCGCGCGATCGGGTCGATCGCCAGCCCCGCGACGTCGAGCGTGCCCGCGTCGATCCGCGAATCGCGCGCGAGCGCGTCGACCCGCCGCAGCAGCGCCTTCACGCGCGCGACGAGCTCCAGCACCGAGAACGGCTTGGCCAGATAGTCGTCGGCACCGAGCTCGAGGCCGAGGATCCGGTGCACCTCGCTCGAGCGTGCGCTCGTGATGATGATCGGCGTGTAGCGCGTCATCGCACGCGCGCGCCGGCAGATTTCGAGGCCGTCGACGCCCGGCAGCATCAGGTCGAGGATCAGCGCATCCCAGCCGCCCTGTTCGAGCAGGCGCAACCCCTCAGCACCGTCCGCGCTGTGCACGACCTCATAGCGCTCGTCGCGCAGGTGCAGGCTCAGCACGTCGGCGATGTCAGCATCGTCCTCGACGATCAGGATGCGTTTCGGTTGGTCCATGGCGGCGGGCGGTGGCACGTCGGTGCCGAGGTCGGGTATCGGTTCGGGCCGGCCCCGGTCCGGCTGGCCGGGTTCCCGGGGGTGAATCGCGGCAACGGGCCGCGCTGCCGCCATTGTGCAAAATTTTGCGGCGCGGCGGGGAGTGATCACATTTCATTTAACTTTGGCCGGCGCGCGGGCCGGAAGTCAATACTGGCATGGCTCTGCGATCCGGCCCTTGGCTGGCGATTTTATCAGTCGGTACGAACACGACGTACGCTCAAAGAGCGGAAGCGATGACGCGGTGATCGGTGATCGCTGGTGGGAGTGGGTGTGAGTGGCTGTGATGCCATGGCATGCTGCGCAAGCGTTCCCCACCGCATTTCGTTTGCAGAGAATGTAGACGCAGTGCTACAAGCCGTCTCAGCCAACGCGCATATAACAAGCAGTGCAAACTACTTTTCAAAGTAAAGATCGCGCCAACTGACACTCACGATCATCCGCATGGATCAATACCTGTCGGTTAGCGATACGACCGAAGATGCCCTTCCTGCGCAGCAAGTTCGCGTGCAAGTCGATTCGGCACGCGAGCAGCGCATGTCGATCAACCCGCCCACTTCCCGTGCCTCCCCTCCCGCTACTCTGAATCCGCCTGTGCGAACCCGAGCGTAAGACCAAAAGCGTCGAGGATCGTCGCCGCAGTCGTGGCCATTCGCTTTGCCATTGCCGCCGGGGTCTCGCGCGTGGCGCCCTGGCGAAGCCAGTGCACCGCCGTCCAGACCAACCCGCCGCCAAGCACCGTCAGGCAATCCTGTTCTGCTTCCGTGCGAACACCTTCATAGGGCGGAAGGATGCGGCCCGCGACGAACGTCACCAGTTCATCGAAAAACGCCGATGTCGCCGCGTCGTTGAATACGGTCAGATAGAAAGGCTCGTGCTCATACAGATGCTCGAGAATCAGCGCGGTTTCCACCTCCATCGACGTGACGAAAGTGGCATTCGGCAAGTTCAGCAGTTTGCCTTGCTCCTCGACGAATGCGAAAGCGTTGTCGAGCCTCACCAACGCCGCCCGCTGAGCGGCAGTCTGGAGATCGGAAAAGTGTTGATAGAACGTGGGGCGAGCGACACCCGCGCGCTGCACCAGTTGAGCAATGCTGAGTTTGTTCAGTGGCGCCTCGTCGAGCAGTTCGGTCGCGGCACGAACGAGAGCGTCGTAACTCCGTTGAAAGCGAGGATCGGCGGGATTAGGGCTTACATCAGGTGGCATAAAAAGCTCTGGACACGTGGTTTTGTCTATTTTACATTCGTTCAATAGATTGAGATGCGATGCGCCGACATACCTCTGAAAGGCTATTGAAATGAAATCCTCATCCCTCGTCCCCCAGCCGCCCCTGAAACCCGTCATCGGTCATTTGATGGAGGTCCTCGGGCCGTCTCCGCTTGCAAAGATGATGGATCTCGCGCGCACTTACGGGCCAGTCTATTGGTTCGAGGTGTTCGGGCAAGGTTACTACGTTGTCAGCGGACAAACACTCGTGAATGAAGTGTGTGACGAAAGCAGATTTCAGAAGTGTGTACACCAATCGCTGCTCGAACTCAGACCCGCGATCGGGGACGGGTTATTTACGGCGTTCGGTGACGAACCGAACTGGGCCAAAGCGCATCGTGTGCTGATGCAGGCGTTCGGCCCGCTCAGTATCTGGTCGATGTTTGACAAAATGGTCGACATCGCCGACCAGATGTTTCTCCATTGGGAGCGGTTCGGCCCGGAGACGCCGGTCGATGTGTCCGATCACATGACTCGACTGACGCTCGACACGATTGCCCTTTGTGCGTTTGATTGTCGTTTCAACAGCTTCTACCGTGAAGATCAGCATCCGTTTGTCGATGCCATGGTCAACACCCTCAGCGAGGCCGGAAAGCGCGAGTTGCGACCAAAACTTGTTTCGAAGTTGATGGTCAATCGCAGTCGAAAGTTCGACGCGGACATCGAAGTCATGCGGTCGCTCGCGACCAAAATGATCGAAGACCGGCGGAAGAACCCGCACGACAACGAAGAGTCGATGGACCTGTTGGACCGAATGCTGAACGGCATCGATCCGGTGACGGGAGAAAAACTTGATGACGAGAACATCGTCTTTCAGATGATTACATTTCTCATCGCCGGACATGAAACGACAAGCGGGCTCCTGTCCTTTGCCACCTATTTCCTCCTCAAAAACCCGGACATCCTGCAGAAAGCACGGAACATGGTCGACGAGGTTGTTGGCAGCGAGACACCCCGGATCGAGCATCTCGCACGCCTTCGTTACATCGAACAAATCCTCATGGAGACGTTGCGAATCTGGCCGACAGCGCCGGCATTCGCAGTGAAACCGCTCGCCGACACCACGTTCGGCGGGAAATATGCCGTTTCTCCCGACGACATCATCATGATCTTGACTCCCATGTTGCATCGGGATGTGAGCGTCTGGGGCGAGGACGTCGAGGCGTTTCGTCCGGAGCGATTTGCCCCGGAGAATGCGGAGCAACTGCCTCCCAATTCATGGAAGCCCTTCGGCAATGGTGCACGTGCCTGTATCGGCCGCCCTTTTGCCATGCAGGAGGCCCATCTCGTTCTGATCATGCTGCTTCAGCGATTCGATTTCTCTTTCGCAGATCCGGACTACGAGCTGGACGTCGCCGAAACGCTTACGCTGAAGCCAGCCGGTTTCCGGGTGAACGTGAAACCGCGGGCCCGAGGTGCGCTTAAAGTGCCCGATACGGCCCCTCACGCCCGCTCGAGCGCTCAAAGCCCCAGCGTCGCTCCGGTTCAGTCGATCCCTGCCAGCGACGATGTGTCGAATATGCTCGTCCTCTTCGGGGGAAACACCGGTTCCGCCGAGTCCTTTGCACGACGCATTGCAGGCGACGCGAGCCGTCATGGATTCCACGCCACGTGCGCGCCGCTTGACGACTTCGCGGGGAAACTCGACGGACATCCTGCAATCGTGATCGTCACCGCTTCCTACGAAGGACAGCCGCCAGACAACGCCAGATCATTCGTCCCGTATGTCGAAGCACTGGACGAGGGTGCGCTGGACGGCGTCCATTTTTCGGTTCTTGGGTGCGGCAACAAACAATGGGCACGGACATACCAGGCGATTCCCAAGCGCGTCGATGAAGCGCTCGAGAAGGCCGGCGCTACGCGAGTGCACTTCAGAGGCGAACTCGATTCCGGTGGCGACTTCTTTGGTGAATTTGACCGTTGGTACACCGAAATGTGGAATCGCTTTGCAACTAGCGCCGGAAGGGAAGTCTCGGTTGTGCATCATGGCGATACCGCACTGAAAGTAAGTTTCGCCGAGAATACCCGTGAAAAATTGCTGAATGTCGGCGACATGGCGCATGCCTCCATCGTCGACAATAGAGAACTGGTTGATATCAGCGTGGCTGGCAGCCGCTCCAAAAAGCATATTGAATTGAAACTTCCGGAAGCGATGACTTATCGATCGGGAGATTACCTGGCCGTTCTGCCCCGCAACTCGAAATACAACGTCGATCGCGTCTTGCGCCGGTTTCGCGTGAGCTGGGACACTCAGGTGGTGATTGAAGGAACGTCAAGCAATCCACGCCTTCCGCTCGGCCAGGCAATGGGTTGCGGTGAACTGTTTTCGAGCTATGTTGAACTCGCCGTTCCCGCAACTCGATCACAAGTATCCAGCCTGGCCGCTGCCACGCGTTGCCCACCCGAGAAGGTCGAGCTTGAGCGCCTGAGCGCCGACGATTTCGAAGGCGAGATTCTGGGAAAGCGGACAACCGTCATGAATCTGCTCGAACGCTTCGGTTCCGTCGATCTGTCGCTCGATAAGTTCCTCGATATGCTGCCCGCGCTGAAAGCACGCCAGTACTCGATCTCGTCTTCCCCGCTTTGGAAAGCAGACCATGTCACGCTGACGGTAGCAGTGGTCGACGCACCAGCGCTCTCCGGCAATGGTCGTCATGAAGGGGTAGCGTCGTCGTACCTCGCGCGACTCAACACGGGGGACAGCTTGTCCGTTGCAGTCAGGCCATCGAATGCACGTTTTCGGCCACCAGCCGAACCCAATCTTCCGATGATTCTCATCTGCGCCGGTTCCGGTATCGCCCCATTCCGCGGCTTTCTGCAAGAGCGCGCATTACAGCAACAGCGGGGGGAGAACGTCGGCACGTCGTTGCTCTTCTTCGGGATCGATGACCCCGACGTTGACTTTCTCTATCGCGATGAACTCGACGAATGGGCACGATGCGGTGTGGTCGAAGTGATGCCGGCTTATTCAAACCGCCCGGAGGAAGGTGCTCGCTTCGTTCAAGACAAAGTCTGGCTGGAACGCGAGAAAATCGCCGCACTGTTTGCGCAAGGTGCCACCGTCTTTGTCTGCGGGGACGGAAAGAATATGGCACCCGCCGTACGTGCCACGCTTGGTCGCATTTATCAGGAGACAACCGGCGAGAACGATGAAAGCGCCAGCGAGTGGATCGACACGATGGAACGGGAGCATGGCAGATACGTTGCCGACGTGTTTGCATGACGGTAACAAGATTCATGCAGCGTCCCGTGACTTTCGAGAAGCAAAAGAAGTCTTGACCTGCCCCGCTTTCGGGAACATTTGCGACTCGTTCTTCGATCCGGGCCTGCGCTTTCTTGCCCTTGCTTCCCTCAATCGGGTTCCTGTCGAGTTCTGGCCGGAACCGGATTGGCAGATTTTCCACTCGTTTCGAGAGGGCATGCCGTATCAAGAAAGGTGGCGCGAGAGCATGCGCTGAAGCCGCATGAAACGGATGAATTCGATTGATAAAAACATCGGATTCCTATAAAAGCTGACGCGCTCCGTAGTTTATCTCCGAACCATTCCGCAGCGGGGATGGCTACCCTCCCCGCATACAGGCATTCAGAGGCCCGCCCCGAGTGAGATGTTGTCGTGTCTCATCTTGTCGTCTCGAGAGCAAACGAAACGACAACTCCTCACTCAGCGCCCCTGCGGGAATCGCAGACGTCGCCTGAACCACCAAGCCGCGCCAACACACATCTGTCCAGGTCGAATTGCGTGCGTCAGTGACACGGATGTCGCTCCTGGTCCACGCCTCGCCTTGCGGCGCAGGGCGTGACCACATTTTTCGCATGCTCGTCGGAACGACGCTTCGACGTTCAACGGCTACACCATTCGAAAGCGACGGGTTAACCATGATCGACCGTCGAAAAACGCCATGTTAACTTTCTCGATCATACGACTTGGTCATTTGACCTGATTCGTCACGATTACGCCAGATCACCGGAAACCCCGGCGAATCGCTCCGTGTCTGTCGCCTCTGGAAACAGCGACTGGACTACCCGGAGGTCGCGACAACGTCGGGAACAACGTGCGCGTTCCGTCAACTGGCGCGAAAGGAACGTATGGCAGAAAGCGAAGGTATATGCAGTCAAATGACTCAGTCAAACATTCTACTTGGTGTCTGGATCACCACCCGAATCAGAACGTGACGCCGCGTCTGATTTACCCGTCCACGCAACTTTGAGGCAACCATGAACGCAAATATTCAGAACATTCAGGGCGCGCTCCCCACCGTCCCGAAGCAGACCAGCGCACAAGAAATCGTGTCGCTCATGAATCAATATGGCGGAGTCCGGATCAAGAATTATCTGACCCAGGAGCAAGTCGCGAACATCAACCGCGAGGTCGATGCTCCGCTCGAGCGGCTTCGCGAAGGGTCGTCGCACGAAAACGAACTGATCAAGGAATTCCACGGCACCTATACAAAGCGCCTGACGAACATGGTCACGCACAGCAAGACTTTTGGCGACGTGCTGGACGACGAACTCTTTCACGAGCTCGGCGAGGTGCTCTACCGTGAAGAGTCTGGCGATTGGTGGCTTTCGACCGCGCAGGTCATCGACATCGGCCCGGGCAACACGGCACAGATGCTGCATCGCGATGTCGGCAATTTTCCGCCCCTGTGCGCGCTTGGAATCAACGGGCCGACGGTGTTCACCAACCTCATGATTGCCCTGACGCGCTTCACCGAGGAAAACGGTGCCACCCGAATCATTCCGGGAAGCCAGAACTGGGACGAGGATTACTTCGACAGTAAGGGCACGCCTGACATGACCATTGCCGCCGAGATGGATGCCGGCGACGCGTTGCTGTTCAGCGGAAAGGTGATCCACGGTGGCGGCGCGAACGTGACGCAGAACGAGCGCCGGCGCGGGCTCACGATTCCGATGCAACCGTCCTACCTGACTCCGGAGGAAGCGTATCCCTTCATCGTCGACATGGACACCGTGCGACGCCTGTCGAAACGCGTTCAGCGAATCATCGGCTTCCGCTCGCAATACCCCGCTGGCACGCCGGGCCTGTGGCAAGTCGACTACGACGATATCGCCACGCACCTCGGCCTCTGAACCACGAACAGACGCCTGCATCGGTCCGGGAGGGGTGATCCCCCTCCCCGTATTTCCTGATGCACATGCGCGGGCCACGACGGCATCACCACCAGCGAGACATCCCATGAAGATCGACCTGACGAATCGCGTTGCGATCGTGACCGGCGGCCAGGTCGCTCACCCGCTCGCCCAACGCCTCGACGAGGTGGCAAACCGCGACGGCGAGAGGGTTCCTTCGTCCGACGTTGCCCAGGGCGATCTGGAGATCAACGCGGGGATTGCGCGCCGTTCCGGGGATGGCCCCCAAGAATCGACTTTCTATTGCACCTCATCCAACTCAGGAGCGTGATCATGGTGAAGCGTTTAATTGTCGCAATCTCTCTCGTTGCCGGGATCCTTCTGGTGTTAAGCCCGGGATTCATGGTTCTGTACCACATCGAGCACTACGACTCGTCCCAATAGGCCCTACCTGGAACAATCGAAAATGCCGGCGCAGCCTTGCACGCGGGTCGTGTCGAACACGATCCGCGTAGCGCATTGCTCGCGCTTCGGTGACGGCTTTCGGTCTTGAATCGGCCCGACAGTCTGTGGATCCATGTGTCGATGACGCGCGAGCCCGCGCGCTTCGGATACGTTCAACTGCGTAGATCAGTCTGCCCCTGCCATGCGCGCACGTGCGTCTGAACACGTCCGTACGCACCACGATCTCCCGCGGCGAAATCTTCTGGCGGACGTGCACCACCACCCTCCCCAGCCCGCATCCCCACCTTGACCGCCCTGCATCCCTGCTCGAAAGGTTGAGCGGGGAGTTCCATTACCCGGATCAGATGTCGCCGCCGCGCAGCACACGCCGGCGAACTGCCGCTGCTCAACCCGCCGCCTCCCCCATCGCCATGGCATGCCGAGCGCGACGTTGATCCACTCCTGTGCGGGGCTAGTGGAAAACGCCAATTTCAGCCTGGGCGACATTTGTAGACACTAGACTTGGTCAAATGACCAATTCGCATCAAGCGACGACAGACGTCCAGGCGCGTGACGCAGCGAGGCTGCATTCGCGACGCGAGGCTAGACGGCGCGTCGATCCAACGACGAAACGCGGGATATCGGAAGCTGCATTCCTCAAAATTCCTGGGTTCGCCCGCGTGGTCAAATGACTCAGTCAAAAGACTTGATATCGGGTCTGACGTTCCGAGAACGAATTTTTCACAAGGAGTCGAGCATGGACAGGCTGGCAAAGAAGAACGAGTGGTTCGCAAGAGCCGAAAAGGTCATCCCGGGCGGGATGTACGGTCACCAGAGCGTCAAGTATTTGACGGAAGATTTCCCGCTGTACTTTGCAAAAGCGAAAGGTACCCACCTCTGGGACGTCGACGGCAACAAGTACATCGACTACGTGTGTGGCTACGGCACGAATCTGTTCGGCTACGGCAACGAGCGGATCGAGCAGGCCGCAGCCCTCCAGTTGCAGAAGATCGACACGGCGACGGGCCCCAGCGAGGTGATGGTTCAGCTTGCCGAGGCGCTCACTCAACAGGTCAGCCATGCCGATTGGGCGATGTTCTGCAAGAACGGCTCGGACGCCACGTCGATGGCCATGGTGATCTCGCGCGCCTATCGCGAGAAGCGGAAGATTCTTGTTGCGCGCGGCACGTACCATGGTGCGTCCCCGTGGAACGTGCCCTATACGACGGGGATTACCAAGGAAGACAGAGCTCACATCGTCTACTTCGAGTACAACGATATCGAGAGCCTCAATGCCGCCATCAAGAGCGTCGACGGTGACGTAGCGGCCATCTACGCTACGCCGTTCCGGCACGAAGTGCTCTACGATCAGTTTTTCCCGTCGATCGAATACGCGAAGGAGTGCCGTCGCCTCGCGGACGAGCAGGAAGCGCTTCTGGTCGTCGATGAGGTCCGCACGGGGCTGCGCCTGTCGCGTGATTGTTCGTGGTCGGACTGGGGCGTGCACCCGGACCTCAGCTGCTGGGGCAAGGCCATCGGCGGCGGCTACGCGATCGCCGCGGTGCTCGGTTCGGACAAGGCACGAGAGGCTGCGACGAACGTTTTCGTCACGGGCTCCTACTGGCTCTCGGCTGTGCCGATGGCCGCGGCGATCGAAACGTTGCGCCTGGTACGAGAAACGGACTACCTCGAACACACCAAGCGGTTGGCGGACAAGCTGCGCGCCGGCATCGCCGAGCAAGCCGAGCGGCATGGCTTCGAACTCAAGCAGACCGGGCCGAGCGTCATGCCCCAGATGCTTTTCGCGGGTGACGACGAGCTCGTGTCGCGCGGCCGGGCGTGGGCTTCCGAAGTCATCAAGAATGGCGCCTATCTCCACCCGTGGCACAACATGTTCTTCACGGCGAGCCACACCGACGACGACATCGCACGTACGCTCGAGGCGACCGAAGTGGCATTTGGCGCGATCAAGCAGAAGGCGATTGCAGTGAGCCGCCTGGATATTCTGGACACCGTGCAGCGTTAATGCCGGATGCGCTTGATCGGCGCGGGTTTTCCGCGCCAGATCTGGAGCGCGCTTTACAGCATTTCGGATCCAGCCGGATCCGACCAAGGCACCAGCTGAAAGGCGAATTCGGCTGGTGCTGCTTCTTTGGGAGAAGAGCCAGGATAACCATCGTTGGCAGGTCATTCAGGGGCCATGCCTCGATGATCGTCGTGGCTTCATCCAGCGTCTCGAACCCATGCAGGTTAAAGCATTCGTCGCGGATTGATCCGTCGTTGCCCGACGTCGATGGATGGCACTTCTCGCGTGAAACCATCCAGGATCTACCGCATCCGCCAACGCGATCGAACCACGCTTCATCGGCGCCGAGTCGACCGATGCGATGTGGAAGACCGACTACGGCAGGGTGCTGATCGAGCACATCTCGACGCGGCTGCCGGGCAAGCAGGCAGGCCAACGACAGGTTCCTGCCACATGTGATCGGTGGCGGTCGACGGCGGGCACCCCTGTTCCTCGCTGTGCAAAGCAAGTCCTCTTCTGAAGTTTCAAATACGCGATTCGAAGGAGTTTTGTGATGGCAAATACCGTAACGGCGCAGGCAATATCCGTCATTGGTCTCGGCGCAATGGGAGCGGCCCTGGCCAAGGCATTGCTTGCCGCCAATCATCGCGTCACCGTCTGGAACCGCACGGCGAGCAAGTCCGCGGCGCTTGGCGAGGTTGGCGCCCAGGTCGCACACTCAGCCGCGGAGGCGATCGATGCGAGTCAGGTCGTGATCGTTTGCGTGCTCGACTATGGCGCGTCCGACTCGTTGCTGCGCACGCCGGACGTCGCGGCCCGTCTCAAAGGCAAAACGATCATCCAGCTCACGACGGGCACACCGGAGGACGCACGAGATGCTGCGGAATGGGCCAAGGAACACGGCATGGCTTACCTGGACGGCACCATCGGCTGCTACCCCAAGGATATCGGCACGCCGGACGGATCGATTCTGTATGCCGGCTCGCGTTCGACCTTCGAAGCCCTGCGACCTGCCCTGGCGAACCTGAGTGGACATGCGTTGTTCGTTGGGGAGCGATTCGAGAATGCCGCCATTCTCGATGGCGCAGTTGTGGGTTCGTTCTCCCTGGGGGCCGCGCTCGGGTTTCTCTACGGCGCAGCCGTGTGTAACGCCGAAGGCATCTCCCTCGACACCTACTTGTCACTTGCCTTGGCGCGTCGTCCCTTCGTCGAGGATACGCTTCAGACGTGCGTACAGATGATCAAGAAAGGGAATTACTCCGGGTCGCAGGCCACCCTGGACAGTTGGGCCGCGGGTATCGGACAGCTGGTGGCGTTCAGCCAGGAAAGTGGCACGGACAGCAGCTACCCGCAGGAAGTACTGGCGCGACTCCAGCAGGCCGTCGCCAAGGGCCACGGTCAACATGAGCTGGCCGCCGTGTTTGAATGTTTCAGGAAGCCGCTCGCGGACCGGGGTTAGATACAACCCGACCCGTATCCCGTTCCGCTCTCAACGGACCCGTATTCACGTCGTCTGTTGACGCCAGCGGAACGGGAAACGTCAGCATCGCGATCGGACGACCGAAGGCATTCCGGTGACCGAGCGAAGGCGAGCGCGCGCAACTCATCTCGATAGCGCGTTCTCGCTCGATCACGGCTGTGCTGGCCTCGTGTGCACGCATCGTGCGACGACGCCCACGGCGCGCCGGACGGCGCGCTTGGGCAACTGCTCGAGTTCGTGCTGAAACTTCACATCCGTACCGGGTACGCCACCGAGCTCGATCGCGGCGCGTCCGTTTCTTCAAGCTCGCAAGCTGATCGACCAGACAGTCGCAGCGCAAATCGATCGATGCCGGCTTGTCATGCCTGGGCGAGAGAGAAGCGGAGGTCCCGTTCCGCAGCCGAAGGGCCGCAGACCTGACACCGGAAACAGAACCTCCACCGACTGCAGGCCAAATTCGCCCCACGCTGCCCGTAAGAGCGCGGCGTGGGTGGCAAGATATTGCTCGCAATCAAATGGCCCCCTCCACGGCGGGATAGCTCACGATTGAAGTAGCCATCTCCGTTTTCCCGCATGAAGATCCAACGGCATTCCGCTGGCCGTGCGGCAATCACTGCGGATTTCGTTCCAGGCTGCCAATGGTGTAGCGTCGATTGAGGTTCGTTGCTTTTTCCTGCGCGCGCTCCAGCGAGCAATAGGCGTAATACAGCGAGACGGACAGGTAAGACCAGGAAAGCAACGCGAAGATATAGAAGATCATGTGATCATGGTCACCAGGTATAGGGTAGAAGTCATAGGTGCTCGCAATAATCTGCGTGGCGACCAGTGCCACGATCACGCTCACTGCGTTGCGCTTGTCGCCAATTCGCAGCAGCTTCCCGACGACGTACACGAGATACACCGAGAACAAGGACCACATCACCAGATAGAAATACGGCTTGGGCTCAACCATGAAGTCTGCCGTCCACACAACGACGGTTCCCGCCAGCGCGCCCACCACATACAAGACGTCAGTGAAAATCGATGGTTTATGTCGGTGCGTAACAGCCATCATGCCAACGATAGTGATGACAGGTACGCCGAAACCTCTGGAAAATGCGTCGCAAAAAAGCGAGGTACTGAGAAATGCGTGCTCGCCAGTCAGCGCATTGAGCATCAAATTCGATGCCGAGAACGTCGTCACCAGCCACTCGAATCCGAGCAGGCCGTTGCGACGCTTGAGAAGCTTCACGCCATAGACGAGTGAAGTCGTTATCAACGCAAGATCGGCAAGGCAATAAAGATAAAATTTGAGTTCCATGACACATTCCAATGATCGTCAAGAATTTGAGTAACCATCGCGCTTGCCAACGTCAATACTCATCCGTGCATCACCTCTCGACGCGAGAAGACGCTATCGGCATGGATTGGTTTCGCACTGGCTTGTCGGGCGGCCGGCGCCGCCCCGGGCACCCGCAAGGGCCGGGGCGCGTTCGCGTGGCAAGCTGATCGCGTCGCCTCACGCGTCAGGCGATAGCCGCCTCGGAATGTCGCGACTTGAACTGCCGGATCGCCATGCTGGTCAGGAAGATCGGCACCACCAGCAACCCGACGGACAGCCAGCCGACCGCGCGCAGACCGGCCACGCTGAACACCGTGCCGGCAATCGCGGGGCCCACTGCCAGGCCAAGATTGATTGCCGACGCACAGGTCGCGGTGCTTCGTCCGCTGGCATCCATTTGTGAAAGTGCCCCCACCATGTAAGGGGCAACCAGCGTCGCACCGGCACTGACGAGGGCCGTCGACACGAGAAACGCCCACCTGCCGCCCACGCAATACATGCCCAGGCTGCATACGATCAACAGCGCGAGTCCAAAGGCGATCGGCTTGAACAGACCAAAACGATCGCCCAGCCAGTTGACCGCTACCCCCACCGGCAACTGGAAAGCCGCATTGATCATGAACAGCATGCCGAGTTGCTCCGCTTCAACACCCCGGGTTGCAGCGACCTCTGCGGCGAAACCCATGAGGGCCGTCTGCGACACGTAGATGAAGAATGCGCTGAACAGAATCCCTCGGACGTCACTGGATTTGATGGCGTCCTTCGCGACCTCTTCCTCGCTTGCGTTGACGGCGGGATGCATGAATGCGCCGAAGAACAGCGCCGTCACGACAACGGCGAGCTGGACGGCGTCCACACCGATATTGCCCATCTCCACATTCACGATCGGGACGACGTACATCGCACAGGAAAATATGATGGCCATCGCCACAGCGACTTGAGCCGCGACCTTCTCCGGGTGCTTGACGTGTGCAATCACCCCGTACGCGCAAACGCAGCTGACGCCCAAGGCGGCGCCGAGAACCAGCTTCGCAGCGACGAATACATAAAAATTATTTGAAAACATCGCACACGTCGACAGAACGGCAAGCGCTGCCGCAGCGAGCGCCCCCGTTCTCTTGTTCAACGTCGCCATGTGACGACTGAAAATGATGATGGAAAGCGCAAGACAGAGCAGTACCGCAGACGCAAGCCATCCAGCGGTGCTCTCGGACAGTCCGAACCGGGCCATCGATTCTTCGATGTTGAACGGAAGCAGGTAGGTGGGCGTCCAGACCACGGCCCCGGTATAAAGCAGGGCGATTTTCCGGATTCCCTTGATTTCGTAACTCACGATCGACTCCTTGACTTTTGCACGAATGCGAAATCGTGACGAGGCATCGAATTGCCCTCTTTTTCGCATCCGCACTGACACTGTTTCGAAGACTGCTTGATCCAACCGAAAAATCGCAATTTCAGAATTGCTCGCGGTTCACCGACCTGTTGCATTCCGTCGATCGACTACGATGCCGTCAGGTGATGGAGTCGCCCGATTTCCGCGTGAAAACCGGGCCCGGACTCCCCCATCACGACCGTTAATCGAAATGCCCGACCTCGAGGAAATCCTTCATTTTCAACAGGTCGTTCGGATCCGACATTTGACCGTTACGCTCGACAAAGCCGGCAAAAGTCGTGCCGTACGTCCAGCCGAGCAGGCGCTGCAGCTCTTCCGGATAGCGCTTCACGCGTTCGATGGGCAACGTGAGGTACTGGTTTTCTTCCTGCCGGAGGATGGCCAGGTCATACGACATCGTCAGGCCGGTGCGCGGTGCATCGCTGGTGTTCTTTCCGCCCCCGTGATAGGTGGAGCCGATGAAGAACAGCGCATCGCCGGCGGACATTTCCGCGGAAACGGCTTCCTCCTGTTTAGGCATGCGCTCGTCGTCCCACTTGTGGCTACCCGGGATGACAAGCGTGGCGCCGTTTGCCGCCGTAAAGTCGGATACCGCCACCATGACCTGGAACCGGGCCTCGCGCCCATAGTTCGGGTGCCGCCAAAGCCATACGGAATCGTCACGATGCAACGGCTGAAGGCCTTGACCCGGCAGGATCTGAATGGCTTGCGTCACGCCCACCTGAATATCGGGAGCGATGTCGACCTGGTTTTCGCCGCTCCAGATCTTGATCGGCGTCTGCAGGATGTTGCGCGCCGCGCCCAGATAGAGCGGATGCAACGCAACTTCGGCCATCCAGTCGGTACGCGCAAAGAGGCGCGAGACCCGACGTGTCTGTGTACCTGCAAAGTAATCGTCTACTCCGTTCGGAGCGGACTGGAGCGTGTCAAAGAGCGACCGCTGGATCTGCGCGAGCAAGTCGGAACCGAGAAAGTTCTTGACGATCGCTCCACCATCCTGGCGAACTGCGTTCGCAAGATCTTCAGGAGTGCTATCGCTTGAAAGGCGTTGCAACGACATGGTGCTTCCTCCAACAGGTGTCAATGATTGAAAAGTGCGGCGTATCCCCGGTCACCACTGCCTTCTGCAATGGATGCCAGGATTCGCTCGCGTAGCGCCTTCAGAATTCGAGGCGGCTGCCCGATATCTTCCTGCGCCTGCTGAAACAGTCCGGTGGCCCGCGCGTAGACATCCAGATCTGCGCCTCGTGGTTGATAGTCTGAAGCCGCCACGGATTCGAACAGACCTTCGATGAAGTGGGTCTGACCGGCGATATAGGTTGGGATCAGGTCGCGAATCTCGTCGATCGAAATGCCTGAATTCACCACGAATCTGAGACCTTCCAGGAAGGCTGCGCCAGCGCCGAAAACGAAGGTGCCCGTCAACCCTGCATCGAGCACGTTCGGCACATCGGGTCTGGCACTGACGTAGGTGGATTGCGGCGCAATCTTTCGAAGCAGAGGCTCAACCTCGCTCCAGATCTTCTCGTCGCCACCCAAAAGGATGACGGCGCTCTCACGGCCGATATCGGGCGGGAAGCACTGGATTGTTCCGCTGATGAATTTTGCGCCAGCACCCGTCACGATTTGATCCAGTACCTGGACCTCGGATGGGCGCCCCGTTGCCAGATTGACCACCGTTTTTCCTTTCAGCCGCTCGCCCAGCGCCTCGAAGTCCGCCGCGAGGTCAATCGGTGTCGCCGTCACGACGACGATGACGTCTGCCTGATCGCAGGCTGCCGTGGCGCTATCGGCAACGCGTGCGCCCAGTTCAAGCACTCGCTGCGCCTTCTCCGCTTTTCTGTTCCAGACGACGACCTTCTCGCCATCCGCAATCAGGGAGGTGGCAATTGCTGACCCCATCGCCCCCAGGCCCAAGACAGCAATCAAATTGCTCATTCGCATTCCCTATCGTTGTCGTTGACCACACCACCAAGAGAGATTCATCGTTCAAGTCAACATACAAGATCACACGACTTGGTCATATGACTACAAAGCAATGCACATGCCAACCCGATTCAAGTGATCATCCTTCCCTGTATTGCGGCTGACGCGCCCGGTGGCGAAACACATGCCCCGGAGCGGGGATTTCGCTGCACCAGGAGATACCCAAAGTCACGTCAGCGGTGCAGACAAGTTGACTTGATCAAATGACCACGTATCTACAGGCACGAATCTTATGCCTCGACAGGACATTTGGAATACGGAGTTTCCATTAGCCACCTCACGAAGGCACCGTACAAGCCAACGCAGTTGCGCCCATTCCACGCGACGCGTGGCTGCCCTTTTCGCGGACGCACGTCGGTCACCGCATTTGCGTATCTCCCGAGACAGCAGCATCGAAACCGGAACGCAAACGCCGCCAGACAAACGGAGCACCGCTTGATCAGCCGGGCGGATGCCCAATGAATGAGTGCGCCCCTGGTTCCCGAAGCAGGCTGCCGAGTCGCGTCGGCTTCGGGATGTTTGCCAGGCACCGCGATGCACCGATGCTGCGATCACGCGCAACACGTCCCTGCGAACGACTTTTCCCGCGCCGCCATGGCGGCACAACATCCGTGCAGGACAACGCCTTGCGTTGCTTGCGAAATGCCGTCCATCGTCATGCTAATATCCGAGGATTCGACTACCCTGCACGGGTAGCACCTTTGGACGAAGACATAAAACGGAGCTCTGGCCAATGCAGAGAGTACGGGCTGAAGTCCGCCGCCAGGACCTCGTAGCGGCGACTGTCGCGGTGATTGCAGAGCACGGTGTGAAGGGTGCCACGACCCGCCGCATCGCCGAGGCCGCAGGGTGCCCACTGGCTTCCCTGCACTACGTCTTTCACTCAAAGGACGAGCTGTTATTCGCGGTCTACGAGTCCTTGATCGACTTGATCCGCTCGGATAGCCCGGAGGCGCCGGAGCACGGCACCCTGTCGGAACTGGCGGAGTTCAACCTGCGCTCCGTGATGGCCTGGTTCGAAGCAAACCCGGCATACGCGAAGACTCAATCAGAGTTGTACACGTGGGCGCTCAGACATCAGCCCGACATGGCCATTGGCGCCCTTCGCATATCCCAGGAAGGTGCCCGTTCCATGCTGGCCGCCGCCGAGCCTCGCGCGGATGCCAAGGCGCTGGATGCCATCGCGCGGCTGAGCATTGCCCTGGTCGACGGACTGCTTTTCTCGTGGTTTGCCCAGGAAGATTCGAAGCGTCTGGCCGCCGATGTCGACCACGCCAGCAAGATGCTGGCCGCCTACGCGACGACGCTTCTGGACGCTCGCCCTGCCGCCAAGACCCCTCGCAAGTCGGTACGGAAGCAATAAGCTCCTGCCACCTGCCCCGAGGCACCGGCTCCCCGGTGTCCTCACGGCGGCAGCGTCACGTCGCCTCTTCAAAATGACCGCACGGTGCGCGGCGCATGACATTTTCAGCTTTGTCCCGTGCGCCGCCCTACTCGCTAGCGCTGCTCGAAGGTGCTTTCACGAACCGTTGTGCGCGTCCGGCCGCGCACGTGCGACGCGAGGTGATGGGCACCGCCGAAAATCCACACGGGCTGCGACCAAGCAGCCCGTTTCCAATCGCATCGAAACCTGACGCTCCCGGCAGGCGGCCCTCGGTCTTACGTTGCCGCTCTCGCGCTCACGGGTTTACCTCCATCGACAGCGCTTCTTTGTCTGCTTAACGTTGACCGATCAAATGATCAAGTCAAGCGATCACACTTTCCAAAATCAGCTCAACCAAGCGAACTGAATATTCAGGGCACCCGTGGCCGGCTCATTCATGGACAAACTTTCAAGAAGCCGACATAATTCACGAGCGTTATGGTCACTTGACCATGTATCACGGATAAACACTACACCTGTGTATGACGTGAACGGAAGAGGATTTTCGGGTACCGGAGTTTACCAATGACAAGAGTTCGCGCTGCGTTGCGGCGACAAGATTTTGTTGACGCTGCCGTCGAAGTCATCGCCGCGCACGGCGTTGCCGGAGCCACCACGCGGCGAATCGCCGAAGCCGCAAACTGCCCTCTGGCATCGCTGCATTATGTATTCCATACCAAGGACGATCTGTTCGATGCGGTTTACGAATCCCTGTTCGACCTTCTCGCAGCGAATGCCCCCGCTGACAGGGAATTTCATTCTTTCGGCGAACTCGCCGGATGGCAGCTGCGCAAGATGGTCGAATGGCTCGTGCAGCATCCGTCGTACGCGCGAGCACAGTCTGAACTGATCCAGTGGGCAGAGCGTCATCGCCCCGATTTCGCGTTGAAAACCTATGTCCAGACGATCGAGCGAACGATCGCTTACCTCGGCAAGTGCGCGCCGCAAGTCAACCATGACGCGATTGAATCCGTCGCCAGAATGAGCATCATCCTGATCGATGGATTGCTGAACAGTTGGCACGGGGACACGAATATCCGCCAGCTCAGGGCGAACCTGGATCATGCAAGTTCAGCGCTGGAGGCGTTTGCCACCTCCCTCTCGAGCTCGACGGTACAGGCTTGAGCGTCGACACGGCGCGTCATTGCACCCATAGCCGGCAGCCCGACAGCACCCGTCAGCGCTCCGCCTCATCGCGCGCTTCGACCTTGCCACCTTGCCGTAGACGGACGTCCGCATCCCGCCGGACGCCCGTCGTCGATTCCCGCTAGCTGACGGCGCCCGACGTCGCACCGAACATCGACTTCGTCTCCAGGAACTCCTCGATACCGGCGTAGCCCCACTCTCGTCCATTGCCGGATTGCTTGTACCCACCGAACGGTGCCGCGATATCGACAGCCGCGCCGTTCAAATGCACCATCCCCGTCCGCAATTTTCTGGCGACGCGCTCCGCCTGTTCGATCGAGTCTCCATAGACGTAGCCGGACAATCCGTACGGCGAGTCGTTGGCGATGGTGACGGCGTCCGATTCATCCCGATAGGGGATGATCACCAATACGGGGCCGAAAATCTCCTCGGTTGCAATCTTCATGCGATTGTTCACGCGGCTGAACACCGTCGGCTTGACGTAGTAGCCTCGCTCAAGCCCGGAGGGATTGCCGAGCCCACCCGATAGAAGCATCGCGCCCTCGTCGATTCCCACCCGGATCATCTCCTGCACCTTTTGATGCTGGCGCTGGTTCGCCATCGGCCCCATGGTCGTACCGGGATCGCGCGGATCACCGACGACGACCTGCCCGCATGCAGCGACCGCGATCTGCTCCGCCTCTTCGAGCCGATGCGCCGGCACCAGCATGCGCGATGGCGCGGTGCAGGTCTGGCCGGAATTGGCCATCATCTGGAGCACCCCGTGCGTGACGCCCCGCTGAAAGTTCTCGCTATCCAGAATGATGTTCGCCGACTTGCCGCCCAGCTCCAGCGTCACCCGCTTGATCGTCGTCGCAGCGGCCTGAGCGACCTCCACGCCAGCGCTCGTCGAACCCGTCAGCGACACCATGTCAAAGAGCGGGCTGGACGCAATGGCCCTGCCCAGGCGCTGCCCGGAGCCCTGCATCAGATTGAATACGCCGGGCGGTACGCCGGCTTTCTCAAGGATCTCGGCGAGAACAATGGCCGAGTACGGTGCATTCTGACTGGGCTTCAACACGATCGTGCAACCCGCCACCAGCGCCGGCGCCACCTTGCACATGACCTGGTTCATTGGCCAGTTCCAGGGCGTAATCAACCCGCACACCCCCACCGGCTCCTTCACGATCCGCGACGTGCCCTGGGTTCGTTCAAACGGATACTGCTTCGCAACTTCCAGGGTCGTATGGAGGTGCCAGAGCCCCAGCGCCGCCTGAAGCGGGCGAGAGATGGCGTCCATCGGTGCGCCCATCTCGAGCGTGATGGCGTCCGCCATATCCTGCAACCGCTCGGTGTATGCACCGATCACGCGCTCGAGCAGCTTGAGCCGCTCAACGAGGGGCGTATTCGAGAATCCTGCGAAGGCGTTGCGCGCCGCCTCCGCGGCCAGGTTCACATCGGCTTCGTCAGAGAACAGCAACACGCCGGAGACTTCGCCCGTCGCCGGGTTGATGATGTCGTGCTCCACGCCACCGTTCGCAGGCGCTACCCAACGGCCGCCTATGAACGCCTTGCGGAGATGGTCTGCTTCGAAAATCGGCATCTGCTCGCTCCATGTCAGTTGGTATCGAGGGCGAGTCTTCAGCCTTCTGGATCGCCCGGGAAGATCCATACTATCGTCTTTTTTGATCATTTGGCCAAGTCACATGACTCGGTAATAATCAGTATTGCCACCGGCACGCCGAAGTAAGACCCTTCACGGAACGAACAGTCATGTCGCCGCAAAAGATCTGCAGCGGGCTTGACCCGATGATGATGGAGACGAGACCACGAGACGACTTCCGGCGAAGCTCGCAACACGCCGAAGCTACTTTTCTCAGGCGGATCGGTTTGGTCTGCCGGAAGGACATCCGACCATCACGGCCAGCAGACATAGGTCTGCTCGCCGCTCACGTATCCAGCCAGGCATCACAGAGGGTTAACCTTCATCGACAAGGAATTTTTCGAGCAATACTTTCTACTACACGGTCATTTGATCAAGTCATATGGAAGACTTCACGCCGGATAGCCAGGAAGTAAGCAATCCGCAAAGAAGCGCACCGCGATCCGGTCGCTTTTGACGTCAACACCGAACGACAACTCTCCCTCGGGAGCGAAAGGTAATTACCATGGCAATCATTCAAGTCCAGCAGATCATGCACGAGAACCCGCTGCATGCTCGCGCTCCGCATGAACCCCGCTACGAAGATGGCAGTGCCTTCTGTGACGGCAACTACGTCCCCATCACCGAAGCGACCGTCCCGCTCGTCGACGCGGGATTCCTTCACGCCGACGCGGCCTACGATGTCGTCACCGTCTCGCGGGGCAACTTCTTCCGGCTCGATGATCACCTCACGCGCATGGAAGAATCGTCGGCGAAGTTCTTCCTCGAGAATCCGTTCAATCGCGAGCAGGTCAAGGAGATTCTCCACAACCTCGTACGCAACGCCGGTCTGAAGGACGCGTACGTCTGGTGGTGCGTCACCCGCGGCCCGCTGAGCGTCGATCGCCGCGACCGCGGCGCGATGAAGAACGCCATGTTCGCGTTTGCCGTGCCGTTCTTCTTCCAGGCCGACGACGAGGTCCGCACGCGAGGCTCGAACCTGCTGATCAGCAAGCTGTACAACCGCATTTCCGCGAAGGCGGTCGATCCCACGGCCAAGAACTTCCACTGGATGGACATGAAGCTCGCGCTGTTCGAAGCGATGACCCAGGAGAAGGACTGGGCGGTTCTCGTCGACGAAAGCGACAACCTCACCGAAGCAGCCGGTGCGAACGTGTTTTTCATCAAGAACGAGGAACTCTATACCCCGGCCGAAGGCTGCCTGCTGGGCATCACGCGCCAGAGCGTCTTCGACATCGCCGCCGAGCTCGGCCTCAAGGTGAACATCGGCAAGTACACCGCGACCCAGCTGCGCGAGGCTGACGAAGCATTCACCTCGTCGTCGGCAGGCGGGATCATGCCCGTCAGCGCAATCGACGATCAGCCGCTCGGCAACCGCAACGGCCCCGGCCCGATCTCCGAGAAGATTCACAACCTCTACTGGGAGAAGCGCTGGGCAGGATGGCACGCTCAACCGGCTGAATACTTCTCGTCGGTCCCGGCATAAGCCGGAAGCCAGAAGCCGTTCACAAGTGGCGCGTACGAAGCCGATCCGGTCGAACCGGCCGCATCCGGCCCTGGTGGGCGCCCAATAGCTGCACGCAGTAACAAACCGTCCGGCACGCCAACAGGGTGCCGGGCAATACGAACTCCAGCGTGACAACGATGACCTGGAGTTCGCCGATTCACGAAAACAAAGAAAAACGCACCTTCATTCATTTCGCATAGCTAACAAACGGACAGAACTTCCAAACCGTTCATCCGCATTCATCTATGCATAACCCTTTGGCGGGCGCACGTCACCTGGTCAAGGTCAAGGAGATAGCCGTGGTCAAGACTCATGCTTTCAAGAAATCTGCTTCGCTCATCCGATCGGCAGCGAAATTGTCCGTCATCGCTTCCGCAGTCGCGATGTCTTTGACCGGTGCGCTGGCGGAAGGTACGGATTCGGCTCATTCGCCGTCGGGTGCCGAAGTCGCCGGCACCGCGAGCGGCATTCCCGCATGGACGCCCGTAGGTAACGTCGGGGCGGGCTGGAGTTACGGCAAGCGCCGCGCGGATTTCTTCAAATACAAGTCCGACAAGCCCCTGTACACGATCGATGCCAGCAATGTCGACAAGTACGCGGACAAGCTCAACCCGGGCCAGATCGCGCTGTTGAAGAACCTGAAGGGCTTCTCGATGCCGGTCTATCCGTCCCGGCGCACGTGCGGCGCTCCCGATTTCGTCGCGGAGAACACGAAGAACAACGTGGGCTTCGCCAAGATGAACGCGGACGGGTCGGAACTCGCCGATGCTCACCTGCCCGGCTACCCCTTCCCTGCGCCCAAGACCGGCGCGGAAGTGATGTGGAACGCGAAGCTGCACTACCGCGGCGCCGGTGTCGAAATGCGCGACATCATCACCGTCGTCTCTCCGCGAAAGGGCGCGTCCGACTGGATCAAGAACGTTTCCGACGCGTGGATCTACCAGCCGTGGGGTGACAAGGCCGGCACGACGTTCGCGAAGGTCAATCAGGTCGAAGGAAACGCCTACTACGCGTACAAGTCCCCGGCGGCCATTGCCGGCCAGGCCGCGATCTTTACGACCTACGCCGGCAAGCCGACCGAAGTCTTCTACTACTTCCCGGGGCAGCGCCGCACCCGTCGCATGCCGTCGTATGCGTACGACGCGCCCCAGATCGGCTTCGACAACCAGTACAACATGGATGAAGCGCTGGTCTTCTCCGGACAGACGGACCGATTCTCCTGGAAGCTGCTCGGCAAGAAGGAAATGATCGTGACGTATAACGACCTGGGCATGTACGACTTCTCGGACAAATTTGAAGATGCGTATGGCCCCGACTTCGTCAACCCGTCGAAGCGTCGCTACGAACTCCACCGCGTGTGGGTCGTGGAAGCCACCGTCAAGCAGGGGATGCGCCATACCGCTCCCAAGCGCCTCTTCTACGTCGACGAAGACAGCTGGAACTACCTCGGCGCGGTGGACTACGACGCGCAGGGCAACATCTCGAAGGTCCGCGAGGGCTACGTCATTCCGGTGTATGAGACGGGGAGCTGCGACACGCTCGCATTCGCTCAGTACAACCTCGTCGATGGCCGATACCTCGTGGACGGTTCGATGCTCGCGGCCGGACGGGACGCGAAGTGGTCGGTCGACTCGTCGGCGGACCAACACTACAAGCCGAGCTTCTACAACGCCGATAATCTCCGTGCGTTGAGCGAGCGTTGACAGGGGCCGAAACAAAATGGCTACCCCCTCCTCATTACAGCCCCGATCCAGCGTGATCTTCGTGCGCGCGGCGATCTCGGCGTTTGTCGCCCTCGGGTGCGGCAGCGCGCACGCCTTCACGTTCACGATCGGGAATGTCGAAGGTAGTTTCGACTCCACGGTGTCGGCGGGCGTCGGTATTCGAACCGCCTCGCCAAGCAGCAACCTCGTATCGCCGACCTACAACCAGGCCACCGGTGCGCAGACCGGTGGCGGTCGACTCGGTCAATTGAGTGGCCTCTCCGATCAGGGCGACATCAACTACGGCAAGGGAGATCCGTTCACGAGCTATCTCAAGGGCAGCCACGAGCTGCTTCTGAAGATGCCGTCGCAGGGGCTCACGTTCATGGCACGTGGCACCTGGCAATACGACTACTCCGGCACCCACACCACCGGTGCAACCAGCGGGCAGAACCTTTTCTATAACCCACCGCCCAGCCTGAACGGCGGGCTCTCGTCCGACGCCGAGAAGAACATCCGCTTCAAGCCGCGCTTGCTTGACCTGTGGGTCAGCAAGCAGTTCAACGTAGGCGATCAGATTACGCGCATCCGCGTGGGTAACCAGGTCGTCAGCTGGGGCGAAAGTATCTGGGAAGTCGGGGGGATCAATGCGACGAATGCGATCGACGTGAATCGCGCATCGCAACCGGGCGCGCAGGTCAAGGAATTCATCCTGCCTGCCCCGATCCTGAGTGTCGCGTCCGGTGTGGGTCACGGCGTGAACGTCGAAGGGTACATCCAGAGCAACTGGAACCAGAATTACCTTCCCCCGGTTGGCAGCTATTGGTCGAATCAGATCGTAGGGCCCGGCAACAATGCGTATGGCGTCGCGACCGTCCATCCGAAAAACGGCGGGCAGTACGGCTTTTCCATTCGCTACCAGCCGGCGGGAACGGACCTGAATCTCGGTTTCTACACGATCGCGTACCACGACAAGTTCCCGCAAGTCTCGCTGAGCTCGACGGGTGGGACGGTCTTCAGATTTCCGGAAGACCGTCACATGATCGGTGTCAGCGCTAACTTCCCGGTTGGCGACTGGGCGATCGGCACCGAGCTCTCGTACCGTCCGCGAGATGCCGTTCCCCTGAACCCGGCCAGTGGATGCGTCGCGCAAGGGGGAAACTGCTGGGTCGACGAGAAGCGATTCCAGTGGCACCTGACTACCCTCTACTCGCTCCAGCCGGGCAATTCCGGCGCGTTCCTCAAGCTGCTCGGCGCGCAGACCGCCACCCTGACGACCGAGACGGTGATCATTGCTTATCCCGGGCTTCACAAGAGCTATGGCGGGTCGCCGATTTCTCCTGGTGCGCTTCTGTGGGGGAATGAGTTCAATGACTTGTTCGCGACCGGTGCGCTCAACTCGCCGGGTAGTGCACAGGGAACGAAATACTCCGGCGGGATCGACGTCGATTTCAACTGGGTCTACGACGGCACGGTCATTCCCGGGTGGCAGGTCAATCCGGGGATATACGTCCGGTACGGCCTGTTCGGCAATACGCCGAACGTGAATGCCCAGTTCATGCGCGGCGTGACGGCGATGAACCTGTATGTGAATTTCATACAGAACCCGGCGAACTGGCAGGTCGCGTTGAACTACACCCGCTTCATGGGCCCGACCAACCCGCTGGCCAACCCGCTACGTGATCGAGACTTCGTGGCAATCGTCGCATCTCGCAATTTCTGAGGTCAATATGAATCAAACGCCTGTTTCCGACGCAGCCCGGCCCAGCAAGCTGCTAAGAATTCTTCATTCGCTGGAAAATACGCTGTTCGGTCACAGGCGTCTCGTTCTGGGGCTTCTGGTTCTCTTCACGGTCGCCATGGCCTGCTTCGCCGTCAAGCTGCGCATGGACGCCGGGTTCGAGAAGCAGCTTCCGCTTGGCCACGAATACACGCAGACGTTCAACGAGTATCGCGGCGACCTGCTCGGCGCCAACCGCCTGATCGTCGTCGTCAAGGCCCGCAAGGGCAGCATCTGGACGCCGGCCGCGTTGAAACGCCTGTATGAGGTCACCCAGGCGGTCACGTTTCTGCCCAACGTGTCTCGCAGCAGCGTTCAGTCGCTCTGGACTCCGAATTCATTCGTCAACGAGATTACCGAAGACGGATTCCGGGCCGACCCGCTCATTCCCGGCACCGTGACGCCCGATCAGCTCGACAGCAATACCGTCGGCGCGATTTCGCGCTCGACGGCCCAGGGCGGCTTCGTCGGCAGCCTCGTGTCGCGCGACCAGAGCAGTGCAATGGTCACCGCCGATCTCAACGAGCTGGATGCCAAAGGCGAGCGGGTCGACTATGTGGCATTGGATCAGGCGCTCGAATCGCAATTGCGAGCCAAGTTCGAGGATTCGAACTATGAGATCCAGATCATCGGTTTCGCGAAACAGATTGGTGATATTGCAAACGGCGCATCGTCCGTCCTGAAGTTCTGCGCGATCGCCCTGCTCCTGACCGCATTGGCCGTCTACTGGTACTGCCGCTCCATTCGCTTGACGATCCTGCCGCTGACCTGCTCGCTTGTCTCGCTCGTCTGGCAGTTCGGTACGCTGCATCTCCTCGGCTACGGGCTCGATCCATTGGGTGTGCTGGTTCCGTTCCTGGTGTTCGCGATCGGCGTGTCACACGGCGTCCAGCAGATCAACTTCATCGTTCGCGAGATCTCCCACGGGAAATCCGTGGAGCAAGCCGCTCGGTCCAGCTTCAGCGGGCTGCTGATTCCCGGCACGCTCGCCCTGGTGACCGCTTTCGTCTCCTTCGTCACGCTGATCCTGATTCCGATCCCGATGGTTCGCGAGCTCGCGATCACCGCTTCGCTCGGCGTGGCGTACAAGATCGTCACGAATCTGGTGATGCTCCCGCTGGCAGCGTCGATGCTCAAGGTCGACGGCAACTATGCAAAGAATGCGGAGCTGCATGCCGCTCGTCGTGGCCGCGTGCTCCGGGTTCTCGCAAAAGTCGCCGTTCCGCGCAATGCAGCGATCATCCTGCTGGCGGCCGTCGTGGTGTTCTGCGTGGCGGCCTGGGAAAGCCGGGATCGCGTGGTCGGCACGCTGCAGGCCGGCGCGCCCGAGCTTCGCGCCGACGCCCGGTTCAACAAGGATTCGGTTTCCATTGCGTCGAGCTACGACGTCGGCCTGGACTGGATTTCCATCGTCTTCGAAGCGCCGCCCCAGTCTTGCAACAACGTGGAAGTCGGCGCCTATCAGGATCGCTTCGTCTGGTCGATGCGTGCCGTTCCCGGCGTATTGTCGGTCGTCTCGTTTTCGTCGTTGCTGCGGCAATACAACGAGGGGTACAACGAAGGCAATCCGAAGATGTCGGCGATCCCCATCGACCCCGACAACTATTCATCGCTGGCCGGCGAGGTGGCCCGCACGCCCGGCGTCATGCGCAAGGACTGCAGCATGACCGCGGTGAACATCTATCTGGCAGACCACAAGGCGACCACGATCACCCAGGTGATCAACGCAGCGAAGCAATTCCGCGATACGAACAAGCTGCCGGGCGTGAAGATCCGGCTCGCCTCCGGAAACGCCGGCGTGCTGGCCGCGGTCAACGACGAAATCGAGCGCAGCGAATTGCCGATGATGCTTTACGTCTATACGACGATCGTCCTGCTCGTCCTCGTCACGTACCGTGACCTGCGTGCTGTCCTTGCATGCTGCCTGCCGCTGACGATCGGCACGTTCATCGGCTATTGGTTCATGAAGGAGTTGCAGATCGGCCTGACCGTCGCCACGCTGCCCGTGATGGTGCTGGCGGTGGGCATCGGCGTCGACTATGCGTTCTATATCTACAACCGCCTGCAGTTGCATCTCGCCAACGGCGTCGGCATCGTCAAGGCGCTCGAACAATCGATCCTCGAGATCGGGACGGCCACCATCTTCACGGCGATCACGCTCGCGATCGGCGTCGCCACCTGGTCGTTCTCCGAGCTCAAGTTCCAGGCGGATATGGGCAAGCTCCTGGCGTTCATGTTCATCGTCAACATGGTCATGGCCATGACGGTTCTGCCCGCCTTCGCCGTCTGGCTCGAGCGCATCTTCCCGCGGCGCCGGCCCGCGCGCGCACCCGGCCTGCTCGCACATTGAAGAAGAAGAGGATTCCATGACCCTATATCGTAAGGTTCTCTCCATGTCGGCCGGTATCGTCGTCTTTGGCGCGCTGATGGGCGGCGTATCCGCATCGGAACTCAGGCCCGTTCCGGCCGTCCAGTCCAGCATTGCGACCCAGTCGCCCGTGCTGGATGCAACGTGGGCAGGCCAGCGGGTGGTGAGTGTCGGCGCGAACGGCATCATCCTGCTGTCCGATAACCGCGGCCCGACGTACCGCCAGGCCAAGGCCGTGCCCGTGAGCTCGACGCTGACGTCCGTCAGTTTCATCGACGCCAGGACAGGGTGGGCAGTCGGCCACTGGGGCGCGATCCTGAAGACGACCGACGGCGGCGAGACGTGGGAGGTTCAGCGTCTCGCGACGACCGAGGATCGCCCGCTGTTCGGCGTTCACTTCATCGATGCCAACCACGGCGTGGCCGTCGGACTCTGGTCGCTCATCCTCGTCACCGATGACGGCGGCAAGACCTGGACAAAAAAGGAAGCCGTTCTCCCGAACGGCAAGAAGTCCGACCTGAATCTGTTCGGTCTTTTTTCGAACAGCAATGGCGAGATCTTTGCTACGGCCGAGAAGGGGCAACTCTTTATCTCCAAGGATAAGGGCAACACCTGGGAGAGCGTGGACACCGGTTACAAGGGGTCGTTCTGGTGCGGCGTGGCGCTGCCCAATGGCGTGCTGCTGGTCGGCGGGCTGCGCGGCACGTTGATGCGAAGCGAGGACAACGGCCAGACCTGGTCACGCGCGACACTCGACACCAAGAATTCCATTACCGCGCTTGCGTCCCGAGGCTCCACGGTATTGGCGGTGGGTGTCGACGGGCTGCAGGCTCAAAGCGCCGATGATGGAAAGACGTTCCAGCGCCTGCACACCCAGACCGGGACGACGTACACCGCGGCGCTCCCCTCGCCTGGCGACAAGTGGCTGGTTTTTTCTCGCGACGGGGTCGTCGCGCAGTAACTGTCGGATGCTTGATTCGCGCAGCGAGCCGTGATCGTGAAATGCGGCTCGCTGTGTCGAAGCCTGCCCGACCCGGGATGGATGGTGCAGCCAAACGGCCATCGAATTCGCCTACCCTGGAGGCCAGGGGTAACGCGATGAAGAAGCGGCATACGGACGCGCCGCCCGCCCGCATCCCACATGAGGCCCAGGGCCAAGCGATCAGGTCGGGTATCTGCGCAACCGCCGCAACGGCTCGGAGCGGACGATCGCCTGGTGGCGCACCATTCTCTGCGGCACGCACGCCACCGCCGCATGCACACTCGACGAACAGCGGATTCGGACAACGAGCGACGCCTTCCCCCGTCAGCCGGATTTTCTCAGGCGATAGCCGACGCCGTGCACGCTTTCCAGGATGCCCGACGCCCCTGCGGCCACCAGCTTTCTCCGTAGCCGGGTCATGTGGCTGTCGACGGTGCGTGGGGATGCACTTACGTCTGCCATGCACGCATTGAGCAATTCGATGCGCGTAAAGGCACGATTCGGCAGCCTGGCCATGTGAGCCAGCAGGCGGAATTCGACGAGTGTCACGGAAACCGGCGTTTCACCGGAGGACGTCCGCAGGCACACCCTATAGCTTTCCGTATCGACTTCGAGCGCTCCCACCCGGAGACGACGTTCAGGAGCGAGCGCACCGGAGCGGCGAAGCATCGTGAGCAATCGCGCGACGACCACGTCCGGGTTGAATGGCCTGACGATGTAGTCGTCAGCGCCGGCGTGCAGTGCGCGCAACCGCTCCCTGTCCAGATCACACTCCGAAATGACAACGATGGGGGTATCGCTCTGTCGTCGCAGCCTGGCCAGCATTTCCAGGGTATCCGCACGGAGTTCACGGACGTCGAGAATGACCAGATCCGGCTTCAGGTGCAGGTGCGTGGCAAGCACGGCCTGGGAGGTGTTGGTCTGAAACGTTCGAAACCCGTTGCGAGTCAGGCAGGTATCGAGCGTTGACGACATGTCCGGTGCGTCATCCGCGATGAGTATGAGCGAGTGCATGATTGAATTTCCGAGTCGTCGCCTTTCGTGCGCGTGAACACCTTCCGGACAGCGTTCGACGCCGGACGGGGTCCAGGTTCACCGGCACGAACTGGCACGACTCGACGAGTTGAAAGCGGCGTTCGGCATGGCGCACGCCGAAGCCATCGGGATAGAAGCTGGGGAAGAATATTTCCTGCACCCGGACCAGGCCGGACGCCGAGCGGGATCGATCGGCCGATTGCTTCGCTGGTAGCTGCGGCTCATCGCGGCAAGGCACGCACCGGCCTTCATCCGGTGGTTGGCGCATACAGGTCGCCACCCGGCAGCCCGGCCGCAGGCGACGACATCGCCTGCCTCGTGCCTGCCCTGCCCGCCAAAGAGCAAAGGTGCGTTCGTGATCGGCGGTTGGCTGCATCACCCGACCTCACCGCTCGAGCGCCCGACGCCAAAAAGCTCGCGATGCCCGGGGAGCGTCCGGTTTTGCCTCAACCGGCCAGCTGGCCCCAGGCTTCCGGCAGCGGACGTCGCCGCGCATATCGCGCGCGCAACGTCCGGGTACGGTTGAGGCGCCTATGCTGACGAAGGCCAGCACGTGAAGCGGCCCGTTAAACCACGATGCCGATTTTCACGCCGACATCGCGGACGGGAATCTGGAGATCCTCCGAATCAGGTCAGAGGCTTTCTCCCCGATCATGATCGTCGGCGCGTTCGTGTTTGCACCCACCAGCGTCGGCATGATGGAGGCATCCACCACACGCAAGCCTTCCGTTCCCCGTACGCGCAGCTGGGAATCAACGACAGCGAGCGCGTCGCTCCCCATGCGACACGTTCCTACCGGGTGGTACACGGTGTCGGTCCGCTCGCGCAGCAGCGCACGAATGTCTTCGTCCGATCGCGACCGGGACTCGAACAGATCCTCCGTCACGAACTCGGACATCGCCGGCGCCGCCATCAACCGCCGAGTCAGCTTGTATCCGTCGACCAGGACATCGAGATCGTCCGCGTGCTCGAGGAATGCCGGGTCGATCAACGGCGCGTCCAGCGGATCGGCGCTTCGCAACTTGACCGATCCACGGCTTTTCGGCCTCAACAGGCACACGTGACAGGAAATACCATGTCCGAGCTGCACCTTCCTTCCATGATCGCTGACGGGACCCACGACAAAGTGCATCTGAACATCCGGTCGCTCCAGATCGGGACGCGTCTTCAGGAAGGCGCCGCCTTCAGCAAAGTTGGTCGTCATCGTGCCCTGCCGCGACGCCCGGTATTGCCTGATGTCGCGCAGCGTCTTGATCCCGCCGCGTACCGATACACCTAGCGCGTCCAGGCTATTCGTCTTGTAGCTGACGACGAAGTCCGGGTGATCCTGCAAGTTCTCCCCCACGCCCGGGAGATCGGCTACGACCTCGATCCCATGACGCTGAAGTTCGTCCTTCGGCCCGACGCCGGACAACATCAGCAACTGAGGCGATTGAAACGCTCCCGCGGAAAGGATCACCTCTTTCTTTGCCCAGACCGTCTCGACATTCCCCCCACGCGAGACCTCGACGCCAACGGCCCTGTTGCCGTCGAACACGATGCGTCTGACCTGCACACCGGTCTCCACCGTCAGATTGTCGCGAACCTTCAGATGCGGAAAGAGATACGCACGTGCCGCACTCCAGCGCTCGCCATTCCTCTGGGTCACCTGGTAGATGCCGACGCCTTCCTGCTCCGCACCGTTGAAATCGTCCGTGACGGGCAGGCCGCACTGACGTGCGGCCTCCAGCCAACGGCCCTGAAATGGATTACCGGTCCTCAGATCGCTGACCCACAGCGGGCCGCCGCGCCCGTGCCATTCATTGCCAAGCCGCTCGTTATGCTCGCTTCGCTTGAAATAGGGGAAAACGTCGTTCCAGGCCCAGCCTTCGTTGCCAAGCGCGGCCCAGTCGTCGTAGTCGGCATGATGGCCACGCGTGTACACCATCGCATTGATCGCCGACGATCCACCCAACGCCTTGCCACGCGGCTGGTAGCCGCGTCGTCCCAGCAGCCCCTTTTGGGGCACCGTCTCGAACGCCCAGTTGTTCAGCCGGGACGGGACCATCAGCACCAGGGCGGCCGGAACGTTGATGGGCCATCCATCGCCGGTGCCGCCGGCTTCGAAGAGGCACAGCGTCACATCAGGGTCTTCGGTCAAACGCGAAGCCAGCACGCTGCCTGCCGAGCCGCCGCCTACAACAAGATAATCGAATGAGTTCTTCACGGGTCTGTGTCCTGGATAGATGCTTGAACGCGTCACAAGCAACTACCTGATGCATTGACTCCACCACTCACGTCGCGGCCTCACCGAACCGTTGCGCAATCGGCTTCATTCCGTCATGCATCAGCACTGCGTGGCCGCGCCGGCAGCGTTGGAGGTCATCCATCGAACCGCGTGCGGCCACGAAATGGCGAAAAGCGAAATCAACTCGCTTCCGCCAACGTATCAATGGTGCTGCGCGCCGCCGAGTACCTTTCGAAAGCTCGCGATGCCCTTCTCGATCCACGCCTGGGCGCCCGGGGAGATCGCCCCCATGTCGAAGAACCCGTGAATCATTCCATCGCACCTGATCGTGTCGACCTTGACGCCGCTCGCGTGGAGCGAGCGGCCATAGGCTTCGCCCTCGTCGCGCAGCGGATCGAATTCGGCGGTCAGGATGACCGCGGGCGGCAACCCGGCAAGGTCCTTCGCACGGATCGGGGCGAGTCGCGCATCCTCCCTGTCGGTACCGTCGAGCACGTAATGTCGGTCAAACCAGGCGATCGTCTCGAGATCGAGCAGGTAGCCCTCGCCGTTTTCCTTGAAGGAAGGAAAGCCGGCGCGGTCCTGTGCGACTGCGGGGTAGATCAGGAACTGGGCGGAAAGCGAAATTCCGTCGGCGTGCAGTTGCTGGGTCACGACGGCCGCAAGATTGCCGCCAGCGCTATCTCCGGCCACCGCCACGACGTCGCTTCCGCCCAGTTCACCCGCGTTCGCGATCACCCATTTGGTCGCGGCAATCGCATCGTCCGCCGCGGCCGGATACGGATGCTCGGGAGCCAGCCGGTAATCCACCGAAACAACGACCGCGTTCGCGCCACGAGCCAGCTCTCGACAAATGTTGTCGTGGGTATCCAGATCGCCGATCACAAACCCGCCGCCGTGGAGATAGACGACCGTCGGCAGATGACGCTCCTGGGTCGGACGATAGAGCCGCGCCCGCAGCGGTCCAGCCGCGCCGGGAACGGTCAAGTCTTCCACGCCGTGAATGTCGACAACGGCCTCCGGTGCGCGAACGGCGCGTGCCAGGTGCTGCATCAATCCGCGCGCCTCTTCCGGGGTCGACTGCGGCAGCGGTTTCGCGCCGGACCCGGCAAAGGATTCGAGAAAACCAGCGAGGTGCAAATCGAGTGCCATAACATCACCTTTAATCGAACGTTGCTCGGAGATCAGCGATACACGAGGACTTCGGAATCCGGGCTCAATTCCGGAATGGTCTGGCGCTCCTCCTCGTACTCGAAGTGGTGCTGCCACGGCATGCGATCGCCACGCGAGTGCATCTGGTGTTGCGAGCGCATCACGTACCCCGCATTGAAGTTGTTCGGGTCCGTCCACGGCAGCCGCTGCATGTCGGCGTCCTCGGCGCGCAGGCGCGGTTCCACCGTCTTCGCCCCCACCTTGTCCATATGCGCCAGGACGCGGCAGGTGAATTCGCAGACGAGATCGGCGCGTAGCGTCCAGCTCGACCGGTAGTAGCCGTAGATGAACGCCATGTTCGGGATACCCTCGATCATCATTCCTCGATACGAGACCCGCTTGGTCATGTCGACGGTATCTCCATCGACCTGGAAGGCGATCTGGCCGAAAGCGCTCATGTCGAAGCCGGTCGCCGTGACGACGATGTCCGCCTGCAGGTGCTCGCCCGACGCCAGCGTAATGCCGCTTTCGTCGAACGATTCGATGGTGTCCGTCACGACGGAGGCTTTCCCGTCCCGGATGGCCGTGAACAGGTCGCCCTCGGGCACTGCCGCCACGCGCTGCTGCCACGGGCGATAGCCGGGATTGAAGTGCTTGTCGACGTCAAACCCTTCCGGCAGCTGTTGCCGGGTCTCGTTGATCAGCCAGTCGCGAACGGCGTCCGGGTTCGCTGCGGACAGATTGATCAGGTCGAACGTCTGCTTCAGGTGCGCACGCCGCAGAATCTCCGATCGCCATTCTTCGGGAAGGCTCAGTTCGCGAAGCGTCGCGTCCAGCTGGTGGGTCCAGGGCACCGCCGTGAAGAACGTCGGCGACCGTTGGAGCATCGTCACGTGCGCCGCGGTTCCGGCCATCGCCGGAATCAGCGTCGCCGCGGTCGCGCCCGAGCCGATCACGACCACCCGCTTTCCGGCATAGTCGAGATCTTCGGGCCAGTGCTGCGGATGGACGACCGTTCCCTTGTAGCGATCGAACCCGTTCCATTTGGGCGTAAAGCCCTGGCGATGGTCGTAGTACCCCGCCCCCAGCCACAGGAAGTCGGTGGTGATCGAGAAGCGCTCGCCCGTATCGTTGCGCGATACCTCGACCGTCCAGCGTTTCTGTTCGCTCGACCAGCTCACCGTTTGAACACGATGCCCATAGCGGATCTTCGAACCGAGGTCATATTCCTTGATGACATCGCCCAGATAGCTGTGGATCTCCTCCGCCGTTGCAATCGAGCGGCCCTGCCACGGGCGAAATCCGAACGCATACGTGTACAGGTCGCTGTCGGAACGCGCGCCGGGGTAGCGATGGGTCCACCACGTGCCACCGAATCCATCCATGGCTTCGAGGATGGCGAACGAGCGGCCCGGCAAGTTCATGCGGAGATGACAAGCGGCATCGAGCCCCGAGATCCCGGCCCCAATGATCAGTACATCTACGTGCTCAGGCGAACACGAATCTGTTTGTTTCTTAGTCATGAGATCCCTCCGATGACCAGTTATTGAAAATATCCGTAACGCCGCACGACCAGATCATTAGACTTGGTCATGTGACTACGAAGCAAAAAGACGCCCACACGTGTATGCCAGCGACAACGCTTCAAACCAGCACGGGACAACCGCAGGAAAGATCATCGACACACCCGGCCTGACATGCACGCGGATCATTGGCGTACGCATCCCGGTTTGACCGGTCACCCAGAACATGATCAATTGACCAAGTTCCACGGTTCCCAGTCTATGCAGTCAAGGGACAATTTGAATCAGGGGTTTCCATTACTCGATCGGTTGCGAAGGTTGCGTCGCCTCGCACGGGTCCCGTCGTGCCGAATGCTCCGTCGCATCGTTCCGGGATCCGCTCGGGGAGATGCGACGGGGCAGCTCGAACTTGATGGCATCAGCCCCTGACGATGACGTCAACCCTTCGGCGCCCGCAACTCTCGTCGAAGGATCTTCCCGACGTTGCTCTTTGGCAGGCTGTCGCGAAACTCGATGCTTTTCGGTCGCTTATAGCCAGTCAGTTGGCCTTTGCAGAACGTCAGCAGATCTTCGTCCGTCAGGTCGGGCGCTTTCCTGACCACGAACAGCTTGACGGCCTCTCCGGAATGCTCGTCGGGTACGCCGATAGCCGCGACCTCGTATACACCCGGGTGTCTGGCAACGACCTCTTCGATCTCGTTCGGGTAGACGTTGAAGCCGGACACGAGGATCATGTCCTTCTTGCGGTCGACGATGCGCACGAAGCCGTCCGCGGAGATCGACGCAATGTCGCCCGACCGGAAGAAGCCGTCCGCGGTCATCACCTTCGCGGTCTCATCGGGTCGCTGCCAGTAACCGGCCATCACCTGGGGACCACGAATGCACAACTCCCCTGCTTCTCCGGGCGGCAATTCCCTGCCGTCGTCGTCCCGGATCGACACTTCGGTAGAAGGCAGCGGCAGACCGATCGTGCCATTGAATTCGCCACGGGCCACAGGATTGATCGTGACGCAGGGCGATGTCTCGGACAGCCCGTATCCTTCGATAATCGGCGCGCCAGTCATCTCCTTCCAGCGCTTTGCGACGGCCTCTTGTGTGGCCATCCCGCCGCCGTTGGCCAGCAGCAGATTGGAGCAATCGAGGTTGGAAAATTCCGGATGATGAAGCATCGCGTTATAAAGCGTGTTCACTCCCGGAAAGCTCGTGATCTTGTATCCGGCAAGCGACTTGATCATTCTGCCGATATCACGCGGATTCGGAACCAGCACACAGAGCCCGCCCGTACGCATGGTCAACAGGCAGCACACGTTGAGCGCAAAGATGTGATAGATCGGAAGCGCCGCCACCGTGATGAACTGTGTAACGTCAGGGCGCCAACTACGCGCAGGCTTGAGCCAGACGTCCGTCTGCAATACGTTCGAGACGATGTTCCGATGCAAGAGGGTCGCCCCTTTCGACACCCCCGTTGTCCCCCCCGTATATTGGAGAAAGGCGACGTCATCCGGTGACTGGGAGGCCGGCACGAATTTGCCCTGACGTCCCTCTGCAATCGCATCGTCAAATGTCGTATGCGCGCTCGAGATCGGCGCCGCGGGCGAAGCTTGGTCCTGCGTCGCAATCAGAACATGCTTCACCTGCGTTTGTGCTCTGATCTCGTCCAAAGTAGCAACGCAACTATCGAGAAGGACGATCGCCTCCGCGCCGCTGTCGTTCAACTGATGCTGCAACTCGCGGGGCGTATAAAGCGGATTGACGTTGACGACAACGTAGCCGGCACGCAGGACTGCGCAAATCGAGATCGGGTAAGGCAGCACATTCGGCATCATGATGGCGACACGCGCACCACGCTCGAGCCCCCGCGATTGCAGCCACGTGGCCAGTGAACGAGACATTTCGTCAAGCTCACCATATGTGATCCGCTTTCCGTCGCACGCAAAAGCGGGCTTTCCCTGAAACTTGCCGAAGCTTTCTTCAATCAGCGCACTGACGGATCGATACGCATTGGAATCAATCTCTGCCGGAACCTCCGGCGGATAGGCATCAAGCCAGATCTTCTCCATACCCAATCTCCTCTGTCCCGTTTGAATAATTGCGCGACGCCACTCCGCTCATCAGGCTCGTCAACGAGCCGGAACGCGTCGAGCTACGCGAGATTCATCCCTGGCGAACTCGTCATTGACACGACCGCACGGACAGCGATGCGCCAGCCCGCGCGAAGATCAAGACGTCAAACATTGAAACCCTCCGTGTCGGCAAGCCGCCGAACAAAGGAAGCCGCGCGTTCCAGCAGATATCGCGCTGCCGGAATATTGCGGGCCGCGGTGACGATGCCGTGATGATGTCCGGGCAGATGGTGATGCTCGACCTTGCTCCCTGCCCGTGCCGCGCACGATGCGTAGGCAATGCCTTCATCGCATAGCGGATCCAGCCCCACCGTTGCAATGAACATCGGTGGCTGCCGCCGGCCTTCCGCATGCAGCAGCGGAGACAGGCGCGGAAGATCAAGCGGGGGGCCGGCCGGCACGTAGTGATCCCGGAACCAGGGCATCGACTCGGCGACAAGCGGAAATCCGCCTTGAATGCGCTGGTATGAAGGGAGCGATGCCGTCAGGTCCGTCACCGGATAAAACAGGATCTGCCCGATGATCGCGGGTCCCGCCGCCGGTGCCGCATTGGCGATGATGGTCGCCATATTGCCGCCGGCACTGTCGCCCGCCAGGACCACCCGTGACGCATCGATGGAGAGCGCAGAAGCGTTGGCCATCAGGTAGTCCAGTGCCTGCTCGCAATCTTCGAGCGGGACCGGCCACCGGTACTCCGGCGCTAGCCGGTACTCCACCGACGCGACAGCACACCCGCCATGCCGTGCGAGATGACGGCAGATGCCGTCATGCGTGTCCACGCTGCCGATCACCCACCCGCCGCCGTGAATGAAGACGACAAGCGGCTTGCCGTCGGCACCCGCCCCTGCGGGCGGACGATAGAGCCGTACCCGAATGCTGCCGTCCGCAACGGGAACGTCGATGTCTTCATGGACAACGGCCTCGTCACCCGTGAGGCCGTTCAATTCGCAGGCACGCACGAAGTTCACGCGCGACTGGTCGACGGAAAAGCTGCCGTAGTGTCGTCCGCCCAGTTCGCGGAACGCCCGGACGGCGTCCCGAGCATCGTCAGCCACCTCCGTCAGCGGCAACCAGTGCACTGATGTCATGTGCCTCTCCGCTCAGATCGCAGCGAACACGCTTTGATCCCATTGCGTCGCCGCGCGGTATTCGTCCACCGTGCCCGGCCAGTTGTTGATCACCTTGCCTTGCGCGTTCTTGTACCAGCTCGAGCAGCCCGCCGAAAACGCCGAGCCGACCATCGCCGATTGCAGCTTGCCGTTGTATTCGTCAAACACGGTCCGGTCGACGTCGACTGCCTTCACGCCAGCCGTAGCCATGCCGCCGATCGCGTCGATGATGTAGTTCTGCTGGATCTCGAGCATCGACACGATCGAGTTGTGGTTCAGGTTCGTGTTCGGCCCGTACAACATGAACATGTTCGGAAAGCCCGGCACGGTCATGCCGAGATACGCTTCCGGGCCGTCTTCCCACGCCTGGGCCAACGTGCGGTCCGTTCCGCGAACCTGCAGGCTGCCCTGGAATGCCTGACTCTCGAATCCGGTTCCGAACACGACCACGTCGAACGGGAGCAGACGGCCGTCCCGGGTTACGATGCCCTCGTCGACGAACGACTCCACCCCCGCCGTCTCCAGCGCGACGTTGTCGCGCATGAGCGCCGGATAGTAGTCGTCCGATCGCAGAATCCGTTTGCACGCGTATTCATAATCCGGCGTCAGCTGCTCGCGCAGTACCGGGTCGGTCACCTGGCGATGAAGGTGTGCCAACGCGAGACTCTTGCCTTCCATCTGGGCGTTGGAACCCATCCGTGTACGCTCGAACCCGGACTCGCGGAAAGCATGCAGCGATTTCCTGCTTTCTTCGAAAAGATGGGGCTCGCGCTCGTAGGTATCGAGCTGCTCCGTCGAGAAGACGATCTGGTTGCGCGGCATGATCCAGTTCGCGCTTCGCTGGAATACCGTCAGGTGATCGACCTTCGGCACGATGAGCGGCACATACTGCACGGCGCTGGCGGCATTTCCGATGCTTGCCACACGCTTGCCGCTCAAGTCCACGTCATGCCGCCACTCGGCGGAGTGGAAATACGCTCCGTTGAAATCCGCCAGACCGCGAACCGCGGGAATCATCGGACGGTTCAGTTGCCCCCAGGCCGGCACAAAGAATCGTGAGGTCATCCGGGAACCGTCGTTCAGCTCGAATCGCCAGAGGCTTGCCTCTGCATCCCATTCCGCACTGCGAATCTCGCGGTTGAATCGCAGGTGTTCTGCCAGGTCGAACCGCGTGGCAAGTGACTTCAAATAGTGCAGCAGCTCATTGCGGCCGGCATACATGGCGCTCACGCGCAAATGCGGATGGAAGCTGTAGCAGTACAGGTGCGATTCGGTATCGCATGCTGCGCCGGGATACGAATTGTCCAGCCAGACGCCACCGAGATCGGGACGCTTCTCCAGCACGACAAAGTCGTCGATGCCCGCGATTTTCATGCGAGCGGCCATGCCGAGGCCTCCGAAGCCTGCACCCAGGATAACGATCTCGTGGTGCTCAATCCTTTCTACATTGTTCACGGTGCACTCTCTATATTTACGTTACGGCGACTGCGGATTTTCCGGCGTCGGTTCAATAGGCCTGTTCGTACAGGCGCAATGCGTCCGACTCCGTGACAACGACTGGATTGTTCAACAGCAAGCGCTGCTGCTTCATCGCATCGGCCGCCAGCGTTGGCAGGCTCGCATGCGTGACACCCACGTCGCGGAGACGACGCGGCGCGCCGGATCGGTCCATCAGGTCTTCCATGAATGCGATGAACGCTGCCGTGCGCTCCGTGGCGTCACCTGTTCCACCCGCGCCGACGACGTCTGCCAGTTCCGCATAGTGCGAAGCGGCCGCTTCGGCGTTGAAACGCAGCACCGGGGCAAGCATCAAAGCGTTCGACAAGCCATGCGGGATATGGAAATGGCCACCCAATGGATACGCCAGCGCATGGACCGCGGCCACCGGGGCATTGGCAAAGGCCTGCCCCGCCAGGGTGGCGCCCAGCAGCATGGCCTCTCTCGCCTGCCGATCCTCGCCGTTTTCGCAAGCCGGAATCAGGTTGCTCACCAGCAATCGCAGTGCCTCACGCGCGAGCGCATCGGAGATGGCATTCTTCTTGTGCTTGCTGGTATAGGCCTCGATGGCGTGAACCATCGCGTCGATGCCCGTCGCAGCGGTATGGCTGCGTGGCAGGCCGACCGTCAATTCAGCGTCCAGGATCACTTTGTCGGCATACAGCTGGCGTGCGACGATGCCCATCTTGGTTGTTTCGTTAACCGAAACGATGGAAATGTTGGTGACTTCCGACCCGGTTCCAGCCGTTGTAGGGATCTGCACCAATGGCAAGCGTGCACCCTGAACGTTGCCAATTCCGTACATTTCCGCGAGCGATTGCCGCGAGACGGTGAGCACGGCGGCCAGTTTTGCAATGTCCATCGACGAGCCGCCGCCCAGGCCAATGACGATGTTCGCCGCTGCACTGCGCGCGAACTCGACGCAGCGCGAAACCACGATCTCCGGCGGATCGGCCACGACCTCGTCAAACACCGCCACACGGAATCCCTCGGCCGCCAACGACGCTTTCGCCGGCTCCAGCACACCGGCGTTGTGCAGTCCCGCGTCGGTAACGATCAGGACATGACGGCGCTCCGTCCATGCCGCCATCACCTGACCCAGGCGGCGCACACAACCCCACTCCTGGAGAATGGACGGAACGGTTTCGAAGAGCATCGATTGCGGGGACATTTCCATTGGCGTTTCCTTGATGCAGACTTTGGCAGTTAGACTTGGGCGCACATGTACTTGATTTCCAGGTATTCCTCGATTCCATAACGGGAACCCTCACGGCCAAGGCCCGATTGCTTGACCCCACCGAACGGCGCGACCTCGTTCGAAATCACGCCGGTATTCAGGCCGACCATGCCGTACTCCAGTGCCTCGCCGACGCGCCAGATCCGGCCGTGGTCGCGTGTATAGAGATAGGCTGCGAGCCCGTACTCGGTGTCGTTGGCCATCGCGATCGCTTCTGCCTCATCCTCGAATCGGAACACCGGACCGACCGGCCCGAAGAGCTCTTCGCGTGCGAGACGCATGGCCGGCGTCGCATCGGCAATAACCGTCGGCTCGAAGAACGTGCCCCCAAGCTGATGGCCTTTCCCGCCGGTGACGATTCGTGCGCCCTTGCTTACCGCATCGTCGATCAGCTGATTTAGGTGGTCACAAGCGGACTTCTGAATCAGCGGCCCCTGCTGCACCCCCGGTTCGATGCCGTTCCCTACCTTGAGCGCCTGAACGCGCAGGGTGAGCGCCTCGACGAAGCGGTCATGAATGCCCGCCTGGACAAGAAAGCGATTGGCGCAAACACAGGTCTGGCCGCTGTTTCGGTACTTCGACGCCATCGCACCTTCAATCGCTGCGTCGAGATCCGCATCGTCGAACACGATGAAGGGTGCGTTGCCGCCGAGTTCGAGAGAAAGTCGCTTGATCGTCCCGGACGATTGGCTCATGAGTACGCGGCCGACTTCGGTCGAGCCGGTGAACGAAAGCTTGCGCACGATCGGGCTGGCCGTGAGCACCGCGCCGATCTCGCGCGACGGGCCACACACCACTTGAAGGACACCCGCCGGTATTCCCGCTCGCTCGGCCAGGACGGCAAGCGCAAGTGCCGTCAGCGGCGTCAGGTCCGCGGGGCGCACGATGATGGAACAGCCCGCCGCCAGTGCCGGCGCCACCTTGCGCGTGATCATCGCGGCAGGAAAATTCCACGGTGTGATTGCAGCGCAAACACCGACCGGCTGACGGATGACAAGGATGCGCTTGTCGCCTTGCGGGTGAGGAATGACGTCGCCGTAGACACGCTTCGCCTCTTCGGCGAACCACTCCACGAACGAAGCCGCATACACGATTTCGCCGCGGGCCTCCGCCAGCGGCTTGCCCTGCTCGGAGGTCATGATGAATGCGAGGTCGTCGGCATTCGCAACGATCAAGTCGTACCACGCGCGCAATATCCTCGCGCGCTCGTGGCTGGTGCGTTTCTGCCAGCCTTGTTGTGCAACGGCCGACGCTGCAATGGCTTGCTCCACGTCTGCTGCGCCAAGGCTCGCCACGCGGGCCAGGATTTCACCCGTGGCCGGATTCGTTACCGGAAACGAACGACCATCCGTGCCGCCAACCCATCCCGACGCAAGCCACGCACGCGTCTCCAGCAAGGATCCGTCGCGCAGTTGGGCGCGAAGCGCCGACGGGTCGATCGATTGGTTCATCCTGCTGTGCATTTCATCCACGAGCACTGTCTCCAGAGATTTCTTTTTTCAACCCGGGCGCTGTCGGCCGACCGCCGAAAACTGCCCGGGCTTGACTACGATGACGCCTGCTCCATCTCCCGCGATTCCGCCTGACTTCCGGTAGCCGACGCCGGCCAATTTCCCCGTCACCCGGACGCTTTCGCAAAGAAATTGCCCGCCCAGCGGAAGTCCGCGCGATTGCGGTGGCTTCCAATTGGGGATGAAACAGGAATGTAGATCACGTGACATGGTCATTTGACCATAAACCATTTTTTGCGGCAACTCAGTAGTTGCACGGGCTACCGGTGCCCCCTTGGGGAGAGGGCCACACGAGGCGGGAGCGTCAGACAAGGGGATCGCTCGGGGCGAATCGGTCGGGTTCGTCGAAGCGCTGCTGCAGGCGTCGTTCACCGCCCACCGCCACCGCGGGACCGGCATCCCGCCGGCGTTGGATAGGTCACCGCTCGCGGCGAACGAAGCCACCGCGTGCACATCGTGTACAAATCGATGGCCGGCGACGACCTGTTGTGCGGCGAATGCGGTGCGCGCCGTCACGCTTGACGGCTGCCTGATCGCGCATCAAAGCGCGGCCCGTGGTCGCGTATCGCCGCGGGCCGCGGGCGTACAACAGGCACGCACCGGCGACCGAAGCCGCCGTTCCCGGCTTCTGTCGCCGGTTCTCTACGACTTCGGCCACACAATGCGACTGTGAAATGGGATGTGCTACAAGGGCGGGCGATCTGCACCGATGTGCGCGCGGATCGCCCCGCCGGCACTCAGTACAGCCCGGCGACTGTGCGAGCCGGGAGGTCGCGATCGTACGAATCTTCGTCGAACGTGGCGCCGCTCAACCGCCGATGCATCGCACCCGCGCTCGGCAGCCGGTCGCGTTCGATCCGCGCATCCGGATCCCGGAAACGCGAACGCACGATGGCCTTCGAGAAATGGAAACAGGCGGCGTCGCTGTGGATCAGCAGCACCGTGCGCGGTATTTTCCCGTCGACGGCAAAGCGCACGAGCAGGCCGGGCAGCAAGCCGTTGAGCAGCAGGTCATCCCGGTCGAGCCGCTCCGCGATCCTGGTCTCCCGCCGCGCGGCGCCGGCCGGCACCAGTACGGTTCCGTCGCGCCGTCGGGCAGATAGCGTTCGCCTGCCGCGCAGCCATCTCGCTCGTTGCGCCGATTCCGGCAAGCGCGCCAGAGCGCCCGTGTCAGTTCCCCATTCCGTACGGGCATTGAACACGCTCATACGATGAAAGCACGCCCCGCCGCCGAACGGCTTGGGCAATCACCGCAGGCACCCTGCAGCGTCAGCCCACCGACCGGCCGGCGCCTTTCCAGTAAGCCTCGCGCAATACATACTTCAGCAGCTTGCCCGCACCGGACAGCGGCAGCCCGTCGCGAAATTCGACGCTGCGCGGGCATTTGTAGCCCGCGATGAGCGTCTTGCAATGCGACTTGATGTCGTCTCCGGTTACGTCGGCGCCCGGCTTCAGCACGATCGCCGCATGAACCGTCTCGCCCCACTTTTCATCAGGAATCCCGATGACGGCGCACATCGCGACCGCCGGGTGTTTCGCGATCGCGTTTTCCACCTCGACCGAATAGACGTTCTCGCCGCCGGTCACGATCATGTCCTTCAGGCGATCCACGATGAACAGGAACCCGTCCTCGTCGAGATAGCCCCCGTCTCCCGTGTGCATCCACCCGTCACGAATCGCCGCCGCGGTTTCCGCCGGCTTGTTCCAGTACCCCTGCATGACACCTGCGCCGCGCGCAACGACTTCGCCGGGCGTGCCGCGCGGCACCTCGACACCGTCGGCATCGACGACACGGATCTCGGCAAAGAACGTCGACCGGCCCGCGGCGCGCAACTTGCCCGACTGGCGGCCCTCCGCGGTATGGCATGCAGGCGGCAGCACGGCGATCACCGGAGACATCTCGGTCATCCCGTAAAGCTGCATGAATGCGGCACCGGGCAGTGCGTCAAACGCGCGATTCAGCACCGCCTCGCTGATCGGCGAGGCGCCGTACTGGACCAGCCGGAGGCTGCTGGCGTCGTGCGTCTTCATGGCCGGATGATCGACCAGCATCTGGATCATGGTGGGCACCAGCAGCGTATCGGTCACCCGCTCCTTCTCGATGACCGACAACGCCGTGGCCGGCTCGAATGCCGGGAGGAACACATGCCGCCCGCCGCGCAGCAGCAGCGCCAGCATGAGCGTCACGTCGGCCACATGGAACATCGGCGCGGCGTGGAGCCCGACGCCGTCCTCCGCGATCACGCCTTCGGCAAGCATGTCGAGCGCGTTGCTGAACAGGTTGCGATGGCTCAGCATCACGCCTTTCGGCACGCCCGTCGTGCCCCCGGTGTAGAGAATGCCGGCCAGGTCCTCGCCCGAGCGCATCGCGTCGGGCACCGGCGGCGCGGCTGCCAGCAGCGCCTCGTAGGACAGCATGCCATCGGGCGTCGCGCCTTCGCCCGCATGAACGACCGCGCGCAGCGCCGTCGACCGGCTGCGCAACTCGGGCACCATCGGTGCGAACGCGTCATCCACCAGCAGGATCGCGGTATCGCAATCGTCGAGCGAATACGCGATTTCGGCGGGGCTCCAGCGGATATTGACCGGATTGACGACGCCGCCCGCCCACAGGACCGCCAGGTAGTACTCCAGATAGCGGTCGGAATTCAGCGCGAGCATGGCGACGCGGCCGCCGGCATCGAGGCCCAGCGTCTGCAACGCCGATGCCAGCCTCGACACACGTTCGCCGAGTTCCGCAAAGGTCCGGCGCCGTTCGCCGAACACGGTCGCGATGGCATTCGGCTTCTGCTGTACCGCGCGATGCAGCCCAATGGTCAAATGCATGACGTCTCCTGACTGGTGATCGATATCGAACCGGCCGTCGAACGGATTCAGGCTCGCTCGAAGATGGCCGCGATGCCCTGCCCGCCGCCGATGCACAGCGTCACCAGCGCGTAGCGGCCGCCCGTCCGGTGCAGTTCGGCAATCGCCTTCGTGGTGATGATCGCCCCCGTGGCACCCACCGGGTGGCCGAGCGAAATGCCCGATCCGTTCGGATTGACCCGGGTCGGATCCAGGCCCAGTTCCTGAATGACGGCACAAGCCTGGGCGGCGAATGCTTCATTGGCTTCGATCACGTCCAGGTCCTGCATCCTGAGCCCGGTGCGTTCGAGCACCTTGCGCGTGGCCGGAACCGGCCCGATCCCCATGTACGCGGGCTCTACGCCAGCGTGCGCATAACCGACCAGACGCGCGAGGGGCCGCAGGCCCAGCGCGTTGACACGCTCCGCCGTCGCCAGCACGACCGCGCCGGCACCGTCGTTGATGCCCGACGCATTGCCGGCCGTCACGAGGCCGTCCTTCCTGAAGACCGGCTTCATGCCGGCCAGCGTCTCCACCGTGGTATCGGCCCGCACGTGCTCGTCGGTATCGAACCGGACCACGCCCTTGCGCGTGCCGATCTCGACCGGCACGATCTGCTCGTCGAAGCGCCCCTGCGCAATCGCCAACGCGGCACGCCGCTGGCTCTCCGCGGCGAGGCGATCCTGCGCGTCGCGCGAAATGCCGTAGCGCGCGGCGACGTTCTCCGCCGTGATGCCCATGTGCATCTTTTCCCACGGGTCGTGCAGGATGCCGACCATGTAGTCGATCAGCGCGGCGTTGCCCATGCGCGCGCCGTAGCGCGCCGCGGTATCGAAGTACGGGCCGCGGCTCATCGACTCGGAACCGCCGCCGATCGCGATATCGCAATCGCCGTGGCCGATGGCCTGCGCCGCCGACACGATGGCCTGCAGGCCCGAGCCGCACAAGCGGTTCACGTTGAAGGCCGGCGTCTCGATCGGGCAACCCGCATCGAGGGCGGCCACGCGGCTCAGGTAGGCGTCGTTCGGCTCGGTCGGAATCACGTTGCCCATCACCACGTGGCCGATCGCATCGGGCGCGACGCCGCTGCGCTCGATGGCCGCCTTCACGACCGTGGTCGCGAGCTGCGTGTTCGGCACGTCCTTGAGCGCGCCGCCAAAGGTGCCGATCGCGGTGCGCGCGGTGCCGACGACATAGATGTCACGCTGGGTCATATCGATCTCCGGAAGATGAATGGAATGGATCAGCGGCCCGCAAACCGGGCAGTCTGCCTGGCATGGAACGCGTCCAGCCCGGCAGCGAAGTCCTGCGTCGCCGCGCAGGCGCGGAACGCGTCGGCTTCGGCGCCGAGTTGCGCGGGCAGGCTGCGGTCGAACGACTCGCGCATCAGGCGCCGGATTGCGCCATAGGCCAGCGTCGGGCCGGACGCGACGTGCTGTGCCCATGCGTCGACTTCCTCCTGAAGCCGCTCCGCCGGGACGACCCGGTTGATCAACCCGAGCCGCTCGGCATCGGCAGCCCCGAACGTCTCGCCCAGCATCGCGATTTCGAGTGCGCGGCGCAGCCCCACCAGGCGCGGCAACGCCCACGAGGTGCCCGAATCGCAGCTCGCACCCAGGTTGATGAAGGCCGAGTTGAAGCGCGTCCCCTCCGCCGCCAGCACGAAGTCGGCCTGCAGCATCAGGCTCAGGCCCGCACCCGCGGCCACGCCATGAACCTGGGCGATCACGGGCGCGTTCAGTCCGGCCAGGATCGCCACGGCCTCGTGAATCGGCGTGATCAGATCGACGGCCCCTTGCACGGGATCGGCGCGCAGCGTCGCCAGATCGCCGCCCGCCACGAACCCCTTGCCGGCGCCGCGCAGCACGACGGCCCGCACGGAAGGGTCGGCCGCGAGATCCTTCGCGGCGGCGAGCAATGCGCGGGCCATCGGCACGTCCAGCGCGTTGAGCGCGTGCGGCCGGTTGAAGGTCAGCGTGACGACTGCGGCCGCGCGCTGCACTTGCAGTTCGGGAGCGCCCGGGACGTCCCGCGAAGGTGAGTCGGTCGTATTCATCGGCATTTCAGGAAGAGACGCAACTGATGGGCAGGCCGTGGATCACACCGCATGCCCGGTCGATCGGGCGATGGGTCGCCGCAAGCGCCCCGATCGCGGCGGCCGGCTTGCGCGGGCACCCCTGCCGCCCGCCGCGCCCTGTCACGCCCGGCGTTCGACGACATGCCGGCTCGCGCACCGCCGCACGATGGCCCTTCGGCCGCCGTAGCCCGAGCCGAACACGTCCCGGTCATCGCGGCCAACAGGTGTTTCACGGATTTTTCCATGAACCTACTTTCGAGTAACATAGTTACGATTCGGTAGATTCTAGGTTTTGAACGATACTTCACCATCCGTACTTTCCCGCGTTTGCCTCATGTCCAATCCCCCTTCGGCGCCCAAGTCCCGACGCCCCGCCGACACCGCGTCACCCTGGACGCCCGCCACCGAGCGCGAACAACAACGCGAAGCAAAACGCAACGCGGTGCTGTCGACTGCCGCCCGGCTCTTCAACGAGCGGGGGTTTCACGCGACTTCGCTCGACGACATCGCCGCCGAGCTGCACGTCAGCAAGCCGACGCTCTACTACTACGTCAAGAACAAGGACGACATCCTGTTGCAGTGCGTCCGCAAGGGCCTGGAGATGGTGCTGGAGGGCATCGAGCAATCGCGCAGCGCCGGCGGCAAGGCGGTCGACCAGCTGGTCGCATCGATGAACGTGTATGCGCGGATCGTCACGATGGATTTCGGCATGTGCCTGATCCGCGTGGGCGACGACGAGTTGCCGCCCGACAGCCGCGCGGCGTTGCGGCAACTCAAGGCATCGATCGACCAGCAGTTCCGCCGGCTCGTGGCGGAAGGGGTCAACGAAGGTTCGCTGGCGCCGTGCGATCCCAAGATGGCAGCCTTCGTGATCGGCGGCGCACTGAGCTGGATCGGGCGCTGGTATCAGCCCGGCGGCGAATACACGCCCGAGCAGATCGCGGAGCACTGCATTGCGACGCTCACCGGTGGCCTGTTGCTGCGTCGGGAAGCGGGGGGCAAGTGAAGGCGTAATCGGGCCGCGCTCGGCGGAGCGACAGGATCGGGCCGCCACGCCGGGCGACCGCAGTCGGCTGGATGCCGTGCCGAGAGTGACCGGCACGCAAGCCAACCTGGATGTCAGGGACGCGCGTTATCGATACGCTCGCCTAGCACGCCCTCGAGCGGCCCCGTCGATCATCGGCCGCGTGAGTCCCGCGGGTCCCGCGAATCCGTCGGATGCGCGACCCGCATGCCCGCGCCATCACCACGCGGCAAACACGTCCTGCGCGATCCCGAAGCCCGTGCTCATCCCGGCGCCGCTCGTCACGACGACGACGCGCGTGCCGTCGTCCGGCGTCTCGATCACGCAATCGGCATCGGATGCCGACGGATAGCTGCCGGTCCAGCGCTCGATGACGTCCAGTTCCGGCACATCGAGCGTCTCTTGCAGCAGGCGCAGGATCTGCGCATCGATCTCCTGCGTCGCGAACGGCAGCGGCGCGGCGCCGTATTCGTGCGAGTCGCCCACGACGAGACTGCCGTCGGCGCTCTGCACCGCGATCAGGTGGATGCCGTAACCGAGGCACACGGGTTCTTCCGCCTTCAGGCGCGTGCGCAACGCGTCGGCCGCGGGCAGCGCCGCGAAACCCGAGTAACGCAGCAGGCTCAGGTCGCTCATCACCGCGGCGCGCAGCGTCAGTGCGCGTCGTGGCCGCACGCGCAGCATCTGCAACTGGCACAGCCGGACCTGATGCTGCGCGAACCAGTCGCCATACAGATGACGGCTGTCCGCATTGCCGCAGACGATCACGCGCTCCGCGTGCAGCACACCGCGCGACGTACGCACGGTCGGCGTTCGCACCTCGTGCACCATCTCGCCGTAACGGAACCGCACGTCGAAGCGCTCCGCCAGCCACGCCGCCAGCAACCCGATCGCGGTACGCGGCTCGATGCGCAGTTCATGCGGGCTGTGCAGCACACCTTGCGCGCCGTCCAGCCGCAACGCCGGCGCCACGGCCGCCGCTTCGCCGGGCGTCATGACCCGGCAGCCGTCGGCCATGCCGGTCTGCATGAAAGCGTCGATCAGGTGCAGCGCCTCGGGGCGACGCGCAATCAGGTGGAGGCCCTGGTGAAGCACGTCGATGCCGGCTTGCGGCGCCACGTCCGCCCAGACCTCGCGGCTCGCGCGCGCACGCCGCCAGCTGTGCTCGGCGTGCTGCCCGGTGACGGTGACGAACCCGAAATTGCGGATCGACGCGCCCACGCATGCGGCATCGCGCTCGATCACGCAGACGCGCAACCCCTTGCGTGCCGCCGTATAGGCATGGGCGAGGCCGACGATACCCGCGCCGACGACGATCACGTCATAAGAATCTGCCGCTGCGATGGCGTTCACGATTGCACGTTCCTTTTGTCCAGATGACACGCGCCGCCCGTCGGGCCGTGCGCATCGGTTGCCGCTCGCCGCGTCCCATGGACGGCTCCCCGGGAGCGGGGCGAACGGGCCGGCACGTGCTGCTCGTCCCCGGGACGGTCGCCCGATCCCGCACTATCGCGACGCAAGATGACATCCGAATGAAAAACCGCAAAATCGCATGAATTGACACATTTTGCCATTGCACGACATGGCGGAAATCTGCGCCGACCTGCCGGGTCGCCGCATTCGCATGTGTCGCATTCTCGTCGCCCGAATCCGCTGTCAGCGTACGGATGACATGCCGAAATATCTCGACTGTATTGCGTGAATGCGCTTTTCACGCACATCGGAACAGCATGCCGCGCAACACGCGCTCGCCCGCGCAGCGTGTCCGCAGTGGATCGCCCTGGCCCGCCATGTGCCGTGGCAACTTAAGCCAATTCATGCTGTTTTGTGGTTTTTCATGTGCATGTCACCAAGGATCGCAACACTGCCGTGTCGCCGGTAACCGCGTCGCCGGAAATCCGGCCGACTCCGGCTGACGGACACCACGAATGGTCGGCAGGCTCGCCTCGAGCGGTCGGATCGGCTTTTCAATTGATTCACAGTCCTTAATTAAACACGTATCGCTCTCGCATGGAAAATTCAACGATGAAGAAGTTCGCACTGTCCGCTCTCTCGCTGTCGCTGCTGGGTGTCGCCGGCGTGGCGCACGCACAGTCGAACGTCACGCTGTACGGCGTGATCGACACGTCGATCACGTACGTTCACGGCAACGGCGGCACGGGCAACAATCTGTGGCAGATGGGCACCGGCAACCTGTCGGGCAGCCGCTGGGGCATGAAGGGCAGCGAGGACCTGGGCGGCGGCCTGAAGACCGTGTTCCAGCTCGAAAGCGGTTTCAATTCGGGCACGGGCCGCCTTGGCCAGGGTGGCCGCATGTTCGGCCGCCAGGCGTTCGTCGGCCTGCAGAGCAGCCAGTACGGCACCGTCACGCTGGGCCGCCAGTACGACCCGGTCGTCGATCTGGTTCAGGGCGTCACCGGCGACAACTATTTCGGCGGCATCTTCGCGACGCCGGGCGACGTCGACAACAACGACAACAGCCTGCGCGTGAACAACACGGTCAAGTACACGTCGCCAGTGCTGGCCGGCCTGCAGGTCGAGGCGATGTACGGCTTCGGCGGCGTCGCCGGCTCGACGGGCTCGGGCCTCACGTACGCGATCGCAGCCGCGTACAACAACGGCCCGCTGGGGATCGCCGGCGGCTACTTCTACACCAACAACGTGAGCGGCGCCGCACGCGCCACGGGCTGGAGCGGCTCGTCCGACGCGATCTTCGACGGCCCGATCAACAGCGGCTACCTGAGCGCGAAGAGCATCGGCATCGCGCAGGTCGCGGGGCAGTACGCGATCGGCCCGGTCACGCTGGGCCTCGGCTACAGCAATGCGCAGTACCGCCGCGACGGCGATTCGCTCGCCGGTTTCGCCAATACGCAGAAGTACAACACCGGCCGCGCATTCGCCACGTACCAGGCATCGGCACCGCTGCTGCTCGGTGTCGGCTATGCGTACACGAAGGCGAGCGGCAACGTCGACGCGAAGTATCACCAGGTGTCGGTGGGCGCCGACTATTCGCTGTCGAAGCGCACCGACCTCTATCTGATCGGCGCCTACCAGCATGCGAGCGGCCAGCAGCAGGTCGTGAACGCAAGCGGACAACTGGTCACGCAGGACGCGCAGGCGTCGATCGGTTCGTACGGCTATGCCGGCACGAAGTCGCAGGAGATCGTCGCGCTGGGCCTGCGTCACAAGTTCTGATCGCGATGTTGTTTGGCCCCGGGTGCGTGCGTGCATCCGGGGCCGCCGCCGTTGGATTGCGCTGCGCGCCACCGGCACGTGCCCGCCCGCTCATACGGCTGCGGTTGCGCGTTGCGCAACGTGAGCACGGAGCACGTGCCGGTCAGCTGGCCGCTCGGGATCTCGTTCGAAGCCACCTTGCCCGCTCGCCCAGTCTCGCCGGTTTCTCGACGCCCGGCGGGCTCGCCGGTGCGCAGCAGGCGGCCGTGTGGTTGTTCGCCACATTCGCTGCCGCGCCCCTGCTGGCCGCTGTCGTCGCACGCCGCGTGGCGGTTCGCTGATGGACGGGCGGCTCGCCATTTCTGCCGCCTGTCTCGAAACGACAATGGAATACCCTCCATGACCGTGAACCGGCCGTGACGCACGTCATTGCGCCGTCCTGACTATCACGGCCGACCACCCGACGCAGGATCGTCCCGCATCCGACGCGAAAAGCACGCCTCACTGCCTGGAGATCAACTACCGGTGAGGACTTTCCCGGCTGTCCCGGCCAATATTGAAACGATAGAATTTCCACGATTTCCGCACCGGAATCCAGCTGCGCCCAGCAGACTGCGACAGGTTCGAATGCGATTTCAATCCCGAATCCGGATCTCGAACGACCCGAACGACCTTGCCGACAAGCAGCAACGAAACAGGAAACGCACATGGACAGCCGTCGATCGAGTCCCCCCCATCACGACCGCACGCCCAGGATCTACGTCGTGGACGACGACGAAGCGGTACGCGTGTCGCTGCGCTGGCTGCTCGAATCGGTCGGACACCAGGTGGATGTGTTCTCGAACGGGCGCGAATTTCTGTCCGGCGCCGATCCGGAGATTCCCGGCTGCCTGCTGCTCGACATTCGAATGCCGTACATGGGTGGATTCGAATTGCAGGAAAGCATGCGCGCCGCCGGATTCCGGCTTCCGATCATCTTCCTGACCGCGCATGGCGACATTCCGATGACCGTTCGCGCGATGAAGGGCGGCGCCTATGATTTTCTCGAGAAACCCTACAACGACCAGGACCTGATCGACAAGGTCGCCGACGCGCTGAAGGTCGGCCTGCGCGAATACCGGCAGGCCCAGGCGGACAGCCAGACGCAGGGCCTGCTCAAGCAGCTGTCGGCACGCGAACGCGAGGTGTTCGACCTGCTGATCGAGGGCAAGGCATCGAAGGTGATCGCGGCCGAACTGAACATCAGCTACAAGACCGTGGAAGTGCATCGCGCGCACATCCGCGAGAAGCTCGGTGCCACGTCGCTCGCCGAGCTCGTGCGGCTCGGGATGCGCGGCACCCCGCAGCACGAAGAATGAACCGCGGCCGAGCCGGCCGCCGTCCGTGCCGCGGGACGGGCCGGCCGGATGCCGCGCAGGTCAGCCCTCGACCTGCCCGCGTGCCGGGTTCATGCGCTTCAGCATGCCGACGCGCAGCACCGGATACAGCACGAACGACGTGATCAGCGACGTAAAGAACTCGATCGGCACGACGCGTTCCAGCACGTAGTGCGCCAGCACGAAACCCGCCGCCACCGTCACGACACCGGCCCAGTTGATCTCCTCGTCCGCCGGTGCGGAGCAGCCCGGCATGCGGCCGACGAGCAGATAGTCGGCGATGATGATTCCGGCGAACCCGGTCGTCAGTACGCCGAGCACGGTGATGAACGCGTTGAACCACGCGAGGATCGAACCGACCAGCATCAGGCAGGCCAGCACGTTGGCCAGCACGACGAACGTGAAGCGGCCGGGCCGCCAGTTGAACAACGCGTCCGCGAGATTGGTCAGTGAAAGCGACGCGCTGTACGTATTGAGCACCTGTGCCTTCGACTGTGCAAACACCATCAGCAACGTGCCGAACAGGCCGCCGAACACGATGAACGCGACGGCGACGCTGTCCGGACTTTGCAGCGCAAGCGTTCGCGCGGCCGCCTCGGTCATCCCGCCCGCCTTCATGTGATGGGCCACGATCTGGTCCATGCCCGCATACATCACGATCCCGCCGACGGCGACCATCACGACATCCATGAAGACGTTGCCGATCACCGCCGCAATCGCGATGTCCCGCGACGATTTCGCATAGCGCCCGAGATCGGCGTCGATCAGCGCCAGCGCGCCGGCCGATCCGATCATCACGTTCACGCAGAAACTGAACTTGCCGACGTCGGTATCCGCGCCGAGCGCGTGAAGCACGGCGACCGGCATCTGCGCGCCGAACTGCGTGACCGACGCCCACGATTGTCCGGACGCGGCGATGACTTCGACCATCATGTAGGCCAGCACGGCGAGGAACGCGAGCAGCGCCAGCGACGACACGCGCGCAACCAGCCTGAAGCCGAAGGCCGTCAGCAGGATCCACGCGACCGACAGGATGCCGTACACGAGCATGCGCATGTCGAGCGTATCGGGCCGGTCGAGATAGAACAGGAAGCCCTTGTAGAGCAGCGCGTTCTCGAGGGCGATGAAGCCGGTGATCATGAAGCCGAACACGAGCGCGAGCAGCGCCGAGCCGCGCGACCCGAGGCCGTGCCGGCGCGACAGCACCGTACTCGACAGCCCGGTGCGGTAGGCGATATGGCCGGCGCCCCAGCCAAGCAACGCACCGGCGACGGCGACGAATACGCCGGCGAGCAGGCCGATCCGGATGCCCGCGACGAACGTGACGAGCGCACCGACGAACAACTGGATCAGCGTGGTGACGATGCCCGCGGTACTCCACGACAACTGCAGCCAGTTCTGGCGCTCGTTGTCCGGCACGGCCTCCAGCGCATGATCGTCGGTACGCGAAGTGAGATTGGATTCGCTATGCATGGTGACGTCCTCCGGCCTCAGAAAAGGTGGCGCATGCCGATGCGCACGGCCGTCTGGTTGCCGCCGGCGGCGGGCGCCGACAACCCGGAGATCCATGCGTTCGCGTCGGCATTGCCGCTCGCGCGCTGGTACACGAGATTCGTGTAGATATCCGTACGCTTCGACAGCCAGTAGTCGAGCGTCACGCCGAACTGATGCGCCTTGTTATTGCCGAGCTGCGCATTGCCCTTCATGTACTGGTAGTCGCCATGCACGATCGTGAACGGCGAAAACATGTAGTCGATGCCGGCCTGATAGACGTCGACGTGCGCGTTGCTGAACGTGTTGCGCGTGTTGGTATACATCGCGTCGAGCTGCAGCTTGCCGATCGTGTACCGGCCGCCGAGCCCCCAGTTGCGGATGCCGTCGCGTCCGTTGTTGATCGACGGATCCTTCGCATAGGTGTAGGCCGCATTGAGCCCGAGCGGCCCGTTCGCATAGTTGATGCCCGCGCTGATCGTGCTGTCGGTCCCGAACGAGCCCGCGACGCCGCCGAAGCCGTACATCACGCCGGCATCGAGCCCGCGGTAGTCCGGCGTCACGTACTTCACCGCATTGGCGACCCGGAACGCACCGGCGACGCGGTTGAAATCGAGGCCGCCGTACGGCGTGCCGAGCCCCTGGAACGGTCCCTGCTGCAGGTTGTACAGGCTGACGTAGCCGAGCGACTGACCGAGGCGCTTTGCGGACAGCGACTCGAACATGAACTCGTACTGGTTGCCGAACGTCAGCGTGCCCCACGGGCTTGCCAGGCCGACATACGTCTGCCGGCCGAACGTGCCGCCGCCGATCGACTGGCCGTTCTCCAGGCCGAACTGGCCTTCCAGCTTGAAGATCGCCTTGAGCCCGCCGCCCAGATCCTCGCTGCCTTGCAGGCCGAACAGATTGGGCACCTGCATCCCGGTCGACATCACCGTGTTGCGGTTCCCGCCCTGATTGCTGATGAAGGTCACGCCGGCATCCAGCACGCCGTACAACGTGACGCTGTTTTGCGCGGCGGCCGCCAGCGGCACGCCCATGACGGCAATCGCCATCCATCTGGTTTTCTTCACTGAGTGTCTCCCGGGGTTTCAGTCGTTCGATTCATGCCTGCAGACGCTTGCCGGAAACGGCCGGCGCGATGCATCGACGCACCGGCCGTTCCGCTCGCGAATCCTGCGAATTCGCAGCGACTCCAAGTTAAGAAGCCGAAATTGCTGCCGACATTCGGTCGCGCACGTAAGAAACTAGATGGGAATACTTATTTGTCTTCTGATTCGATACGGCACACGAGCGGTGCGGCGGCGCACGAAAAAAAGGCCGCGTTCGCACGCGGCCGGATGAAGCGCCCTGTCTTCGCGGGTTCGCCGATCGGGTCAGGAAGACGGACGAGGCAACCACGCCGCGTCGTGTCGATGAATGAGCCGAAGATCGAGCAACACGCTCCGGAAACGCCACTGCCCTTCGTCGATCGCAACGCGGCTGTCATACGCGCCGCCGATCCAGTGGGCGGCCGGCGGCTCGGCATCGTCGTGGCCCGGTCGGATCTGCGCCAGCTCCCACAAATGCCATCGGCATCGCCCGCTCAGCAACGTCTCGTCGATCTCGATCACCGGCACGGCCATGTAGTGCAGGCTCCAGACGATCTGCTCGCTGCCGATGCGCGCGAGTTGCTCCGCAATGACGTCGCGGCCTTCATGACGCCCGAAACCCCTCGCTTCCCACACCGCGTCGCGACTGAAGAGCGGCGCCATCAACGCGGGATCGTTGCGTCGATCGGCCCCATACGCGTAGCGGCCGACGAGCTGGCCGACGTCGGCGATTGCCTCGAGGCGCGCAATGCGCCGGGCGAGTGTCGATGCGGCCATCGGCCGGTCTCCTTGCAGGAATGCGCCCGATATCCAGCCGGACATCGGGCATGCGCCGGACATGCTTCGGCAGTTCAGTGCCGTGCGTCGCCGTGCTCGGCGACGAAGCGTGCTTCGTCGAAGCTGTACGGTACCTTCGGATCGCCGCGATACAGTTCGATGTGCGGCGCGACTTCGGCGAGCGACAGCGCCAGCGACAGCAGCCGTGCGGCGTCCGCCGGCAATTCACCGATCGGATAGCGGTCGAGGTACGTCAGGATCGACGGCAGCCGCGGCAGCATGTTGTCGTAGAAGTAGCGCAGTTCGCCGCTCGACGAGCCGATGCGGCGCTGCTGCCGTTCGTTCTGGGTCGGGAGAGCCCACGCCGCGACGAGCGGCTCGAGCATGTCGAATTCCTTCGGAAGCAGATTGTCCATTGCGTGCGTCTCCGTCATTGTTCCATGTACTGTTCGAGGACCTTGTACCCATGTCGCAGCAGGATTTCCTCGTCCTGAAGGAACATGTGCTGCTTGGCGCCGGACGCAAGCGCGGCATGCGTATCCTCCATCGTCGCCGTATCCTCGAGCCATGCGTTGCGCTGCAGCACCTGGGCGAACTCGACAGCCCAGCGTTCGCTGTTGGTCTTCGGCGGCTTCACGTAGTACTTGCCCTCCCACAGCGTCTTGTCGTGCGACAGCGGCCAGAACTGATGGGTGAACCAGATCCCCTCCGAGATGTGGATCAGGATGTTCGGGAACACGACGCTCAGTTCGAACGAGAAGTCGCCCCGGCGGTCGGGGTTCACGCCCGGCGGCAGCATCGACGAGCCGCGTTGCGCGACCAGCGACGCGCCCGTGATGCCGTTCGCGATGCCGGCGACCGGCGTCGGCGTGGCATTGAGCGTCAGGCAAATGCCGGTCGTGCGATGCTCGTCGAACAGCGCGACGTCGGTCAGCCCGCTCGAGAACACGTTCGGAAACGAACCGGCATGGATGGTCGACACGTGATACGCCTCGGAGAACGCGTCGAGCGCGATCTTCCAGTTGCAGTCGAGCACCGTGTTGTAGCTGAAGCACTGGCTCATCTCATGAAACGGGTAGCCCGCGAGATGCTGTCCGAGGCCGCCGAGATACGCGTGCAGCGAGCGCTCCGGCTGCGCGGCCAGGTTGATGAAGATGAAGCCCTCCCACACCTCCGTATGGACCGGCGTCAGCCCGCTCGACGCCTTGTCGAAACACGGCGGAAAGCGCTCCTCCTCCGGCACCTGAACGAGCTGGCCCTGGCCGTCGTAGACCCAGCCGTGGAACCGGCACGTGACGACTGCCGCCTTGTTGCGGCCGAAGGTTTCCTCGCCATGCTCGACGACGACCTTGTTGCCGCGGTGCGAGCAGGTGTTGTGAAAGCCGCGGATCGTGCCGTCCTTGCCGTGCATCAGGATCACCGACGTCTTCGCGAAATGGATCTTCTTGACCTTGTAGTCGCCGACCTTCGGAATTTCCTCGATGCGCCCGACCTTCAGCCAGGTCTTCGAAAACACGCGCGCCTTTTCGCGTTCGTAGAACGCCGGCGATATGCAGGGCTCGACCGGAATCGGCTCCGTGCCGAGTTCCGGATACTTGGCCGCCCATCTCAGGGTATTGGTGGTGGTGTCCATCGCTGCTCCTCTCAATGAATTGATTTGCCTTGCTCGATCGTGTCGACCGTCACGCGGTTCAGGTCCGGTCGTGCGCGCCGTCGTCGAGTCCGTATTGCGCGCGCGCCAGGTGCGCGATGCCGAGGCGTTCGAGTACCGGCATCGGGCACAGGAACGTGACCCGCACGACGCCCGGCAAGCGGCTGATCTCGATCGAACCGGCGATCGTCGCGCGGTTGAGGATCTCGTCGTATGCCAGCCCCGTGACGTTCGTCGCGCGCTGCAAACCGTTCTTCGTCGCGTCGTTGAGCGTGGCTCCCGATCCGATGAAGGTGATCGGCGCGTTCTCCTCGATCTCGCGCTGCCCGTAGCGGGCCGCGAGCGCCGCAACCCGTGCGCGCTGCGCCGCGTTCATCGGCCGCGCCATCGGCGGCAGATCATCCGGTCGCTGCAGCAGGATCGGACCGTCCAGCGTCAGCCCCTTGATCACCTCGACCTGCAGCTCGACCTCGCCCGCGACGTCGGTCGCGTGGCCGGCGATCTCGCCATTGCCTTGCTGCGCATGCATGTCGCCCATGTACACGCCGGCCCCCGGCACCTTGACGGGGCAGATCAGGATCGCGCCCTCGCGCACGCTGTTGGTGTCCATGTGGCCGTCGGTCTTGTTCGCATCGAGCGTTTCGCGCGACATGCCGAACGCATGCGGCGCATCGATCAGGAACGCGCCGAAATCGCCCGCGTTGTGCGAGTCCGGCATGTCGACCGACGGGATCGTGCCGATGTTGCCGAGAAACGGCTGCATGTGCGCCGCCAGCCCGCTCATGTCGGCGCGGGCAAGCGAAAGGATCGAATGCTGTTCGGACGAGGCCGGCAGCCGCGCCATCTTTCCCGGCATCCCGGCGATACGCTGCGCGGCGTCCTTGTCGACGGTCAGCGACACGTGGTGCTCGTGGTCGAGCACGATCACGTAGCCGTGGCTGAAGCGGAACGCATTGACCTCGGCGCCGCAGACGCTGCAATGGATCGCGTCGTCGCCGGTGCCCTCGACGTGACTCGGCGGGCTTTCGGTACCGCAGGTCGTGCATCGCTTCGCGACGAACGGGTCGCCGACATAGCGGCCCTCGACGAACTCCATCACGCCCGACGACGTCGCGAGCGACGTCACGTCGCAACGCAGGATCTTCAGCGCCACGGCATCGCCGATTTCGGCGCCGTCGACGGCGACAGGCTGCGTGACCTCGTGCCCGCCCTGGAAAATCGGCGTAATCATCGGCCCCCAGCAACCGGGCGGCGTACCCGTCACGATGCGCCCGCCGTTCCTGACCGGACCGAGCATGGTCAGGCGCGGCCCGATGACGCCGCGCGTATACGCGCCGACCTCGACGACGTCCCGCGGTTCTGCCGACGGTGGATGGCTCATGGATGTCTCCTCGCTCGAATGCGGAACGGGGCCTCGCGCCACGTCTTCCGCTTCATGTTGATCAGTGCACTCAAGCGTAAGGAAATCGCCTGCCGGCCGTTATCCGGTCGGTCAATTAGCGCATTAGGTGATAACACTTAACGGCCGGCCGGCCCACGAGTTGTGCGCTTTCGCGGTGCTATGCTGACAGCCGGATTACCCCTGGGCGCCCCTGTCATGCATTCCGTCAGTCAATTGAGCCGGACCAACTACCAGGAGGTCTTCGTCTACGCGAACGACATCATGGTGATCCACGACATGGACAGCGGGGAAATCCTCGAGGCCAATCGCAAGGCATGCGAGATGTACGGGCACACGATCGACGAATTGCGCGGGATGTCGATCGGCGAGCTGACCCGGAACCACTCTCCGTACGACACCGAAGGCGGCCTGAGGCGCGTGTGGGAGGCGCGCGATTCCGGCGACACCGTGATCTTCGAATGGGTGATCTGCAATGCGCAGGGCCGCGAAACGCCTGTCGAAGTGAGCCTGAAGCGCATCACGCTGAACGGGGTCGACCGTGTGATCGCGATGGCGCGCGACATCACCGAGCGCAAGGAAGCGCATGCCGCGCTCAAGGAACGCGAGCGGTACTACCGCAAGCTGATCGAGCGCTCGTCGGACGGCATTGCGATCCTTTCCGCCAACGGCATCATCCGCTTCCTCGGGCCATCGATCCATTCGCTGCTCGGTGTTTCCGCGCGAATGCCGGTGGGCCGCTCCGTCTATGCCTTCATCGCACCGGACAACGTCGACGCGGTGCGCGACACGCTGCGCGCGCTGGCGCCGGACGCGAGCGCCAACCTCGGCTACCGGATCCAGCACCGCAACGGCACGTGGCGCATCCACGAAGCGCGCTGCCGGAACCTGCTCGACGATCCGGCCGTCAACGGGATCCTGGTCAATTTCCGCGACGTCACCGAACGCGTCAGGGCCGAGGAAACGGCCCGCGCCCGCGCGCTCGAACTCAGCCGGATCTCGCGCATCTCGACGACCGGCGAGATGGCCACCGCGCTCGCGCACGAGCTGAACCAGCCGTTCTTCGCGATCGTCAACTTCGTGGCGGGGTGCCGGCGGCGCATCCAGTCCGGCAATTTTTCGGCCGACGATCTGCTGCACGCGCTCGAGCTCGCGCAGCACGAAGCCGAGCGCGCCGGCCGCATCATCAACAAGGTGCGCGAATTCACGTGCAACCGGACCTACCAGCGCCAGTTGATCGACGTGCGCACGCTGGTACGGGACATCGCCGACCTGATCGCGCTGCGCGCGCGGCAAAGCGATGTGGCGGTCACGTACGAACTCGACGACGCGCCATGCGAAATCGAGTGCGACGACGTGCTGATCCAGCAGGTCGTGATCAATCTGGCCGTCAACGGGATCGAGGCGATGTCGGGCACGTCGCTCGCGCGCCGCGAACTGTGCATCGCGGTCGCGAGGCGCACCAACGGCAATGTGCAGATCACCGTGTCCGATACCGGCCCCGGCCTGCCGCGCGTGAGCCCGGACCGCATCTTCGCGTCGTTCTTCTCGACCAAGCACACGGGCCTCGGGCTCGGACTGTCGCTGTGCCACTCGATCGTCGATACGCACGGCGGGCACCTGTGGGTCACGAGCGCGGAAGCCGCGCCCGGCACGCGTTTCCACGTGATGCTGCCGCGCTCGGCCGGTGCGGCCTGAACGCGGCGACGATAAGCGAAAACCTGTATTCGCTAAGCAGTCGATCCAATTTACCCGTCAGGCAGCCGTCACTACCCTGAAGCCATGACGTCCCGCAGGCAGCGGAACCGGCGCGATATCGCACGCCGGTTCATGGACGTCGACAACCAGGGAACACGATCATGACGGTAGCCGAACATACGATCCATTTTCTTTGCCGCACGTCGGACGTGCCGCACGGATGCGCGAAGCGCGTCGCACTCGACGGCCGCGCGCCGGTCGCGGTCTTCAACCTCGACGGCCGGTTTCATGTCACCGACGACACCTGCACGCACGGCGAAGCATCGCTGTGCGACGGCGAAATCGATGGCGACGTCGTCGAGTGTCCGTTCCATCAGGGGGCCTTCGACATTCGCACCGGCAAGGCCGTCGGTGCGCCCTGCATCGTCGATCTGAAGACGTATGCGGTCGTCGTCGAAGACGACGCGATCGGCATTCGCATCGCCGATTGACGGAGGACGACGATATGCAGGAAATCCTTCTCGACGGATCGGTGCACCGCTTTGCGTGCGATCGCGACGACACCCTGCTCGGCGCCGGCTTGCGGGCCGGCCTGGGCATGCCGTACGAATGCACCGCGGGCGCATGCGGCACCTGCAAGTTCGAACTGCTCGACGGCAGCGTCGACGTGCTGTGGGACGATGCGCCCGGGCTGTCGGCGCGCGATCGCGCGAAGGGCCGGCACCTCGCCTGCCAGTGTCGCCCGACGAGCGACTGCCGCATCAAGATCCGGCTCGACGACGCATGCCGCCCCGAGCAACCGCCGCGCAAGCAGGTCGCCACCTTGATCGCGACGGACGGCGTCACGCACGATATCCGCGAGTTCCGCTTCCGCACCGATGCGCCCGCGGCCTTTCGTCCGGGGCAATTCGCGGTGCTGCACTTGCCCGGAATCGCCGGCACCCGCGCGTATTCGATGGCGAACCTGCCGAACGACGACGGCGACTGGCATTTTCAGGTACGCCGCGTCGAACGCGGCGCCGGTTCGACCGCGCTGTTTGAGCGCGTAAAACCGGGCGACCGCGTGATGCTCGACGGCCCGTACGGGATGGCGTTCTTGCGCCCCGAACCGGCTCGCGACGTGGTCTGCATCGCGGGTGGGTCGGGGCTCGCACCGATGCTGTCGATCGCACGCGGCATGGCTCACGCCGGCATGCTGGGCAAGCGCCGCCTGCATTTCTTTTATGGCGCGCGTACGCCGCGCGACGTGTGCGGCGACGCGCAACTGCGCACGCTGCCCGGTTACGGCGAACAGCTCGTGTTCCACCCGGCGGTATCGTCGCCCGGCGGCGCCGGCGACTGGTCGGGCCGTACCGGCTTCGTGCACGAATACGTCGAGGACGTCCTCGGCGCGAACCTGGCCGACCACGAGTACTACATGGCCGGCCCACCGCCGATGATCCAGGCGATGCTGGACGTGCTGCTTGCCCGTCACGGCGTGCCGGCGTCGCAAGTGCACTTCGACCGATTCTTCTGATCCACCCACTCCACGTAACAGGTCACGCACCATGAACATGACCGATACCGTCGGCCTGGTCGCCGGAATACTGACGACCATTTCGTTCGTTCCTCAAGTCGTCAAGATCCGGCGCTCAGGCTCCGCACGCGATATTTCCTACACGATGTACGCGTGCTTCATCGCCGGCGTGAGCCTGTGGCTGTACTACGGCATCGCGATCGGCGCGTTGCCGGTCGCGCTGAACAACGCGGTTGTACTGCTGCTGGCCGTCACGATCATCGTGCTGAAATATCGCGCCGAAGCACGGGCCGCAGCCGGCAAATCGGGCAATTGAGCTCGGGAGAATGAGAAAGGGCGTCGGTCGGCCACCCCCCCCCCCACGCCCGTGCCGTTCAGGCGGCCGGTGCCGTCAGTTCACCGATCGGCGACAGGCCCTGCTCGGGGCCCATCGCCGAATAGCCGCCGTCGACGGCCAGATTCGCGCCGGTGATGAACGACGCCTTGTCGGAGACGAGGAACAATACCGCGTTGGCGACTTCCTCCGGTTCGCCGATGCGGCCGAGCATGTGGAATTTCTGCGCGACGGCATTGGTCCGGCGCTTGTCGCCGCCCGATATCGCGTCCAGCACGCCCGACCACGTCCAACCCGGCGACACCGCATTGACGCGGATATTGTCGCGCGCCAGATCCAGCGCCTGGCTGCGCGTCAGTTGCAGGATCGCCGCCTTGCTGGCCGGATACAGCCAGCGGCCCGCCTGCGCCGCGGACGCGCTCGTCGAGCCGAAATTCACGACCGCGCCGCCGCCGGCCTCGCACAGGAACGGATAGGCGGCCTGCAACAACAGGCAGGCGCCTATCACGTTGACGTCGAACGCCGCATGCCATTGCGCGCGCGTCGACGACAGCGCGTCGTCGACATACGCGCACGCGACGTTGACCAGCATGTCGATGCGGCCGAACCGCTCATGCGCGGCCTGCACGCAATCGCGAATGGCCGCATCGTCGGCAAGGTCGGTCTCGACGAACATCGCGCGTGCGCCGAGCGAATCGGCCAGCGCACGGCCGCGCGTGACGTCGATGTCGGCCACCGCGACCTGCGCGCCGCCGTCGCACAGCGCGCGGGCAACCGCCGCGCCGATCAGCGTCGCGCCGCCCGTGACGATCGCGGTCTTGCCTTCGATGCCCCAGCTTGTCGATGGATTCATGTCAGCTTTCCTGTCGGTTCGTGTCCAGCTCGCGCAACGCACCCATGCAGAAGACCAGCGGCGCCTGCTCGTGCCAGCGGAAGCGGTTGACCCGGCCGACGAAGATCGCGTGATCGCCGCCCGCGTGCACGATCTCGTTCTCGCATTCGAACTGGGCGACCGCGCCCGCGATCAGCGGCACACCGCCCTGCCCGTCGACGGTATCGACGCCGGAAAACCGGTCGTCGATCGGCTTGGCAAAGCGCGTGCAGATATCCTGCTGCGAGCCGGCCAGCACGTTGACCGCAAAGAAGCGGCAACGCTCGAACGCGCGCAGGTTCGGCGAGCGGCGCGCCAGGCTCCACAGGATCAGCGGCGGATCGATCGATACCGACGAAAACGAATTCGCCGTCAGGCCGATCCGGCGGCCCTCGTCATCGACCGTCGTGACGACGGTCACGCCCGTCGCGAAGCAGCCGAGTGCGCGCCGGAAGTCGCCCGGTGCCTGCGGAATCTCGTGATGATGGCGCCACGCGTGCGCGACGATGTCGTGGTCATGCCGCATCGCGCGCCACCCGCTCCGCGACGAAGCGCTGTGCCTCCGACAAATCGGCGATCCACGGCCAGAACTCGCGTGGACGCTGAAAGCAGCGCACGAAGTCGTCCGCCACCGCACGCTGCCCCGACGCCGCGCGCAACACGTGCAGGATCGCATCGCTCGGCGGTTCGAGCAGCGCGTTCGTGAACGCCGTCGTATACCTGGCCGACGTGTCCCAGAACGCGTCGAAGGTCCGCTGCATCCACCCGGCGTCGAACGGCTCGCGACCGTGCACGTCGATCGCCCGCAGCAGATGGTCCACCATGCGCGACGCGTTGTTCGCGCCCTGCCCGGCAATCGGATCGTTCAGGCAAACCGTGTCGCCGACGCCCATCACGATACGGCCGGAAGCGAGGCAGCCGACCGGATGGCGCACGGTCGGCGTAAAGGCGCCCTTGAGCCACGCATTCGGATCGGTCAAGTGCGCATCGTCGAGCAGGCTTGCATCTTCCGGTGCGAAGTCGCGCATCACGCCGCGCGCAATCTCGAGCAGTTCATTGCCGTCCGTCGCGTCCTGGAAGCGATCCATGTCTCCGCCCGGACGCGCTTCGAACAGAAAGCTCCGGCATTCGCCCACGCCATGCGAGTAGAACGGCAGCGAAAAGAACTCGCCGACACCGAACACGAAGTTGAACCGCAGCGGCCGGAAGTCTGCTTTCGGCCACGGACGATCCCCGACGATCTGCGGCCCCTTGAGCAGCATCGCCGCGAGATTGCGCGGCGGCTTGTCGTGCACGCTTCGCGCGGCATCGCGCGCGAACAGCGCGTTGATCGCCCCCTTGCCGGACGCGATGAACGTCAGATCATTGGCGCCGGCGATCTCGTCCAGCTCGTCGATGTCGACCGCGCGAAACACGAGCGTGCCGCCGCGTCGTTCGAATTCCTCAGTCAAGCGCGCAAACTTCGTCCGCTGGTCGATCGCCTGACCCGACCGGTCGTGCAGCCGCCCCTTGACCGTCATCACGCTCGCGCCCGACGGCTCGCGGAAATCGACGAGCATTCCTTCGCCGGCGGGTGCGACGTCTTCCCAGAAATTCAGGCCGAGCCGGCGTTCCCAGTCCAGCGTTTCGTTGAACAGAAACGCGGTGCTCGGGATCCTGCCCGCCAGCAGCTGATCCGGCGTGCGATCCGTATACACCGTGACCTCATGCCCGCGGTCCAGCAAACCGAATGCCAGATGAAACCCGGCCTGCCCGCCTCCTACGATTCCGATCTTTCTCACGTCGCATGCCTCCTGTTTGTTTGGGTTATGCGTAGCGTAGGAGGCCGGACAGGGCCGGTAAATTCGCTCGGCTACTTACGACCCTAGATGGAAGCACCTATGCGCCATCGCACGGGCACGACGAAAAAAGGGTGCCATGTTGCGGAATATCATCCCGCAGCACGGCGAGTCGGTGCAACGGTGGAAACGAGCGGCCGATCCGTTCACATCGTCATCCATCATCCCCAAGCGCCCGCCTCGGCCAGATGTCGCACCGATGCCAGCGGGTTCCGGTCGCGCAGATCGGCTACAAACAGGCCGACGTTGCACGCTCCGCGACCGTCGACCGCGAAGTGCAGGCGTTCTTGGTTACGACGGGCACGGCCGCCCGTTGCCTGGCGCTTTCCGCGCAGGCGAATCCGTGGGATGCGATCCGGTGCCCCCGCGCGTCGCCGCGGGCACCACGCCCCCCCTTCTGCTTCGTTCCGCCGCCGTCGCTCCGCAGTTCATCGCATGAATCATGCGTTGCACGGTCTTGCTTCATCACGGCGGTAAAGTCGCGGCAGAATCATGCAAAATGCTCCGCATCTGAGATGCGGAGACTGACCCGTGGCAATCAACTTCGATTTAACCGACTTGCAGGCGTTTCGCGCGGTCGTGGAAACGGGAAGTTTCCGAAAAGGCGCAGAGACGGTCAGCCTTTCCCAGCCTGCCTTGAGTCGCCGAATCGACAAGCTCGAGGAAGCGCTCGGCGTGCGGCTCTTCGAGCGCACGACGCGTAGCGTCACCCTCACCACCGTCGGTCGCGTGTTCGCCCAGAGTGCCGAACAACTGCTCGACGATCTCGACGTCGCCCTGCTCGGCATTCGCGACGTGTCATCAAGCCGCCTGGGCCATGTGACCATTGCGTGCGTTCCGTCAGTGGCTTACTACTTTCTGCCCACCATCATCGCGCGCTATCATCACCGCTTTCCACGCATCAGGGTCAAGCTGCTGGATGCGGGCGCAAACGAGGTGCTGGGCGCCGTCATCAGCGGCGAGGCCGATTTCGGCGTGAGCTTCATCGGCAGCCAGGAAGCCGACATCGAGTTCAAGGTGCTGCTCCAGGAGCGGTTCGTTGCCGCCTGCCGCCGCGACCATCCGCTCGCGCGCAAGAAGCGCGTGACCTGGAACGAACTTTACGAGCACGATTACGTATCGGTTGACAAGACTTCCGGTAACCGTCTGTTGCTCGACCAGGCACTTGCCGCCGTGGCACCACGTGGGCCGAGCGTGTGCGAAGCGCGCCACGTGACGACCCTGCTCGGATTGATCGAAGCGGGGCTCGGCGTCGCCGCGGTGCCCTCGATGGCGATGCCCGGGCACGACCACCCTATTCTCACGAGCGTGCCGCTCGTCGAACCGGTCGTCAAACGACGCGTGGGAATCGTGAAACGACGTGGACGACCGCTCACACCGGCCGCCGAAGCGTTTCATCAGATGATCATCGAAGCAAAGCGCGCCGGTATCGCAAGCAGCAGTGCATCGGTGTGACAACGACAGCAGAGACACGAAGGAAGACCGTACAGTGAGGTTGGCCAGGCTGCTTGGATCGCTTTATGTACAGGTTCTGCTCGCGATGATGCTCGGCGTGACCGTCGGTCACGTCTGGCCGGAAGCAGGCGCGATGCTCAAGCCCCTTAGCGACGCGTTCGTCGGCCTCGTACGGATGACCATCGCGCCGATCGTCTTTTGCACGATCGTCTCGGGCATCACCTCACTGGCGAATGGGCAGGCAATCGGTCGCACGATCGTTCGGGCCCTGGCGCTCTTCTATCTGCTGACCGCCATCGCGCTCGCAATCGGGCTCGTCACCGCGTTCGTGCTGCGACCGGGTGTCGGCATGCACATCGACGTCCACCATCTCGATTCGCGCATCCTCGCGCCGTACGTGAAGGATGCGCAGCCACCCGGGCTCGTCGCGTTCGGGCTGAGCGTGATCCCCGATACGATGCTCGGCGCGTTCGAGAAAGGCGAGGTGTTGCCGGTGCTGCTTCTGTCGCTGCTGTTCGGCTTCTCGCTGAACGCACACCCGCGGGCCGGACGGCCCGTTCTTGCACTGATCGACGGTATCGCCCAGGTCGTCTTTCGCGTACTCGCGATGATCATGCGGCTCGCGCCGATCGGCGCATTCGGCGCGATGGCCTTCACGGTGGGCCGATTCGGGATCGGCTCGATCGGCTCGCTTGCGAAGCTGATGGTGTCCTTCTATGTAGCCTGCGCACTGTTCGTCGTGCTGGTGCTCGCCCCGCTCGCACGGCTGCACGGCTTCACGCTGTGGCGACTCTTGCGCTACCTGCGCGAAGAGTTGCTCATCGTCCTCGCGACGTCCTCGTCGGAGCCCGTTCTGCCACGCCTGATCGTCAAGCTGGAGTCGCTCGGTTGCGACAAAGGCGTCGTGGGGCTCGTGCTGCCGGCGGGCTATTCCTTCAATCTGGACGGTACCGCGATCTATCTGACGCTCGCAGCGTTGTTCATCGCGCAGGCGTGCGACGTGCCCCTTTCCGCGTCGCAAATCGCGATGATGCTCGCCATCATGCTGCTCACGTCAAAGGGTGCGGCCGGTGTTTCCGGTAGCGGGCTGGTGGCGCTGGTCGCCACGCTCGTCGTCATGCCCGACCTGCCCGTCGCCGGCGTGGCACTGCTGGTCGGCATCGATCGCTTCATGTCCGAGGCACGCGCACTGACGAGCGTGATCAGCAATGCCTGCGCGGTGATCTTCGTTTCGATGTGGGAAGGTGCATGCGATCGTACGCGTCTTGCGCAGACGCTCGCCGCAGAGGGGCCGGTATCCCCGAACGGGGCCGATGTGGGCGGTGCCGTGGCCCATGCCGACGGTGACGGGAAGGCGGTCTGACGCGCACCTTCCCGTCGATCCGGCTCAATGAGCGGGGACGGAATCCAGTCCGGTCGATTTCACGTCCGCCTGCACATCGGGCGACGCAAGATAGTCGAGCAGCGCCTTCGCTTCCTTCGGATGCTGCGCGCCGACGGGGATGCCGGCCGCGAAGCGCGTGACCGACTGCAGCGACTCGGGGATCTTGCCGACGAAGGTCGCCCCCTTGACCGGCAGCAACTCGCTCACCTGCTGGAAGCCGATTTCGTAGTCTCCGTTCGCGACGACCGATGCCACCGGGATCCGCGGAATCATCTTCGCCTTCGACTTCACCTGCTCCTCGATGCCGAGCTTCCTGAACAGCTCGCGTTCGATATACACGCCGCTCGCGCTGTCCGAGTAGGCGATCGACTTCGCGTGCAGCAGCGCCTGCTTGAGGCCTTCGGCGGAACCTATATCGGGCTTTGCCGAGCCGTCGCGCACGACCACGCCGATGCGCGAGTCGGCCAGCTCGACCCGCGATCCCGGGATCACCTTGCCCTGCTTGATCAGGTCGTCCAACGCATAGCCGACCATGATGACGGCGTCGGCAGGCTCGCCGCGCGCGAGCCGGTTCGGAATCGCTTCCGGCGACTTGCCCATCGACGGGCCGAGCGAGGTATCGAGCGTGTTACCCGTCGTGGACGCAAACCGGGGGCCGAGCAGCTTGTAGGCGGCGGTGAAGCCCCCCGAGCTCATCACGTGCAGTTCGGCGGCCTGCACATCGGCAGCAACGGCCGTGGTGGCAACGAGCGCCGTTGCGCAAAACTTCAGGAGCAGATTTCTCATGGTCGTGGTCGTGCGAGTTCGTGTTGGTTCGTTCGAGTGACGGAGCATTCCGGATGGATTCCGCTTCAATGCGCCGGCGTCAGCGTCGCGGCACGGCGACGATAGAGCGCGAACGTCGCAAGCAGCGCGCACACCGCGGCGAAGCTCATCCAGTAGCCCGGTGCGGCCTTGTCGCCCGTCATGTGAATGAGCGCGGTCGAAATGGCCGGCGTGAAGCCCCCGAACACGGCCGTCGCGAGGCTGTAGGCGAGCGAGAAGCCCGCGACACGCACCTGCACCGGCATCACTTCCGTGAGCGCGACGATCATCGCACCGTTGTAGATCCCGTACATGAACGAGAGCCACAGGAGGACGAGCAGCATGTTGACGAACGACGGTGCGTGAGCAAGCAACGACAGCGCCGGGTAGGCGGTCACGACGGTGAGCAACGTCATGCCGACCAGCAGCGGCCGGCGGCCGATCCGGTCGGACAGCGCGCCGCCAATCGGCAGCCACACGAAGTTCGACACGCCGACGCAGAGCGTCACGAGCAGGCTGTCGGCGGTGCTCAGGTGCAGCACCGTCTTGCCGAAGGTCGGCGCGTAGACCGTGATCAGATAAAAGCTCGTGGTGGTCATCGCGACCAGCATCATGCCGGCAACCACGACGCCCCAGTTCTGAACCAGCGTACCGAACACTTCCTTCATGCCCGGACGATGCTGGCGCGCCTTGAACTCCTGGGTTTCCTCCAAGTTGCGGCGCAGCATGAAGATGAACGGCACGATCATGCAGCCGACGAAGAACGGCACGCGCCATCCCCATGCGGCGATGGCCGATGCGCTCAGCCAATGATTGATCGCAAAGCCGAGGCCCGCTGCGACGACGATCGCGACCTGCTGGCTGGCCGACTGCCAGCTCGTGAAGAAGCCCTTGCGGCCGGGCGTGGCCAGCTCGGCGAGATAGACCGACACGCCGCCCAGTTCGGCCCCGGCGGAGAAGCCCTGCAGCAGCCGCCCGAGCAGCACGAGCGCGGGTGCGAGCAAGCCGATCGTCGCGTAGCCCGGCACGAACGCGATCAGGATGGTGCCGCTCGCCATGATGGACAGCGTGACGATCAGGCCCTTGCGGCGGCCCACGTCGTCGATGTACGCGCCCAGCACGATTGCGCCCAGCGGACGCATCAAGAAGCCGGCGCCGAACACGGCGAAGGTCATCATCAACGACGCGAACTCGCTTTGTGCGGGAAAGAAGACGTTGGCGATCTGCGTGGCATAGAAGCCGAACAAGAAAAAGTCGAACTGCTCGAGAAAATTCCCGGCTGTAACGCGGAAAACCGCAGCGGCCTTCGAACGTTCGGTCGGAAGGCTGGACGAGGGGTGCATCGGGGTGTCTCCTGAAAATCCTGAAATACGCGGAAGGGGCGGGTCGATTGTCGTTTTCCGGCATGTTCGCTCGATCCCGGGCAGACGATAAGTGCGATTTTTGGAAGGATTAATGTCGATTCGTTATCAATCGACGGGGCAGCTGTGCGTGTCGCCGTACATCGTTCCGCCCCGGACTGCCTTGCCCCCTCACCCGTGCCCGGTCGCACACGTTTGCGCCCCGTTGCGCGATCGAACGCGCCGACTGGCGGCCACGCCGGCCTCGATTTTCGGTTAACCGTGCCGTTAACCTGGATTTGAACCGCGCCAGAGCCATTCCCGCCGGCCTCCCATACGAGCACGAACATGCCCGCACTCACTTCGATCGAGAAAATTGCCGACTGGGCCGGACGCAACTATCTTGTCGTCGGGGCATTGGGCACGCTGATGTCGCTTGCCGCGCTCGGAATCAGCGCGGCGACACTGTGGGCCGGCCGGAGCGAAGTGATAGAACACGCACATGAGACGTCGCGCAACGTCGCAGCCGTGCTGGTGAGCCAGATCGCACGCACCGTCGAAACGTCGAACAGCGCACTGGTCGCACTCGCGTCCGATCTCGGCAAGCCCCCGGTGCAGCGTATGGACGCCGGGCTGCGGCACGACCTGCTGTTCGAGCGCACCGCAGCCCAATATGTCACCGGCATGGGCGTGACCGACAAGTTCGGTCAGTTGATCGACGGATGCTGCAGCGCGACCCACCATTGGGATTTCAGCGATCGCGACTACTTCAAGGTTCATCGCGACGCTGACGACGTCGGCCTCTACGTGTCCGAGGCCTATCGCGCGCGCTCGCGCGGCGGCAAGGAATCCATCGCGCTGTCGCGGCGCATCGACCGGCCGGATCATACGTTCAACGGCATCGCGGTGGTCGCCATCGACCTCGCCTATTTCGAGCAGCTCCTGTCCGGCCTCGACGTCGGGCCGAACGGGGTCAGCGCGATCCTGCGCGCGGACGGCACGATCCTCGCGAGAAATCCGTCGTTGAACGACAGCCAGATGAACCACCTGCGTCACTCGAAAACCTTCAACCGGATGGTGAACAGTGAATCGGGCTTCTATCCCGCACGGTCGAGCATCGACGGCACCATGCGGCTGTATACGTATCAGCAGGTGCGGGGCACGCCGCTGATCGCCGTCGTCGCGCCGGCCGAGCGCGACGTGCTGGCGGGCATTACGCGCCTGTCGTGGACGGTCGGCATATCCGCAACCGTGATCAGCGCACTGTTCTGCGCGGTGGTCTGGCTGCTTGCGTTTGCGCTCCGGGACAACCTGCGCAAGCAGACGCGGCTCATGGACCTCACCCGGACCGATCCGCTGACGGGCCTGTGCAACCGCCGCGCGCTCGACATCGCGCTGGCCGACGAATGGGAACGGCTGCAGCGGGGCAGCAACGGCAGCCTGTCGATTCTGTTCATCGACGCCGACCACTTCAAGCAATACAACGACCGGCACGGCCATGCAGACGGCGACACGGCACTGCGCTTTCTCGCCGAATGCATCCGCACGCACACGCGGCGTCGCGGTGATCTCGCCGCGCGCTACGGCGGCGAGGAGTTCGTCGCGGTGCTGCCGGATACGGACGAAAGCGGTGCCGCGCAGGTCGCGGAGGCCATTCGACGCGCAGTCGAATGCAACCGGCTCGACGGGTTTGCGGAAACCGTTCCGGCCTTCACCGTCAGCATCGGCTGCGCGACCGGTCATCGCGCCCGCCCCGCGACCGTGCACGCGCTGTCACATCAGGCGGACATGGCGCTTTATCGTGCCAAACGCGAAGGCAGGAATCGCGTGTGTTGCGCGGAAACGGAGCCACTCGCTCGCCTGGCTTGACCGGCCACGGGGCGGGTCTGTTTTTTCGGCAGCAGAACAACCGCAAACGATTGCTTCGGATAACGTTACAAAAATACGCAGCCGAGGAGGCCGCCCGCGCCAGCGAACAGGGCCGCGGTGCCGGCTGCGCCCGACAGTCAAGCCCTTTTCCAGTTCCGACAGAGGATCGTCGCGACCGCCCCGGTCGCACAGATTGGCCCGATGATCAACGCGCAGAAACACCCCGCGCGCGTCCGACAGCGAGGACAGCTTCCCGCTCCACTGTCGGACGGGGCGTGGACGGATTCTGGCGAACCCGGGCGCACCATGCTTGACCGAATTTGCTCGACCACTTCCATCAGCAGGTCGAGCAACGCACACCACTCATTGCCACTGCTTCTTCCCGGCAGACCGCGTACCTTGCGGCTTACCGAGTCGACTATTCAGTTGTGTGCGCGGCGCTCAATTCAGTTCCTTGCCGGAATAGCCGAGCAACCACCTCGCGACGATCAGACGGTTGATTTCACCCGCCCCTTCGAAAATGTCGAAGATTCGAGCATCCCGAAACCACTTCTCCGCCAGATGATCTTCCGTCAGCGCGAGCGGTCCAAGGAGTTCCATACATTCCTGCGTAATACGGCGCGTCGCCGAACCACCCAGTGCTTTCACCATGGAAGCCTCGATCATCGTCCGCTCGTCCGTGACACCGCTCGCTTGCTCGCGCCACTTGGCATGCAGGATCGACAACTCGGTTGCGTCATGCAGCGCTTCGAGCGCGATCAAGCGATTGTGCACGGCGGATCGTGCATTGCACCCTTGCGCATAGTTGGGTGCCTGGTCCGTTCGACGAAGGTTCTCCTTCACCATATCCAGCATGTTGCGCGCGGTCTTGAGACCGAACGCGGTCACCATCGCGCGCGATCCGTTGAACACCATCATCGTGCGCTTGAAGTCGGCGTCCAGTTTGTTCGTTGACGGCACGCGACAATCCTGCAGCACGAAATCCGCCGTGTCCCACGCGCGCATGCCCATCTTGTCGACTTGCCCCAGCGGTTGCAGCCCCGCCATCCCCTTCTCGACGACGAATGCACAGAACGGACGGATACCGCGCTCGTCTGGCGGCCCCTTCAGCAGGACGACTGCGCCCGCTGCTTCCCCGAAGCCCGAACAATAGATCTTCTCGCCATTCAGCACCCATTCATCGGTAGCCCCGTCGTATCGGGCGTTCCCGACCATCGCTCGCGGATCGGATCCCGCGCCCGGTTCAGAAATGGCAATCGACAGCAACTTGTCGCCGAAGCGCTCGATCTGATCCGGCGTACCCGCATACTGGATGATCTTCGTCCCGAGGAATCGATTCGTGTCGCGCCGCATCCGCACATCGGGGTATTCCAGCTGCAGCAACGCCTGCGTCACGATCGGCCCGCTCGTGTCGGCCGGATCGGATGCGAGCAACGCGTAGGGATCCGGGCGCCCCGAAGCCTCGGGAAGTTCCACCGGCTCGAGCTCTTCGTGATGCTGATCGTAATAGCGTGCGTATCCGCGGGCGATTTCCGCATCTTCGCGTGCAATGTTTACCAGGTACTCGTCTTGGGGGGTGAGAGTAAAGTCAACCACGTTTGATCTCCTTGTTGACAGGTCAGACGCCAGCCACGCCTTCGAGCATCGAAACCGCGCGCGCATTCCGATACCACATTTCAATCGGATGCTCGCGTACGAACCCATGACCGCCGAAGATCTGCAACCCTTCGTCTGCGATCGACATCGACTGGCGCGCGGCATACGTGTATGCGAGCTGCGCCGAACGTGCGGCGTCCTTCCCGTTCGCCAGCTCGGACGCCGCCCGCCACCCCATCAGACGCATCGCCGCCACGTCGATGTGCATATCCGCGAGACGGAAGGCGATCGACTGTTTGCTCGCGAGCGCCGAACCGTGAACCACCCGATCCTTCGCATACGGGATGACGTATTCCATGACGCCTCGCGACAAGCCCGTCATCACGGCGGCGAGCCCCGCGCGCGACGAATCGACAAGGCGCTGAACGTTCGAACCCGCGCCGTTGCCGAGGCGAGCCGTATGCGGGACACATACGCCGTCGAGCCGGACGTCGCTCAATCCGAGCGCACGGAGACCGACCGTCGGGACCGGCGCCTCGACATGGCATCCCGCCGTGTTGCGCTCCACGATGAAGGCAGCCCGTTCGCCGTCGGCTTGCGCGACGACGAGAAAATGGCTCGCGGCGGAAGCCAGCGGGACCAGCGTCTTGCGTCCGTTGAGCCGCCATCCGTCTTCATCTCGCACCGCCGTGGTCGTCAGCGACGACACGTCCGAGCCGAAATGCGGTTCCATCAGCGCAATGGCCGCAGCATGAAACGCATGCCCCTGAAACACCGGCAACAGCTTCTCCCTCTGCTGAGCCGATCCCTGATCCAGAATCGCCTGGGTAAACGCGACTGGCGTCGCCAGTGCAAGCGCGAGTGTCGCATCGGCCGCGGCGAGCTCCTCCAGCACGATCGCATTGAGAATCGAACATCGCTCCTGACCGTCGTCGGCTTGCATCTGTACGAGGCCAGTCGACCACAGCGCGTCCAGCGTCGAGGCGGGAATCGCCGAAGCCCTGTCCAGCTTCTGTGCAATCGGCCGCAACTCCCCTTGCGCGAAGCTTCGCGTTGCGTTGCGTGCCAGTTCCTGCTCCTCGCTCAAATCGAATGTAATCAAGTCTCTCTCCTGTTCTCCTGCACATCGCAGTTCAAATCCGTCCCACCCGGCGTTGCTGTTCCGTTCGCGACATTCGCCCGCGTCGACCGCGGAGAATGCGCGACCATTCCGCCGTCAAGACTTCGCGGGTCAGTCATCCGTATGGCGCAGAATCTCCGCCGTGTGTTCGCCAAGCAGCGGTGCACGCGCGGCGACCTCCACCACTGAACGACTGAAACGCACCGGGAAGTTCATTTGCCGGATCACACCGAATTCAGGATCCTCGTGATCGACATAGACATGGCTGCTTCTGACTTGCGGGTCGTCGAAGAACTCGTCCAGCGTATAGATCGGGCCGATCGCCACCCCTTCGGATTCGGCACGCGCCAGCACTTCGGCGCGTGTCATCGTCGCTGCCTTGCCACCGAGCGCTCGCCACATCTCGCCGTTTCGTTCGATTCGTTTCGCCGCCGACTTCCAGGTGTCGTCGTTCAGCAGGTCCTCCCGGTCGAAAAGCCGACACGCAGCCGCGAACTGGTCGTCGGTCTGGATGTGACCGATGACCCAACCATCGCGCGTGCGCAGCGGATGATGAATGTCGAGCGCCGGGGCCTGGTGTGCATCGGGCGTGCGGAACGTATAGTTCCCGATGTTGTCCGTGAGCCCGAACCACGAGAACGCGTTCAACAACGACGCATCGATGCGCTGCCCTTGCCCGCCACTACGTTCGCGGTGCAGCAGTGCCGCGAGAATCGCGCTTGCCGTGATCGTCGCGGTCGATTTGTCCACCATCAGATTGCGGATCGGCTCGGGTGCGTCGCCGCGCCCCTGGAGATACATGACGCCCGTCATGCCCTGAAGGACATGGTCGTATGCGGGCTTCGACGCGTAGGGCCCCGACTCGCCAAAACCGGAAATCGACGCGTAAATCAACTTCGGGTTGGCACGCTGGAGTGGCTCGTAGCCCAGGCCAAGTCGCTCCATCACACGAGGGCGCATGTTGTGAAGCAGCACGTCGGACGACAGCGCCAGCTCCCGAGCGACTTCCAGATCGCCGGGCGTCTTCAGATCCAGCACGATGCTTTTCTTCCCGCGGTTCACCGTCATGAACAGCGCCCCCATGCCGTTGTGAAATGGCCCGACCCTGCGCATCGGATCGCCTTCCGGCGGCTCGATCTTGATCACCTCCGCCCCCATGTCCGCCAGAATCTGCCCTGCCAGCGGAGCCGATACCATCGAACCCAGCTCGAGCACGAGGAGCCCCGAACAGGGACCGCTCGTTTTCGCTTCGTCGCTCATTTCTTCCTCCAATGACCCAACGTCATGCCCGAGATTTCAGCGTCGGCACGCTCTCGCCTCGTTCAATCGACTCGGGTCAATCTCATGTGTGTAGGAAATCCTCAATACAAAATCGATCGATTCACTCCATTAATATGGATATCGAAATACTTGAATTTCAAAAAAACAGACCGTCAGAAGAGATGCCGTATCCCCACCATCGCGCCGGCCTGTCCGACTCCGGGTGCCGGCACGGCCGGAGCCAGGCTACTCGAAGACACGGAATACACTGCACCGTGCCCGCTGTTCTTCATGTAAGCCAGCAGCCCATACAGCGCGGTCCGCTTGGAAAGGTTGTAATTGGCACGAAAAATCCCCATCGTGCCGTCCGCGTCGTATGAACGGTTCCTGACGTGAAGCACTTGCGCGTCGAAAACCCATGCGACGTACGGGACCGATACACCGAGATAGCTGAGATCGGTTCGCACCGTCCGAACGTCTCCCTTGATCTCGCGATGCAGCCAGCCGCCCCCGACCTTGACCTTCCCGACGAGAAAATAGCCGTTTGCCTGGTATCTTCGATCGGTATCGCCCGAGTTCCCGAAAGCCACACCACTCAAGCCCGGCACGACCGTCATCGCCGTGGCGCCGGCGCCACCGCGCTGCTCGTCATAGATGAGTGCCGCGCCCCAGTTCGACCGGTCATATTTCAGCATCGTGGTTAGCGCGCGGCACGACATCGTGTCGCCCGGAAGCTGCCCGCCGCAGTTGCTTGCAGGCAAGCCGTCGCGCCCGAACGAATAACTGACCCCGACCGTCAAATCCGCGAATTTCCCGCGATACTCGACGCTGTTGTCCGCCCGTGCGGCAGCCAGATAGCCATCGAACGAGCCCATGCTGAATGCGGCGGGACCGATCACATCCGCATCGGCCATGCCGTACATGGTCATGTTCATTTGCCGGCCGACAGTCAATTGCCCCCATGCGCCCTTCAGTCCGACGAACGACTGCCGTCCAAACAGGCGGCCATTCTGAAGCGAGGTCCCGGACGCTGGCGAAAAACCGCTTTCGAGCGTGAATACCGTCTTGATTCCTCCCCCCAGATCCTCTTCGCCTCGCAGCCCCCAGCGGGACGGCAAATCGCCGCCGCTAATGGTCGGGAGTCGAACCATCGCCCCGCCTGTTGGTGACGCGTGCGTAAAGAACTCCACGCCCGTATCGACGATGCCGTACAGCGTGATTGTCGATTGCGCGCATGCCGGCGCACAGATGCTTGCCAGTGCCGCAAGCAACACTGCTCGTTGATGTTTCATTTGTCTCCTTGACCATGGTGATGGCTCGTTTTTTTACCGCGCGATTCCATCCGGGGGCAGCGCGTTCATGCCGATACGAATATCGGCATTTCGCACCGTTATTATTAAAAACAGACTATCTTGTTTTTATTATTCGAGTTGAAACGGCCTCCTTGCGCCAGGAAAAATTACCGTTTCTGATACAACGAAACGCGGATTTGTGAAGGCGTGCCACGCCGCTCTGAATCGGCCGACCACCGATCGCCGTGCCGGCAACCGGGCCCGGTACCACACGGGCGAAGCAACACCCCCCTCGCGATCACGCCGTATCGCGCAAGAGATCCAAAGCGACATCCACGATCATGTCCTCTTGCCCGCCCACCATCTTCCGGCGCCCCAACTCGACGAGGATATCGACGGTCTTCAGACCATACTTCTCCGCAGCGGCCTCCGAATGGCGCAGGAAGCTCGAATAGACACCCGCATAGCCAAGCGCGAGCGTCTCGCGGTCGACTCGCACCGCGCGATCCTGCAACGGCCGCACGATATCGTCTGCCGCATCCATCAGCGCATACAGGTCCGTCCCGTGGTTCCAGCCGAGCCGCTCCGCCGCCGCAATGAACACTTCGAGCGGCGCGTTGCCCGCGCCCGCGCCCATGCCGGCCAGGCTTGCGTCGACCCGGTCACACCCCGCCTCGACTGCGGCAATCGAATTCGCAACACCGAGGCTCAAATTGTGGTGCGCGTGGATACCGGTCTGCGTGGCCGGATCGAGCACCGCCTTCAACGCGTGGAAGCGGTCGCGGATATCGCCCATCGTCATCGCGCCACCCGAATCGACGACGTAGATGCAAGTCGCACCGTAGCTTTCCATCTTCTTCGCCTCGACCGCCAGGTTCTCCGGCGTCGTCATGTGGCTCATCATCAGGAAGCCGACCGTGTCCATGCCCAGCGAGCGCGCAAAGTCGATATGCTGCTTCGAGATGTCGGCTTCGGTGCAGTGCGTCGCGACGCGCACGACGCGTGCCCCCGCGTCGTAGGCAGCCTTCAGGTCGTGAATCGTGCCGATACCCGGCAGGAGGAGCGTGGCGATCTTCGCCTGCTCGACCACTTCAGCCACCGCCGCGATCCATTCGAGATCCGTATGTGCGCCAAAACCGTAGTTGAACGAGGATCCTCGCAGACCATCGCCATGCGCCACTTCGATGCTGTCTACGCCGGCTTTGTCCAGCGCCCGAGCGATACGCCGGGCATCCGCCACGCTGTACTGATGTCGAATGGCATGCATCCCGTCACGCAGCGTGACATCCGAAACGTAGATCTTCTTGCTCTTGTCATACATGATCTATTGCCCCCTTAAGCCACGACGGACTGACGCGCCGCCATCCGTTCCGCCGTGGCAAGCGCCGCGCTGGTCATGATGTCCAGGTTCCCGGCGTAGCTTGGCAGATAGTGCCCCGCGCCCTCGACTTCCAGGAAAATCGACACCTTCATGCGCGGCGCCCGCGGAGCGGCCGGTTCCTGCGGCATGCGTCCATTGAACGCGTCGAACTGCACGACCTGCTTGAGCCGATACCCCGGGACATACGAACGAACCGAAGCCACCATCTGCTCGACCGATTCGACGATCGCCGCCTGGTCGGCATCGCCTGAAACCAGGCAGTACACCGTGTCGCGCATGATCAGCGGCGGCTCCGCCGGGTTGAGGACGATGATCGCCTTGCCGGCCTGCGCGCCGCCGACTTGCACGATTGCGCTCGACGTGGTCTCGGTAAACTCGTCGATATTGGCTCGCGTACCCGGGCCGGCAGAGCGACTCGAAATCGACGCGACGATCTCGGCGTACTCGACCGGCGCAACGCGGGAAGCCGCTGCGACCATCGGAATCGTCGCTTGCCCGCCGCATGTCACCATGTTCACGTTCGGCGCATCCAGATGTTGGTCGATGTTCACGGCCGGAACCACGAAAGGACCGATCGCCGCCGGCGTCAGGTCGATCACGCGCACGCCGTGCGGGCGCAGCAGCCGTTCATGCATCGCGTGCGCACCGGCGCTCGTGGCGTCGAATACGTAGCGCATGGATCCGAAATCGGGGTGGGCGAGCAACCCGTCGATCCCCGTCGTCACGATCGGCACGCCCATACGCTCGGCCCGCTTCAGGCCATCCGACTCGGGATCGATGCCGACGAATGCCCCCATCTTCAAGTGCTTGCCGTAGCGAAGGATCTTGACCATCAGGTCGGTGCCGATGTTTCCGGATCCGATGATGGCGACTGCCTGTTTTTCGTCAATCGAATTCATGGGAACTACCTCATCAGGAGAAAATCGCCCGTACCGGCGCAAAGCCGTCGATGTGCGCCGTATAGGTATGGCCGGCCTTCACCGCCACCATCGGGCCGAGCGCACCCGTAAGAATCACGTCGCCGGCGCGCATCGGCGTGCCGACCTCGACGAGCGTGTCCGCAAGCCAGCGGGCGGCATTCAGCGGATTGCCGAGGCACGCGGCTCCCGCACCTTGCGATACCGTTTCTTCGCCGTCGGTCATGCGCATCGTCGCGCCGGCCAGATCGAGCCTCGCAAGCGGAACCGGCTGCGTGCCGAGCACGAACAGACCTGACGACGCGTTGTCCGCGACGGTGTCCACGAAACGGATATTCCAGCCCGCGATGCGGCTGGCCACCACTTCGATCGCGGCCAGCGCATAGGCTGTTGCGCCGATCAGGTCGGCCACGGTGTGCCGTTCATGGGTGAGATCCTTCTCGAGCACCAGCGCAATCTCGGCCTCGGCCTTCGGCTGCAACAAGCGATTCGGGTCGATCGGCTCACCGTCCACGATGGCCATGTCGTCGAGCAACGTGCCGAAATCCGGACGGTCGACGCCGAGCTGCTGCTGAACGGCCGGCGACGTCAGACCGATCTTCCTGCCGACGATCCGCCTGCCGCTGCGCACCTGGCGCTGGATGTTGATCTGCTGTACCGCATAGGCCAGCGCCGCCTGAGCGTTTTCGTCCCGCCCTTCGAAGCGCTCCCTCACGGGCGCACAGGGTGCGTTGCGTTGCTGCGCATCCCACAGCAGCTCGGCAATATCGTTTTCCAGAGTCATGTCGGGGCTCTCACTCGACCGCGCCGGTCTTGAAAAACTTCACCGCGACGTCGTTGAACTCGTCGATCGCTTCGTACTGGGGCCAGTGGGCCGAATTCCCCTTCATGAAATAGAGAATGCTGCCCGGCACCTTCGCCTGTGCGGCTTTCACCGATTCGGTATCGTGGATGGGGTTGTCGTGCGTCCACAGGAACAGCGTCCCCTCGGGCAGCTTCTCCAGCGGAATCAGATAGTCGTCGTGATGCGCGAGAATTTCGTTGAGCAACGGCAGCACCGCGCGGCTTTCCGGGCGCAGGTAGATGCGCAGGCGCAGATCGACCAGTTCGTCGTCCACCAGGTGACGGTTGTCCGGATGCATCAGCCAGTGCATGCGGGCCTGCACCGATTCGTAGGTGGGCGTGCTATCGATGTTGCGCTTGTTCAGCCCGATGAAGGTCTCCAGATCCTGCTTGCCCGTCTGAGTCACGATCGGGATACCGCCCGCCGTATTCAGCATGAGGCGTCGCACGCGATGCGGATTCGCCGCGGCGAAGTGTCCGGACACCCAGCCCCCGAGCGATTCACCCGAGAGGTGAGCCTTTTCGATACCGAGCGCATCCATCAATTCGCCAAGCTGCTCCGCAAGCATGACCGGGTTGTATTCCCGAACCGGCTTGCTGGACAGTCCCTGGCCCACATAGTCGAACGCGACTACGTGAAAGTCCGTCGATAACGGCACGATATTCTTCGCATAGGCCTCCAGATGGCCGTTGATGCCATGCTGCAGGATGAGCGTTTCGGGATTGCCTTTCCCGGCCTCGGCGATGCGGATCGTACCGAAGTGCTGCGTGTCGACGTAGCGGATTTCCGCGCCGAGCATGTCAAGCCAGAGACTCATGGGGTTTTCCTCGAAAAGAAGCAGAAACGACAACGCCACCCCTGCGGGATCCGCAGGGGTGGCGTTGGAAGACGAAATGAGGGTGTGAAAGGGCCGTGCGCCGGCCGGTGCGCGTTACTGCGGCGGCAGGCTCGCGCTCATGTAGGCACGCGCGATCTTCGACCACTGCTCGGTCGTGAAGCGCGTATATTCCGGATCGTTGCGCAGAAAGCGCCGCATGACCATCCCGCGATAGATACTCTGCGTGATGTTCAGGACGGTTCGCGCCGGCTCTTCCGCCAGCCCGGAGCGCAACAACGCGTCCAGCCACGCCTTCTCGATCGGAAGCCGGTGCTTGCGCGAGATCGTGCGGACCTTTTGCCGCAACTCCGGTTCGTGATCGCCGAGATTCAGCAGCGACATCGAGATGATGAAATTCGGCCCAAGATAAAACTTGGCGGAATCCTGCATCAGCGCGTCGAGAAGGTCGTCCTCCGGCTTCAGACCGTCGATCAGCTTCATGCTGGCTTCGGTCGATGCCTCGTAGAGCTTTTGCAGCGCAGCAAGAACCAGCGCCTCCTTGGTCGGGAAATGATGCGACTGCGCCCCGCGCGACACGTTGGCCGTCGCGGCGACCTGTTCGACCCGGAATCCCGCATAGCCTTTGCTCGTCAGCTCGCTGACCGCCGCCTCCAGTATCCGCGCACGCATCTCCTCGCGTCGCTCTGCCTGGCTGCGACGTCGTTCTGGCACTTTCTTTGTCATCGTAACGTGTTGAGTCGGCTGAAACCGGCATTACACTACCCCACACGACGACCTCGCGGCAAGCGCCGACACCGTGCGGACGTATCGTCGGCGCCATCGACCCGCCATATCCGGACTTCATGACACGGTCCCCCAGGCGGGTGACGGAAACGCGGCTTCCGGTGCGATGGCCTCAGGATCCCCTGTCGTCAGGTATTCCCACAACCGCTCGAACACCGCGCCCGAGCTGACCTGACGCGAAGCAACCTCATCGCGGGTCAGGCACGCCGACTCCGCGCCTTGCGCGCCCGCCATGGCGCGCACGAGCGTCTCGACGCGCGCCGCCTCCTCCAGGCACCACGCGAAGCCGGCGGCCAGTTCGATGTTCGGCCCGACGGCGATGGCGCCGTTCGCCCGCATGACCAGAGACGGGGCATCGCCCAGATGCGCTGCCAGTTGCGCGGCCAGCGCATCGTCACGCAGCAGCCGAGGGTCATCCCAGAACCTGCAGGCCGCATTGAACGCCCCAACCCCGTGCCGGGGGCTGGGCACGATGCGCAGCGTCGACAGCGCGACCACGTTGGGCGGCATCACACGACACACGCCGCCGACGTCCTCGCGCATCCGGTAGATCTGCTGATGGATACGCACCTCCCCGAGCACGCCCGGCGGCAGCGGCGCATCGATCCGGACGATGGTGCCGGGTTCGTGCTGGCCGATGCATCCCATCGGTCGCGACGCGCAAACGAGAAAGGACGTGTCGTCGATCCGTGCGCTGCAGTGCCCCCACGCCTGTACGAGGCCGTGGCGCGCGAGCGCTCTTGCCGCCACGCGTACCCGGCGCTGGAGGACGGAGAGATCGACGCCGCTCATAACGCGTGTGCTCCGGCGTCGACGAAAACCCGACCGCCATCGATCTTCACCGGCCAGCTACGGATCGCGTGCTCGCACGGCATCGCGCACGGCGCGCCGCTACGAACGTCGAACCGGCCGAAGTGCCAGCTGCATTCGACTTCATATCCGTCGAGCGACCCGTCTTCGGACAATGACGCATCCCCATGCGAGCAGATGTCGTCGGTCACGTAGAACGCTCCGTTGACGTGATAGATCGCTACGGCATGCCCGGACGGCAGCGTGCCGCGGCGGATTTCACCGTCAGCCACTTCGTCTGACGCACAGAGTTCGACCATTTCAGTTGTCGTGTTCATTCCGATCCTCACAACATCGCGCTGCCGCCGTTGACACTGATTACCTGACCGGTGACGAACGCCGCCTCCGGCAACGCCAGATAACCCACCATCGAAGCCACTTCCTCGACCTCCCCCACCCGGCCGATCGGAATCACGTCCACGAACCGTTGCGCGAGGTCCGGATTCGACTGCTTCACTTTCACCCACGCGTCCGTATTCACCGCGCAAGGCGCCACCGTGTTCACGGTGATGCCGCTCAACGCGAATTCGCGCGCCAGGCCCGTCGTCAATGCATGCACGCCGCCCTTTGCCGCGTTGTATCCCGCGTGATCGGGAAGGCCGTTGCGAACCGAATCGGCACCGATGTTGACGATCCGGCCGTACGCCGCAGCGACCATGTCCGGCAGAAACACGCGGCTACACCAGATGGCCGTCCACAGGTTCCTGTCGATGGTTGCCTTCAGCGTCTCGGGCGTGTGCTCGAGGAACGGGCGGATGACACCGCCGCCGGCACAGTTGACGAGGATCTGCGCGGGCCCGAAGCGCTTCGTGACAGCGCGATGCAACGATTGCACGCCGCGCTCCCTGGACAGATCCGCCGCGTGCGCGGCAATCGCGTTGCCGTACGACTTCGCGAGGCGTTCGCGACTGGCCGCCAGCCCTTCGCGATCGAGATCCGACACCATGACCTTCGCGCCCAGTCGCAGCAACCGCTCGGCAATGCCCAACCCGATGCCGTGAGCGCCGCCGGTGACCACCGCGACACATTCATCCAGACTGTTCTGTTTGTTTTTCATCACGCTCAACCGATCACCTTCTGAATCCTCGACACCGACGCCTCTTCTCCTGCGCACTCGATCGGACCGCTGCGGCCGAACTGGCCGTCCGGCACCGCGCCCCACACGTCGAGCGACTCGGGTACGGGCTCCATGTAGCGCGGCGGCCGGGCGCCGTGTTCCGCGAATTCCTCCATGCCAAAGCTGTACTCCACGGTGATCCCGTCCGGATCGAGGAAGTAGAAGAAGATGCTGTCGGACGGCGGATGCCTGCCCGGGCCGAACACCACCTTCACGTCGTGCTTCTTGATCCGGTAGAGCGCCTTGCCGATGTCGTCGATGTCCGTCACCATGAAATTCACGTGATGGAAATGATTGCTGCTCGCCGGCCCGACCGCGAACGTGTGATGAAACGGATTCGGATGGCAGCGCATGAACGCGATGCGATCCTCGATCAGATCCGACACCCGGAATCCGAAATCGCTCACGAGCGAATCCCGGCTCGCCGCGAAGTTCTCGGAGCCGATCACCACGTGGCCGATGCGGGCGATTTTCGCGACCGTCGGCACGAACGGCTTGCCCATATGCGTGTTGCCGACGAACAGCTCGAACAGCAATCCGCTATGGCGTTCCCGCACCCGGAATCCCGGGCCCTGCTTCATCTGCCGGGATTCTTCCTGCGGCACCCAGGCCGGTGCCATGTCGAGCCGCTCGAAATGGTCGAACGCTGTCCGAACGTCGCTTTCCTGCTCCAGTTCGAAACCCACCCGCTTGAGCCCATGTTCCGGCGACTCGCACAGGAGCATGCTGTGATGATCCCGGCCGCATCGCAGATACGCGACACCCTCGCTCCGTTGCATCAGCTCGAGGCCGACGATCTCCGTATAAAACGCGATGGAGCGGTCGAGGTTGGTGACGTTGAGCGCGGCGTAGCCAAGTTTCTTGTAGCGGAAAGGAAGCGTGATATCCATGATTGGCCTCGCTCAGAGAATGATGCTCACCCGCCCGTGCGGGCGCAGCGCTTCGAGATCCAGGAAACAGCGCTTTTCCGCGATCCGCAACTGTCCGTCGACACGCCGCAGGCGATAGTGCGTGCTCCCGACATACGCATCGTTGCTGCCGAACTTGATCCGGTAGGTCACGAAAGCCGCCGCGACCTTGATCTCGTCCGGGCCGGCGTCGAGGATGCGGACGTTGCTGACCAGATGCCGGGTGCGCGATCGCGGATATTCGGAGTGTGCGGTTTTCTTCATCAGCCGGATCACCCGCTCGCGCAGCCGCACCGGGTCATCGGCGATGTAGAACAGGCTGTCGTCCGCACTTGCAGTGCGCGGCAGATCGGTCGACGGCACGTAGTAGGTGCCGTCGTCCGTGAACAGCGACAACCAGTCGTGGAGCTGCCACGTATCGAGCAGCTCTGCCTCGTGAAACAGCAGGTCCTCGATTTCGACTCTCGTCACGTATTCCGCGAAGTCGCGGGACGACGGGATACGCACCGGTTCCTTTTCGATCGTGATGGCATTCATGTGCGTATCCTCAAGCTGCGGTTTGCGCCGAGCGTTGATCGGCATTCGGCTTCGACGAGGACGAAGCGCTGATGTACTGGTTCCAGCGCGTCCAGAACGCGCGCATCTGCAACTCGTCGTCGTAGTTGGGCGACGCCTTGCCCATTCCCTTGGAGATATCGCTCCACGGAACGAGACGATAGTTGTTGAATCCGTTCTGGCACGACTCCAGCGCTTCGACGTCGTCCGGCGTGGCAAACCCGCCCGGCCCGAGGAACTCGAGGAAGTTGCTGAGCCGGAATTTCTTCGCCCAGTCGGATTCTTCGTTGGGCGCGAGTGACCAGCCGTTGACCAGCATGTAGTTCGGCGCCTGCGGATAGAACGTCCGCACCGTGATCGCCATGATGTCGTTGATGACGAGATTCGGGAAGATCAGCAGGTTGCGGTTCTTGTGCGCCATACGCTCGGCCATTTCCTCACCGTGCAGTTCGACGAGGCGCGCATAGATTCCGTCGATCTCCTTCTTGCCATCCTCACCCCACAGCGGCACCCACGACGCAATCGGACGTCCCCACGGCGCGGTGTACTCGAGTACCGCGTGACCGTTGCCGAGGTCATAGCTCGTCCCTTCGAGCTTCGTGCTCGACAGGCTACCGTTGGTGTTCTTCAGATAGTCGAGGTAGGTCGCATGCGTACTGACGGCGTGATAACCGTCCACGCTGTTTTCCACCAGCAGCTTCCAGTTCGCACGAATCGCATACTCCTGTGTGCCGCTGGAAATCGCCATGCCGCTCTCCGAATACTTCGACACCAGGTCTAGGTATTCCTTCGCCCCCGCCAGATAGTCGGGCAGCGGTTCCACGTCCGCGTTGAAACTGACAAAACAGAAGCCGGCGTAGATATCGAACTTCGGCACGGGAACGAGGTTGCCTGCGCCGCTCGCGATGAAGTCCGCGCAATATCGCTCCTTGCCCGGCTGGCTCTTCAGGTTGCCGTCGCAACCAAACACCCAGCCGTGGTAGAAGCACTGGAAGTTCTTCGAGTTGCCGGAACGATCTCGACAGACCGTCGCACCCCGGTGCGGGCACGTGTTGAAGAACGCGTTGATGCTGTTGTCCGTGCCCATGGTCACCAGCAGATTGCGACGCGCGATCGTACGGGTGACGAAGTCGCCGGGCTTTTTGAACTCCGATACGTGCCCGACATAGAGCCAGCACGTGTCGAAGATCTTCTCGTATTCGTCGAACAGAATCTGCTCGCTGACAAACGTCTCCCGGGCCACCCGGAACTGGAGATTCTGCTCGTCGATCGCCATCCACTTCGTCTCACTCGTCATGTTCTTGTCCTCTCGATTTGGATCGTGCGCGCTCAAAGCACGCAATTGCGTAACGGGATGCCCGAATCGGCGAGGTGCCGCGGGTCCACTCGATTTCCCTGTTTCACCCAGCGGCGTGCGACCGCCATGTCCTTGGGCGAATTGACGGACGAGCAGCCGGTGACGTGACCGCCTTCGTCCAGCCAGAAAATACTGAAGGCGTCTCCGCTTTCGTCGCCCCGGATGACTCGCGTCCCGCACGTCGCATTCCCGACAACCTGAAGGTTTGTCCGCCCCTGGTCGGACCAGAACCACACCGGCGATTCGTAACGCACGGACTCGCCCAGAAGATTCCTGACCACGTTCAGCGCATGATCCCGAGCGTTGGCCCACGTCTCGATCCGCCCAAACGCGCTGCCTGCCGGCTGCGACGCGATATCCCCCGCCGCGAAGATGCCGTCGATGGCGGTCTGACCGTATGCATCCACCCGCACGCCCGCGGCATCCGTAATGCCAAGGTCGTCGAAACCGCCAACGTTCGGCGTGACGCCGATCCCGACCACCAGGACGCGCGCAGCGACCGAGCTGCCGTCAGACAATGTCAGACGGCCATCCTCGAATGGTCCCGTCACCTGTACCCCGTAGCGGACATCCACACCTTCGCGTGCATGTACCCTGTCGAGGTAACGGGACACCACGTCGTCCACACTTCTCGACATCAGCCGATCCGCGCTCTCTATCACCGTCACCTGGCATCCCAGCGCGCGCGCCGCCGCGGCAACTTCCAGCCCGATGACGCCGCCGCCCACGATCGCGATGGGCTCGCCGCCTTCCAGGTCCACCCGCAGCTTGCGGGCATCTTCGACCGTACGCAGATAGCGCACCCGCGCGGGGTCGGCGACCGTCGCCGGCAACTGCCGAGGATTCACGCCCGTCGCGATGACCAACCGGTCGAACGTGATCGCGCCCCCGTCGTCCAGCAAGACCTGACGCAGGCTCGCGTCGGTCCGGACGACCTTGCGACCGAGGCTGAGCTGAATCCCATGCCGTTCGAATTCGGCACGCGCCTTGATCAACCGCAGTTCGGCCGACGCTGGCCGCAGCATTTCCTTCGACAGTTGCGGCCGCTCGTAAGGAAGGTGCGACTCCTCTCCAATCAACGCGATCTCGCCGTCGAAACCACCCTCGCGCAGACCAAATGCAACCGTCGCTCCGGCCTGACCTGCTCCAGCGATCACAATCCTCTTGATCCTTTCGTTCATCACGATCCCGTCTGAATGCGTCCGTCTTCCTCAACCCACAACATACAAACAGACGATCCCGTCTGTTTTTTCGCAATTGTTGTGCGGCAGCGTGTTTGTGTCAACTCGGGATGGCCATATTTCGCTGCTGCGATGCAGCAGCACGACTGCCCCGCTCAAGCGCGCCCTCTCCCGGTCGACCTGCCCAGGCGAGTCGACGAACAAGGGTCAAGCCCGCCCGGTAAAAGCGAAAGTCAAGCGCCGCTGCCGGCCCAGATCGCGACAATCGCGCCACACACGCCCCACATCCAGGCCTCGAATGCGATACGCCACGGCAGCGGTGCCGCCTTGATCTCCATAAAGTGCAACAGCACTGCGCGCCCCTTGATCGCCGCGATGAACATGATGGCCACAACCGCCGTCAATCCGTTGGCAGAACCATGGTGCTCTGCAAGAAAACCACTGCAAAGCGTCGCCACCATCAAAAACAACCACACGAAGAACGCCCGGGCCGAAGTCGTATGAGCCTGCTCCATCATTGCGCTCCTACCAGATAAAGCATCGGGAAAATAACGATCCAGAGCAGGTCGACCATATGCCAGTACAGTGCGCCTGCCTCGATCCACTCAAACAACGGCCCGTCATGCACCGGCTCGCGGGCAGCCCTGAACCAGAGCGTCGCAAGAATGATCATTCCGGCGACGAAGTGGATGAAATGCGCACCTGTCAGCACGAAATAGAACATGAAGAAATCGTTGGTCAGCATACTGATGCCGTGGGAAAACTTGTCGAAGTATTCAGTCAGCTTCGTCACCCCAAAACCGGCACCAACCAACATGGCCAGCAGCAACCAACGCCTGACCTGATCCACCTGCGCGCGCCGTGCGGCGTTGACCGCAAATGCCACGAACATGCCGCTCGTCATCAAGATCAACGTATTGAGCAGACCGAGCCCGATATTCAAACTGCGGGACGAGACGTCAAACACCCCGAGCTGACCGCGCCTCTCGGTCATGAACGCCACGAAGAACGCGCCGAATATCGCAATATCGGCGATGATGAAGAACAGGATGCCGGGCACCGACACGGGCCGGGCACCTTGTCGCGGGGCTTCGACCGCTGCGTCTGCCGAAGCCGGGGAGCCAAGACTAGTCATATCGACCCACCGTTCAATGAGGTCATGCGTTCGACAGACGCGCACCGACCGATTGGCGCGCGACGTTTCCTGCCAGCTTCAATCGATCCGCGCGCTCCTGCTCGAGCCGCGGCACTGCCTTGAAAACATAAAACGTGATCAGCAGGATGTACCCGAACCACACGAGGAACTCGACCCAGAAATTCAACCATCCCTGTCGAGCAAACAGTCCCGTCTTGAACACCGGCATCATCAACTCGAAGAGAAAGCTCAGGCCAGCCCAGATCGAATACCAGCAGGCCCATCGAGGAAACAGCGGCTTCGCACGCCGGTCCGTCAGGCCGGCCATTCCGATCGCGACCATCGGAATGGTGGTGATCGCATAGAACATGTCGATCAACAGCCAGCCCATGTCGTAGAGCATCTGCAGCGTGACCGGCGACAGTACGTCAGGACGATACGCCCCCGTCAACCAGAAGACAGACGATGTCACCAGGGGCACAACCGTCAGGCCGCCGCCCCACATCTGCAAGGTCGAAAGGACATCGTTTTCCTCCGGATTGAGCCATTTCATCACGTTGGTGATCGACAAGGTCCACGGCAAATACAGCACGCCGAAGAGCATCGCGCCGGCCATGCCGGCACGCACTTCGTTGTAGTGATGCCGGAAGAAATCAGCCATCTGTTCCGGTGTTCGATCGGCCGGGATGGGCGGAATGTTGTACCCGAGCATGCCCCAGCACAGCAGGAAGGCAGCCAGAAAAATCGGCCCGCACAGTGCACAAAGCCGCCAGTACCGGAAATATGCGCGATTGCTCATCGTTGAATCCATCATCTCTCTCCTTCGTGCTGGTTGTGTGTCTTTAACAAGAAAGTAGTGCCAATCACCTGTCTTGAACTCGTCGACTCGCCAATGCGCTTATGCTCGCCCCATCAGGCGGTTCGCAGCCAGCTCACCGCTCAATACGGCCGCTTCAACGCCCGCATGGGCGAAATAATCTCCCGCCAGATAGATGCCCTTCGGCATTTCACCGTGCAGCGAGTTCAGCATTGCATAGTGTCCGGGGCCGGCGATCGAAAGACCGCGCTTGTAGCGGAACAGGTGAACGAATGTCGGTTCCGGAGCCGCACCGAAAACTTCCGTTACCGCGGTCACCGCCTCGCGCTTGATGTCGTCATCCGTCATGTGTTCCAGCGGCGGCGTGTAGAAGTAGACACCCACTGCCTCGCCGCCAGGCGGAACCGCATTCGGATGTCGTTTGCTCTGCAGGACGCAGGCGCCCCAGTTTCGAAGGTCGTTGGCAGGCAACGCAACGCTCACCGGGAAGTTCGGCCACGGATTATTCGCGTAGCAGACTTGAACGTGTGCGTATTCGGAATACAGGCATTTTCTGAGTTTCCCGGTCGCCTGTTCCGATACCACGCCCTCGAGCAGATCGGCCGATACGCCGGGCTCCGACGCAAGAATGACCGCATCGACGGTGTAAAGCTCGTTGTTCGACGCGATCGTGTAGTTCCGATCGTTCTTGTAGATCCCCCTCACCGGGCTTGACAGACGGAGATCGACGCCCGAAGCCCCTTCAATGAGCCAGTCGCAAATCTGCCCCACGCCTTTGGGCGGAACTTGCAGCGAGAGTTTGTAAAACTGCTGGATGATGGCCTGATACAGCGGCGTCGACAGCCAATTCATCGGCACCGCATACAGGAATCCCATATACGGAACCGTAATGTAGTGATGCCCCTTCTTCCCGAGAACACGCAAGGACCAGTTCTCCAGGTGCTCGCCGTTGTCATGCTTGGCCAGCTCCGCACCGTCAAAGCAGGATTTCGGCCCCGGAGAAAGCAGTTGTTTCAGGACACCCAGACCGATCCGGAGCTTGTCGAGCGTACTGAAGACGGGCAGCTTCAGGAAACTCAGCACCTGATCGAAATCCACGGTGTAGCGCTGCCTGTCCCAATCAACGACATGCGTCTTGGCGTCCCATGCGACCAATTCGCCGTGACGGCCCAGCTCCTTGAGGATCGCATTCGTTCGCGGATAGATTCCCCCCATGAGGAACAAGGCGCCGGAGCCGAGATTGAATCCGTCGCGATGAACCTGGCTCGTTCGCCCGCCGACATGATCCTGGCTCTCGAACAACACGGTCTCATGCCCATGCTTTCGCAATGTATATGCGGCGGTACATCCGGCCGGGCCGGCACCAATGACTGCAACCTTCACAATTGTTCCTCCCATTCGCTACGACGCCCCGAATTCATCGAAACGGAGTCGCCGGGCTTACATTCGAACCGCTTCATGTTCTCCGCTCGCGCTCACATTCAAACGTGACGCCTGCAAGGACAACGGAAAGCGCACCTGGATATCCTCGACCACCCTTCTCGCGACTTCCGCGCAAGCAGCCGTCCCCCCCGATCCCCATGGCTTGACGCCATCCCCCACGTTCCAGAGATTGCCCACCGGCGTCTGACTGGGCAGGTCGTAGCCGGTAACGGCGCGCTGCGCGGGCCATTCATGCGCGGTGACGTCAACGGCGACGATCCTGGCGTTGTCGAAACCGGGAAAATGCTCGCGAAGATCATCAAGCAGCAGTGCCGTTTCCTTCTCCACGTCGAACTGTCCGCAAGGTGGTCGAGGTACCGATGCACCGCAATACAGGTGCCATCCAGGCGGTGCGCGCTTGAGCTCCGGTGCGCTGAAATTCGCCGCATACACCATGCGCCTTGTCTTTGCGAACAACGCCAGCCCCGGAAAATGTGCAAGCGGTTGCCGGCTGGCGAAGTGGACCGTAATGATTGCAGCGGGATGAGTCGCATCGCGAACCGATTGCACGTAGCCGCGGGGAAACTGCGCCTCTTCTGCCAGCAGCGCTGTCTGCAGCGGGCCGATATTGCTGACGACGACGTTGCAGGGAACCGTCGTCGATCGTCCGCCCCTCTCGATCACGACGGCGTTGACCAGGCCCGTGCCAGAGAATTCGAGTGCCTTCACGGAAGCATCGAGCCAGACCTCGCCCCCCTTCGACGCAATCAGATCGACCAACGGCTTCCACACCTCGATCGTTCCGCCTGGCGGCAGTCCGAACTTCCTGAATGCGGTGTCCTTTGTGAAGTAGTGCAGAAAGACGTCCGCCTGGAATATCGTGCTGTTCGCCGCAAACATCGCGCCTACCGCGTTATCGATCAGGCCATGAACAGCCGGGCTGCGGGTAAACCGGTTCAACCATTCGGAAAGCGACTGCCCCTTCTTCGGAGCAAGCCACGGGATGAGGCCCGTCATCGCCGCAATTGCCTTTGGCCCCGTATTCCGCAGCCACCCGCCGATGCCTTCCGACAGGTTGATGTCTTTCCCGTTCGCTCGCAGAACAGTCGATGCACGCCGGGGAATATGGAGATCGAGCGCAAGCCCCAGATCCTCGTAGGTCTTCGCAACGGCACCATCCACTTCGATGATCAGTGCGCCCGTATTGCACTGGAAGCCGTCGACTTCCCTGGTCGACGCCCGTCCCCCCACGCGATCGAGTGATTCGACAAGCAGCGTTCTATAACCCAGATGGGCGAGACGAGCAGCCGCACAGATCCCGCCCGCTCCAGCACCAATCACGACGACATCGAAACTCGGAGATTCAGCTTGCATATATCACTCATCAAATAACGTGCGACGCGACACTAGAACCGCTGCGTATAGGAACACGCGACGTGAAACATCGAATCGGTCACCGAGATCGGCACGCTGCTCCCGGTGTTCCCGCTGCTGGCCACGCGCTTGGGAAGCGAATAGCCCAGCGCAAAATCGATCGTCCCGCCTCGATTGAACGTATAGGCACCGCCCGCCGTGATGCTCGTGGTCGGCGTCGAAGGAATGATGGCAAGCAATCCGGAACCCGGCGCCGCCTCCTGCGCATAGTGGAAGCCGCCACGGAAAGTCCAGTTCTGGTTGTATCGGTATTGCGCGCCAATGGAGAACACGTTGGTGTCCCTGTAGTTCAGCGGGAGCGACAAGGAAATGCCCTTGCCTGATCCATCCTGGGCGAACGCGACTTGCAAACTGCTCATGACATCGCGCCAGAACACGCGCTGATAGTCCGCCGCGACCGTGAGCCGATCCGACAGGTCTTGGCTGATACCGACCGTGAACGAAGCAGGCAACTGAAAATCGACGATGCGTACCGTACCGCCGATCGGAATATTGCCGGCGGAAGCACTGACGGCGGTAACCTGCGCACTCCCGGTCAAGTCGCTGACGTGCGTCTTGAATTGGTATGCGAGCCCCAGCCTTGTCCTTGGCGTAGCCTGATAGGTCAACCCGAGCTTGCCGCTCACTCCCCAGCCATCGGCCGCGCCGCCGGCGATCTTGCCGTTGCTGAATTGCAGTTGAGCGCCTGAAAGACCCGGAACGCTCATCAACGACGACAACAATCCTCCCGAGAGTCTTCCCTGGGCCCCAAGCACGCCGAGTTGTGAAGCATCGAACAACAAGCCCATGTTCGCCGCGATCAGGACAGCCTCCACTGCCCCGCCGACGGTCAGCTTGTCGGTCACTTGATACGCCATTGAAAAGGGGATTTTCAATGCCATGAGACGGGAAAAATTATCCAGCCCCGTGTCTACGCCATTTGTCGTCGTTCGAGAAAGAAAGCTGCCCGTGCCATATTCGGTCCCGACACCAGACGACGCAAACACCCCAATGCCCAGTGCATAACGTCGATATCGCCACAGGTAGGCCAGCTCGGGCGCATAGTAGGGCCCGTTGTTCCTGCCTCGCGTATGGGAGTCTGCGATCTCCCCGGTCGCTTCATTTTTTGCCTTGACGTTAGCCGAGATCACCCCGGCACCGAGCTCGCCGTAGCTTCCCTCGCTCATGAGCCCAAGGGTGGCCGGATTCACCATCATGCCGGGCAGACCGACATTGCTGGCCGCGGCCACGCCACCCATCGCGAGCGAACTGGCGCCGATGGCACTAATATTGAATGCGTCCTGAGCCCATACGGTCCCGCTCGAACATTGGGCGATCAGACATCCTGCCGCCAAGGCAGCACGTGCTCCCGTCATGCTTTGTCTCCGATCTTTTATATCTCTTGTCTCACCGCGCGGCGTGATCGCTGCGCTCAACCGCATTTCATTTCAATCACTTGCCATTTGATACGGATTCCATAACGTATTGAATTTACTTATGCCGTGCAGACAGGCATTCAACGCGTCCCGCTATCGGTGAACTTGTCGTAGAACACCTTGTCGACCGGAATGCCATATCGGCCGAGCGCGGGAATCGCCGCGTCGATCATGAGCGGCGGGCCACAAAGGTAACCCTCGGCCCCGCTGCAGAACCCTGCTTCGATGTGGTCGGTGACCAGCCCTCGTGCGCCGCGCCAGTCGCTGTCGATCGGTTCGTGCGACAGTACCGGAATGAACCGGAAGCCGCCTTGCCAGTGCGCGGCGATGTGCTCGATAGCGTCCAGCTGGTACAGATCCGCCTGCGTCCGCGCGCCGAACAAAAGCGTGCAGTCACGCCTGATGCGGTTTCCCCTCGCATGTTCAAGCACGCTCATCAACGGTGCCAGGCCACTGCCGCCGGCAACGCACACCATCGGAGCCTCACCGCCCCGCAAATGGAAATTGCCCAAAGGGCCTTCCATTTCCAGCGATGTCCCGTCCAGTTGTCCGCTGAACAGCGCCTCGGTGAACTCGCCGCCCGGAACCTTGCGGATATAGAACTCCAGTGTCGTCCTGCCTTTGCGTTGCGGCGCATTCGCGAAAGAGTAGGATCGCGCCCTGCCTCCGCCCGCCTTGCGCAGATTCGCGTACTGGCCCGCCGCATAGTTGATCGCACGATCCGTCTGCACCGTGACCTTCAGGATGTCGTGCGTGAGCGGCTCGCTTGCGACGATGGTCGCGGCATATTTTTCCGCCGGTTGCAGATCGACCGCAGCCGGTTCGATCTCCACGACAGTGAGTTCGTCGCGCGGAAACGCCTGGCACGCCAGAATGTATCCCGCGTCGAGCTCCTGCTTGGACAGCGTGTAGCCGAACGGCGTCGCCTCTCGAACCCGCCCCTGCTTCAGGCGAGTCTTGCAGGACGCGCATGTGCCAACCGTGCAATCGTGCGGGTAGGCGATGCCTTGGGCCAGCGCAGCCTCCAGCAGCGTCTGTCCTTGCCCGATCTCGATCGTCACGTCCTGGGGCAGAATCCGCAATTGCCTGGGCTTCGATTTGCCAAATGCCGCTTTCAGAAAGTCTCGCATCAAACACCACTGATCTTTTGGGTCGCCGGCCACACCGGGCGTCGAAACGACAGTCCGACCAGGATGAGCACAACGACGATGGAAATGATGGCGAATACCAAACCGGGAACCAGTCCGATGAAGGACGCGAGATTCGCGTCTCCCAGCCGGTTATTGCCGAAGGTAAGCGCACGGTTGGGCGCGAACAGCGCGGCCCCGTAGAAGAGCGTGTTCGCCCAGCCCGTCCCGACCATGAGCCATCCGAGACGGCGCCCGAGCCGCGGCTCGACGCCGAGCACGGGCAGCGTCAGCGCCACCAGAACGATCAGAAAGGCGTTCAGCAATTGACCGATGTGGAATCGAACCCACGCGTCGCTGCCTCCTGGCAGGTGAACCGACACGAGCCGGCCCGGCCACGTTTCCAGCCCGCCGATCAGGCTCACCAGCAACCCGATCCCGGCCAGCATGCCGATCAACAGAATCAGCATGCCGTGCCCGATCATTTGCCGCTGCAGGTCTCTCGTCTGGCTCTGCACAAGATGGGGAGTCGTCGTCACAGGTAGTCTCCGTTCAGTACGCGCTCAGCTGCCGGCCCATGCCGTCGTGGTGGGCTTGCCCGGCTTGGTCGGCGGCTCGTCAAACCAGTCCTCCCACCCAACGCTACGGTTCTGCTCCATCGCGATGGCGACGCTCTGCCGGTGACGCAAATTCGTTATCCCAACGACGCAGCGCCGGCTTGATGATTCGGCTGTACCACAACGGGGGAATGAACCCCGAAAGGAAGCAGACGATGATGCTCGGCATGAGGATCGCCTGCCTGTCCGGGACCAGCTTGTAGTACGGGAGGTAGGAATTCAGGTGGTGCTCGGCGTGATTGGTGATTTCGAACGCGTACAACCGGGAAAGCGTGCCGTAGTGATTCCACACGTGCCGCTTCTCGATGGGGGTACCGACGACCCGGGTCTGACCGAAGTGCTGGTAATAGTTGAATGCCTCCACCCAGAAACGCGCGATCACCATGGCGATGAAACACAGGCCTGCTGCCCTGACGCCGCCGATTGCATGGATGATGCCGACGAACACCACGACAGCAAGGATCGCGCGCCACAAGGAGTGACGGATCGACCAGCGCGAGTAGCCGCGCTTCTCGAGCGTGTCGGCATCAAGCTTGAGCTCGAGACGGGTCGACTCCCACATCGACCGGACGACGAAACGGTATAGGGTCGCTCCGCGACGCGCGGTGTCGACGTCCTCTGCGGTACCCACATCACGGTGATGGCCGACCACGTGCACTTCCATGCGCATGCAGTCGAGAAACGCGATCTGCCCGTAGCGCCCGACGAAACGGGCGAGACGCCCGCGCGAGTGGTAGAGTTCGTGCGTCGCCGGTACGCCCGGCACGACCGACAGCCAGGCCAGACCTGCGACACCGCCCGCCATCTGCAGGGCAGTCAGCGCGTGATGCCCGACCGACCATGCAAAGACGAAGTACATGACGGGTAACAGAAGCGTCGCAATCCAGACCGGCAGATAGGCCCAGAAGTGACTCTTCATCCTGCGCTCCGCCAGGTCGAGCGGCAGCAGCGCGTCAAGTATCGCGATGGCCGGAAACGCGCCGATCGCAATCCACGTGAAGTCGCCTCCCCGATAAAAACCCCAGATCGCCAACACCTGCACGAACGGTGCAAAGTAGTACTTAATGTATTCCCACATGATCGGTCTCCTCAACCGCCCAAACACAGTGCCCGGAAATCGGTTATCGACTAGTCGTCCAGCAACGCGCAAACCGTCTTCGTTTCGGTATACGCAGCCAGCCCCTCTTCCGATACTTCACGCCCCCAGCCGGACTGCTTGAACCCGCCGAACGGCGCGGCCGGGTCGATGACGCCGTGACAGTTGATCCATACCGAACCCGCCTGCAGCCGGTGCGCCACGCGATGTGCCTTCTTGATGTCACGCGTCCAGATGTTCGCCGCCAGCCCATACGCCGTATCGTTCGCGAGGCGAATCGCCTCCGCCTCGTCCTTGAAGCGGATGACGCTGACAACCGGCCCGAAGATCTCCTCCTGCACGATCTTCATCGATTGATTCGCATCAGCAAACACGGTCGGCTGCACGAAGTAGCCCTTGTCGCCCACCTTCTGGCCGCCGCACACGAGGCTCGCGCCTTGTTCGATGCCGGACTGAACGTAACCCAGCACGCGCTCCTGCTGCTTGCGCGACACCAGCGGGCCGAGCATCGTGTCGGCTGCCTGGCCGTTGCCGACCTTGAACTGCGATGCGACCGCGGCGATCGCCTCGACCACGCGATCGTAGACGCTGTCCTGCACGAACAGCCGGCTCGCGGCAAAGCAGATCTGGCCTGAGTTGAAGAACACCGCGAGCGCGGCGCCAAGCGCGACCTGATCCAGGTCCGCATCGTCGAAGACGATGCTCGGCGATTTTCCGCCGAGTTCCAGCGTCACGCGCTTCATGTTTCCGAGCGAATACTCGACGATCTTCTTGCCCACCGCCGTCGACCCGGTGAAGGTGATCTTGTCGACGTCCGGGTGACGCGCCAGTGCCTCGCCAGCCTCATGGCCATAACCGTTGACGATGTTCAGCGCGCCTTCGGGCAATCCCGCTTCGAGGCACAACTCGGCCAGCCGAAGCGTGCTGAGCGGCGTCAGCTCGGTGGGCTTCAGAACCATCGTGCAACCCGCGGCCAACGCCGATGCAATCTTCCAGGCTCCCAGCGCAAGCGGGTAATTCCATGGCGTGATCGCACCGACCACCCCGACCGGCTCCCGACGCGTATACGTGTGGTATTCCTTTCCGTCGAACGAGATCGGCGGCGTCGAACCACTCAGCTTCGAGCACCATCCGCCCATGTAACGAAACACGTCAACCGTCGACGGAAGATCGATGACCTTCGCGAACGAGATCGCCTTGCCGGTGTCCACCGACTCCAGCCAGACCAGCTCGTCGGCATGTTCCTCGATCTTGCGAGCGATGTTTTCCAGAATCCGGCCGCGGTCGATCGGACGGATCTTGCGCCACGCGGCAGACTCGAATGTGGCTCGCGCAACCTTCACGGCCGCGTCGATGTCCTCCTGTTGGCCGCGAGGCACTTCCGCGATGATCTCTTCGGTCGCGGGGTTCTCGACGGTGATCGACTGGCCGGAAAGCGCATCCTTCCACTGGCCACCAATCAAGTTCTTGTTCCTGAGACGGGTCGGGTCCGCAACGTGCGGCACATTTGCATTCATGGCGTTAGCTCTGCGATGGATTGCTGTAGTGAACCTCCGAGAAACGATCAGAGACTCATGAAAATGCCGCCGTCCACGACGACGTTCTGGCCATTGATGTAAGACGCTTCGTCGCTGGCAAGCCAGAGCGCCGCGCCGGCGATGTCGTCAGGCTGCTGCGGGCGCTCGATCGTTCGCATCTGCGAAGCCACCCCTTCGAATTGCTCATGCTGGCCGGCGTTGGCGATCGCGTTCGCCGAATGGGTGTAGCCGGGCGAGATCGAGTTGACCAGGATCCGGCTCTTCGTCGCCGCGAATTCGCGTGCCATCGCACGGGTCATTGCCGCGACGGCCCCCTTGCTCGACACGTAATGCAGCATGAACGGAACGCCGACATGCGCGATGACCGAAGCGATATTGATGATCCGGCCGCCGCCGCCTTCGCGCATCGCCGCCGCTACCGCGCTCGTGCACAGCCACGGGCCCTTGACGTTCACCGCATAGAGTCGATCCCAGTCCTCGACCGGGATCGACTCCATCGGAATGCCGTTGAGTCCGGTGAAGATGCCGGCGTTGTTGACCAGCACGTCGATTTTCCCGAACTGCTCCACTGCCGCGGCTGCCATCTGCCGGACGCTGTCCGGATCGGCCACATTCGCTTGAACACCGAGCGCAACGCCCGGGCCGAATTCGGCGGCGGCCGCTTCCGCCCCCTTCACGTCGGCGATCACGATCTTCGCGCCTTCAGCGGCATACTTCTTCGCGATCGCGTTGCCGATACCGGTGGCCGCACCCGTTACGATTGCCACCTTGCCTTCAAGTCTCATCGTCTCGCTCCAGTTTGATTCAATAAAACAGACAGACTGAGCTGTCTTTTTTGTGCCAGATAGTGCCGCTTCAAGATGTCCCGGGATTCGGAGAACGGGGATGTGCCGACTCCCAACCCATCCGCAACCGCCGGGAGGATTCGATGGTTCGTACGATCGATATCCACCGTTTCGTTGCAGAACGATTAAAGCCTTGTCTTCGATCGACATCCCCATCCCAAAGGACGGGTATGGACCTAGGAAAAACCCGGGGCCCTGAAGTCGTGACGCGCGGTCAGAATCTGACCAGCGGCGCACAAGCGGCAGATATCACCCGCGGTTTTGTGCATCGCAAAAATGGAAAGACCGTCCGGCAGTTGAACTGGGGTACCCGAGCGGCTGACCCGCATCCATCCCATACGCGGCAACCACGTCAATGACGTACGCCTGGAAGCACTGAACTCGATGAACTGGAACAATTGGTCCCGCGGACGGCTTGCGCCCCCTGATTTCGGCTTCGAGCGCGTGCCGACCCGCGCGTTTGCGCTGCTACGCGCGCGGGCGCTTCCCCGCCTCACGGTGGTCACGGCACCGCCCGGTTACGGGAAAACGGTCCTGTTGAGTGCAATCTACCGCGGGCTGCGCTCCGGCGACGAGCGTTGCCTTTGGCTCTCGCTCGACGAGCGGGAGCGAGATGTCCGCTCCGTCCTGGCGCTCCTTCGACAGGCCCTGACGGACGCGTCGCAAACGACAGACGACCGGCATGCGCAGCCGGCCAGTCCCGTCGCGGACCCGGTCGACATTCTTGACCCCAATCACGCGCTGGAGGCAATCGTCGGCGACCTGCGCCAGCTGCGCGGGCGCACGATCCTGTTCATCGACAACCTCGATGTGTGCATCGATCCGATGGTCTCCGCCTTCATCGAACGCCTGACGTTTCATCGCGTGCCGGATGTGCGCCTGGTCGTCTCCAGCGTGCGTAACCTCCCCATCGATTTCGTCCGGATGAAACTCGAGGTGGATGGTCTGTTGCTTGGGCCCGACCAACTCGGTTTCAACCGCGACGAGACCAGACAACTGTTCTCGTTGTCGGGATTCGCGGGGCTTGACGACAGGGCGGTTCAGGAGATCCATGCGCACACCGAGGGGTGGCCTGCGGCCGTGCGCCTGGCCCAGGTTCTGATGTCGGAACAGCAGCAGTTTCCCTGCGACACCGCTTCGGCGCACTTTCCGCCAACGCCGCTGCGTGATTTCAACGGTGACCAGAAAGACATTTCCCGCGTGCTCACCGAGCGCGTCCTGTCCATCATCGATCCCGCCCGGGTGCACTTCCTGATGGAGGTCGCGCTCGTGCGCGAATTCAACGTGGAGCTGGCGGAGTTCATCACGGGCAATCCTAACGCTCGCGACTGGCTGGACGATCTGCTGCAGCGCAACCTACTGATCTTTTCGATCGGCGTCGGCCGTCGATGGTTTCGCTTGCACACGCTGCTTCGCGAGTACCTGCTGCAGGAAGCGAAAGACCGCCTGTCTCCCGCACGCCGGTCCGAGGTATTGAAGAATGCGGCTCGCTGGTACGAGGATCGCAAGGACTACGTGTCGGCATTGGGGAGCGCACTCGAGGCGCCGGACGTAAAACGGGCCGAAAGTCTGATCGGACGCATCGCGCGGCACGTTGCGGCAGACTGCGGACAAATGTCATTGTTCGTCGAGTGGACTGAAAAATTGCTCAGTCTCGGCGGCGATTTGCCGGTTCAGGCACAAGGTTGGTATGTCTGGGCCTTGTGCCATTTGATGCAGTACGAAAAAGCGGGATCCGCACTGGAAATGCTGGATCGGCGCCTCTCGGAAGATCCCGCCCCGCCTTCGGCCGCACTCGAAACGGCCGATCTCTCTTTCCTGAGAATCGTGCTGGCGGTATCGACGGATGCATTGGACGCCGCTCACGACGAGGCGCTGGCGTGGCTGAACGACACCGGGCACTACGACCCGCTTCAGGTCGGCACCGTAACTGCGGTGGCCGCCCTGGCTGCCCTGGACCGCGGGGATCTGGCCGAAAGCGAGCGGCACCTGGATGCTGCGGACGGCGCGATCGAACGATCGCACAGCATCTTCCTGCGCGCGTGGATCGGCATTTTGCGCGCGGCCCTCGCACTGTCTCGCGCGCGACCGGATCTCGCCGACCGGATCCTGGGCAACGTGCGAGCCCGCGTCCTGTCTGAAATCGGGGAAAGCTCTCCCGTGCTGGCCATCATCGATAGCGTGCATGCCCGTGCGCTGACCGATCAAGGCAAGTTTGCCGACGCACGCCCGCCGCTCGAGCGCAGCATGCAGCCCGCCAATCATTACGGCGTTCCCATGACCACCGAACTCGGGCTCGGCGCGTGCGTGGCCATGAAGCCGGATGGCGAATTCGCCGACACGACTGATTCATCCCTCGACGAAATTGCGCGCCGGTACGCGCCTCGCATCATGACCCTGTTGTCGGCACAACGCATCCGGCGGCGCCTGCATGCCGGCATCGAAGCCGAGACCGATTCAATCGAACTCGCCGGCCGGGTCATTCAGTCCGGCAACCGCACGCACCCGACAGGGATGCGCGAGCGCAGCGACTGGTTGCTCGTCGGTATCGAGCTTGCCATTGCGAAAGGTCTGTTCAAACAGGCCCATGACACGATCGATGCCGCCATGCGACTCGCCACCACGCAAGGGCGCACCAGCGATCGCGTGTCCCTCCTGCTCGCATCGATGGATGCCTATGCCCGCGCGGGAAGAAAGCGGGAAGCGACGCGAGCACTGTCACGCGCAATCGGTCTGGCACACACCGGCTCGCTCGTCTATCCGTTCATCCTGTATCAACGGGCCGTCGGCAAGCTTATCGCCAAAGCGAGCGCTCGCGATTTCGCGTTGATTCGCCCGGCCGAAATCGATTTTCTCGACCGGCTTCACGCAATTTGCGGTCAATCGCAAAGCGATGACGACGGCGATGTTACCGGCGCCTTCAGTTCGGCAGCCGGGCCCGTCGATGTGGTCCAGCCGCTCACCTTGCGCGAAACGCAACTCCTGCGTCTCGTCAACGAAGGACTGAGCAACCAGACGCTGGCGGACCAGCTTTCGCTCAGCCTCCCGACCGTCAAATGGCACCTCAGGAACCTCTACGGCAAGCTCGGTGTGCGAAACCGCTCTGCGGCGCTCGCCAAGGCGCGCGCCTATGGGCTGTTGAACTGAAGCGAACAAGCCAGCAAAAAAAAGAAACAGACTATACTGTTTATTTTTTGAAGGTTGCATCACAATCCTCCAGGATGTTCCCGATCAATCGCATTGTCTGAGGTATGGATGAGTCACTGGATCACGCTGGTGAGCACACATGGACCGATGAATGGATGGTCCGCCGAGCCGGACGACAAACCGGTCGGCGGAATCGTGCTGGTACACGAAATATTCGGCGTCAACGCCGACATGCGCAACATCGCCGAACGATACGCCGCCGAAGGATATCTGACGGTCGTGCCCGCACTGTTCGACCAGGTCGAACGTGAAGTCGAACTGGACCACTATGCGGCCGACGACTACCTGCGTGGCAACAAGCTCGCAGCGACACTCGGAGTCGACACCGCGGCCGAGCTCGTCGCGACCGCCGCTGACGCGATCGGTCACGCCGGCGAGATTGCAATCGTTGGATACGGCTGGGGAGGCGCGGTTGCGCTCGCCGCAGCCCGCAAGATGTCGCTACCGTGCGTCGTGTATTACGGCGTGCCGACACCCGTGTCGCCGCAGGACGGAACCGGACCGGTGCTGGCGCATTGCGGCACGCTGGACCCGCAATGCCCGTCCTCGCAGCCGGTCTCCGTTGACAATGGTTCCGCGTCTGTACAGATTCGCCTTTACCCGACCGGAGACGGATTCGATCGTGAAGGAGACCCTCTTCATTACCACGAGGAGAGCGCTTCGCAGGCCTTCGGACACACCGTCGAGTTCCTCGGCCGGCACCTGCGTGTACGCGGTCACTGACACGCGCGATCGATCGCCCCGGTCGGCGAGCAAACCTGCATTGCGGCATCAACGAGAAATCGGGGCCGGGCGCGAAAGCGTGGCGCCCGGCCCCCAAGGTACAAGGTCAGCGCAACTCGGGAAAATCTTCTTCCCAATACTCGTCCGCGAATCGCCCGGCTCCTGAATCGCGTTCCATCTCCAGCCGCCGCAACTCGACACGGCGAATTTTGCCCGAGATGGTCTTCGGCAGATCGCTGAACTGGAGTCGCCGAATCCGCTTGTACGGTGCAAGCTTTTCGCGCGAGAAGCGAAATACCTCACGAGCGAGATCGGGGCCGGCATCGTAACCGTGGCGCACCATGACAAACGCCTTCGGTACCGACAGACGCAGCGGGTCGGCACTTGGCACCACGGCCGCCTCCGCGATCGCCTCGTGCTCGATCAGCACGCTCTCCAGCTCGAAAGGACTCAACCGGTAGTCGGATGACTTGAACACGTCGTCCGCACGACCGACGTACACGTAATAGCCATCGTCAAGACGCAGTGCAACGTCCGACGTGTGGTACAAGCCATTGCGCATCGCATGCGCGGTCGCCTGCTCGTTGTTCGCATAGCCGGTCATCAAGCCGGCCGGACGCTGCACGAGAGGCAACGCAATTTCGCCTTCGCTCGCGGGCTGGTCGTCTGCATCGACAAGTTCGATACGGTACCCGGGCAACGGCCGCCCCATCGATCCGTTGACGACGGGCTGGCCCGGAGAATTGCCGATCTGGCAGGTCGTTTCGGTCTGGCCGAAGCCGTCGCGGATCGTGACGTTCCATGCATGCCGCACCCGCTCGATGATCTCCGGATTCAGCGGTTCGCCCGCACCGACGATCTCACGCAGCTTCACCGGATACGACGCAAGCGGCTCTTGCACCATCATCCGCCAGACGGTCGGCGGCGCACAGAGCGTCGTGACCCCACAACGAACGAGTACATCCAGCGTCTCTTTCGGCACGAAGCGCGCATAGTTGTAGACGAACACGCACGCCTGCGCATTCCACGGCGCAAAGAAGCAGCTCCACGCGTGCTTCGCCCAGCCCGGCGAGCTGATGTTCCAGTGCACGTCACCCGGCTGCAAGCCGATCCAGTACATCGTCGAGAGGTGTCCGACCGGATAGCTTTGATGCGTATGCTCGACGAGCTTCGGCTTCGACGTCGTGCCCGACGTGAAGTACAGCAGCAATGGATCGGTCGCTTTCGTCGGACCGTCCGGCTCGAACGAGGCGCTCGCCTCATATGCGCGGCCAAAGTCGATCCAGCCACGTGCTGCGCCCGGCGCAGCGCCGACCGCGATGAACGTCATGTCGACATCGAGCGCGTCGAACTTCCCGAGTTCCGCCGCATCGACAACGACGAAACGCGCCCCGGCCACTTCCACCCGCTCGCGAACATCGTCCGCGGACAGTTGCGTCGTGGCTGGCAGCACGACGGCACCGAGCTTCATCGCGGCCAGCATCACGTCCCAGAGTTCGACGCGATTCGGCAGCATCAGCAGCAGCCTGTCTCCACGCGTCACCCCCAGCCCTCTGAGGAAGTTGGCCACGCGTGACGAGCGCTCGGCCATCTGCGCAAACGTGAACGTGTTGCCCGACCCGGCCGGATCGTCGACGATCCATAACGCCGGATTGTCGTTACGCTCGGCCATCACATCGAAATAGTCGAGCGCCCAGTTGAATGTCTCAAGTTCAGGCCAGGTGAACTCGGAGTACGCGCGCTCGTAGTCGGTGCGATGCTGCAGCAGCAGATCGCGCGCGTCGAGAAAAGCCTGCGCGGAAGGAGTAAATCGTGTCATCGCTGTCTCACTCAGTGCGGTCGCACACTTTGTTATCTGCTTCATTTATCGTTGAGCATTGCCGGTGGTCATGTCATGGCCGCCGCACAATCGTCATGCGCTGTGCTTCGAGCGGTACCTCGTGGAGCCGCTGCGGCAAAAACGGCACTCGATCGCATCATCCGGCAAGTCACCATCGTGCATCTGCAGCGCGGTCGCTATCCCACGCGAGATGCACTGCATTCCTGTCAACGCGCGGTTGCGAAACGCAGAGCGCCGTTCCGCGATACCGTTACCGAGTGTATTGGCTTGGATTTCCACGGCGTAGAGACGAAAAAACCCATCTCATATGCAAAAACGCACGAACCCGATGCAGAGAAAGTGACCTGGGACGCATCTTGTTACTGACATTGGAAACGTCACTACCGGCCGCGTCGCGAAGCCAGGATTCAACTCGCCCGCGGTACGGTTTCAGCGCCGGCAGTCCGCGTCGTCACGCGTTGTGCGAAGCCTGAGCATGAGCGGATAATCATGCTGTATTGATGAGGTCAAAACCTGACGGAGCGAACAGATGGAACCGGTTGGTATCTATGCTTCAGTTGCGATCAGCAATGAACAGTTGACCCGATTCTATGAAGACTGGGGTGATGCGTTGATCGACGACGTTCGATGCATTTTCGGCAAAAAGCCGGGCCTGCAGCGGGATAGTTCAGGTGGCTATATAGACCCGGCAACCGGGCACTACCACAATCCCGGAAACAAGCTGGTCATCCGGCATGACGAAGCCACGGAGACCTTGTTCTATTACTATCAGCTTGAATTGCGCGATCCAGATAGCATGGCAGCGGTCCCGTCCTTCCGCGCATTTACCCGCATTGCAGGATATCGAGACCGAGCCGGCGTGGACTATGTCGCATTCTCGCCGAGTGCGCCTAACTTCCTGATCGACTCGCTTTGGCGTGCCTATCAGTTCACTCGTGACGGGTTGAGCGCGATTGCAATCGATGCGCTTCCGCCAGATCGACAACGCGAGCTTGACGTTTTGTCCTGGCGATACTATTGGGGGCCCATCGAAGCCATGTTCGAGAGGATGGACCGTCGCGAAGACGTTTCCTACTTCAGCAACTTCTTTCCGGAGAATTGCTTTGATCCACCGCTTCTATCACTGCTGGGTGTCGAAAAGCCCGCCTACGATTCGCGGATGATGCCAGCTCCCTATCCACCGTCTCGTCTGGAGATGCCGTGATGCCCTCCTTGCGCAGCCGGTGCATACGCTGCACATAGTCAGGGAACAGACGTCAGGGCATGGCGATCGATGACAACTTCAAAGTCGCCATCCCTCATCTGATCCCCTTTGCCATCCCTACCCTACACGGCATCAAGTCGGATTGCTAATGAATGGCATCTTCGGCGCTGCAAGCTGCCGCAGAATCGTCAAATGGACATCGAGATCCACCTTTTTCAGATGATCGAGATTCATTTGACCGCCGGCGATCAGCGCCGGCTCAAAGCCATACATCTCGTTTGGCTCAAGCTGCCCAAGCTTGCCGACTGCGCGTTGGAACAACGGCTGCTTCGACTCATCCTTGAAGTCACATTCGCTCCGCGTCTTGGCGCCAAAGAAGGTTTGAACACGAAAGTCCGGATTCTTGAGCGGCCCCTTCATATCCTTCTCCAGAGCAATCAGAGAATGCGTAGGGCATGAAACCGTCAGGCTCGGCCCAGTCTTTTCACCCCACGCATACAGCTTCCCGAAAGCTGTTCGAGCGATGACATGATAGTTGTCGACTTCCTCAAAGATCGTGCCCTTCAGCCAGATATTAAGGATATATTGATACTTCTCCGGGTTCACGATCCAGAACAGGCCATCTGCATAGCCACCCCAACCTTCTTGCTCCCAATACTTCAGGAGCCGATCCGGCAACCTATTCGCGAACCTGTCGAAACTCGCGTGCGGAACCTCGACCCGGCTAGTGGCCTCAGAGAAGGTCTCGATAAAGAGATCAAAGTCTTCGTCTCTCACTTCTGCCTCGTTCCGGGTACGACAGTTTTGTGGGCCAGGGTCACCCTTCACACATGCTTCGGCGCGGCGGACACATTGTCATGCGGCCGCTTCGTTCCGCCGCGCCGGCTACGTCACGCGCCCGTCACCCGGTGCGACGGGCAGGACGCGCACGCGCTCAATTGCCGTAGATGTCGAAATTGAAATAGCGACTGGCGATCTTGTCATACGTCCCGTCGGCACGGATCGCGGCGAGCGCCGTGTTGATCTTGTCCTTCAGGTCCGTGTCTTCCTTGCGAATGCCGATGCCCTGACCCGGTCCGAAAATCTTCGGATCGTTCAGCTCACCGCCCGCGAACGCGTAGTCCTTGCCTTGCGGCGTATTCAAGAAACCGCGCGATGCTTGCACGCCGTTTTGCAACGCAGCGTCGAGCCGGCCGTTGGTCAGGTCGGCATACACCTGATCCTGGTTCTGATACGACAGGATGCGCGCGCCGATACCTTCCCAATGCGCCTTCGCATACGTCTCCTGCATCGAGCCTTGCAGCACACCGACGGCTTTACCCTTGAGCGATGCCGGCGTCGGCTCGATACCCGAGCCCTTTTTCGCGACAAGAAACGTCGGTGCGTGCGCCGTCTTGTTCGAAAAATCGATTTGCTTCAATCGCGCAGGCGTCATCGACATCGACGACAGGACCGCGTCGAATTTCCGCGCCTTCAGGCCGGGAATCATGCCGTCGAATGCATTTTCGACCCACAGGCATTTCGCGTTGAGGCGCTTGCACACTTCATTGCCGAGGTCCACGCCGAAGCCAGTCAATTCGCCGGACGGCTTCTTGTATTCGAACGGAGGATAAGACGGGTCGACGCCAATGCGAATCGTCGTCCATTCCTTGGCAAACCCGGTTGCGGATATGGCAAGCGCAACCAGTCCGATCATGATCCTCTTCATTCTTTGCTCCATGTAGTTGAAATAACTGCGTTGGCGTTTACCCTTCGAACAGATCGATTCGAAACGGGTGACGACGCCTGATTCGTCGAAACCGGACATCTGCATGACAGCCACCGAGCCCCCGCCGTCGGTCGCCATCGGTCGCCGCGCCGCCTCAACCCAGCATTGCTCCACCGCGGCAATGCGACGGCATTGCCGCCAAGCAACGGCAGAGGCAATCTTTCGTATTGGATAACGCGACGACCGGATGGACGATTTTCCATCCTCTGTTTCGAGGAATAGCGGGCGCTTCCGCCATGCTTGATTCGGCACACGCAAGCGTGGGCCTTTTCAGATCACCGATTCCGGCTCTATTGTGCCTGATCCGATTGAGCATCCAGAATTTCGATGCATTGGCTTCATTCGATTGCTATGCGGCACATCGAAAATAATCGACCGTATCCCGCGCGGTCCTGCATATGCGCGTCGAACGTATTAGCCACCCAGGGAGCGATCTAATTGGCAATCGTCACATGCCGGACGCAGCTATAGTCCTCAAGGGCATACATCGAACGATCCGTGCCATAGCCCGAAATCTTCATGCCTCCATGCGGCATTTCCGAAATCAGGTTGAAATGGCGAATCACCCATGTGCACCCATACTGAAGCTCGGCGCTCACGCGCATGGCACGCCCGACATCAGCCATCCAGATGGAACTCGCCAAACCATAATCGGAATCGTTCGTCCACGAGACGATGTCGGCATCCCCGAAGCGTCAGACCGGGCGTGAATGAATTACTGCGGACCCGACCGGACCACCCGGAAAACTTCACCATTCATTTAACTTTGAATGGTGGCCATGACCCAAGCCAATGCGTGCAAGACTCTCCGCTCCCCCCTGATATAAAACTTCTGCACTGCACGGGAATCGATCGGTTCAATCCGGCCCGGGATGGACTCGCCAACTTCGTCGACCTGTCTCGCAGCGGCGGGATGGCGGCGAACGTTTCGATCCGCCCACGCGTTGCCTGTCGCGTCCGCTGCCGGGCCGGCGCGATGCGAAAACCCCGCAACGCAGCGGACTGCGAAGCACCTGCCGGCTGGCCGGCGGCTGCAGGACGTCGTGCGGAATCAACGCGATCAGCACGCAACTGACCAGCAGGCAGACGCCCAGCGCATAGGTGCCGTTGCTGATGTTGCCGGTCATTTCCTTGGCCATGCCGGTGATCATCGAGCCCGTGAAGCTGGACAGGTTGCCCACCGAGTTGATCAGCGCAATGCCGGCGGCCGCAGCCGTACCGGACAGGATCTGCCCCGGAAAGGTCCAGTAGATCGGCATCAGCGCGAGGATGCCGCACGTGGCGATGGTCAGGAACAGGATCGACAGCGCCACGTGCTGCGGCGTGCCGCGCCGATCGGGGTCGCGCGGTGCGGTTCGAGCCGGAACGTGCCGGCGCCGGCAACCGCGGAATCGTGACGCAGGCCAGCCAGGTCGCGACAGGCACTTGCACATGGCGTCATCGAGAACGCCCGTCGTCACTCGCGGATCGGCAGGCCCAGCCGCCAGCTCAGATTGCTGCGCGCACGCGCTTCGCAGCGCGCATAGAAGAAATCCGTCAGATAAATACGCGGGCGGACGAGCAGCCAGCGAAGAATCGTCCGTTCATGAAAGTCGTAAGCCCGGTCGTCGAGATCGGGGCGCTCGGCCCGGAGCAGGCGGCCGTCTTCGCGAAATTGCCTGCGGGAAGCGCCCAGCGCGGCCAGGTCGATGTCGCACACGAAACGGGTATCCAGTTCCGCAACGGTTCCGGCGTGGGTCGTCGCGAGAATCATCGCGCAGATCCGGTCGCACGCGCCGATCTGCCCCGCTGCCAGGTGCCGGAACCAGTCGGCGCTGTGCTGCTCGTTGTTCTTCGCGCCCGGCACGTAAATCACGTCGTGGAACCAGAGCGCGAGTTCGACCACATCCGGCTCGGGAATCCAGTCACGCGCGAGGTCGACATGACGCAGGCATCGCCGCACATGCGCGAGCGTATGGTAATGCCGCGCCGGCTCCGCATAGCTTCGCGCCAGCGTGTCATAGACATACTCGGCATGTTTCCCGCCGCTGCACGCCCACAACGCGACGAACCGCGCCTGCGTCTGGTTCACGTTCGCTCCTTGGCTCGTGGCGGCACGATACGATCGCCGCACGCCGACGTTACCGCGATGTGCTCAGAGAAATTCCCTGCGAATGTCGATACTCGACCGCTGTCCGATGTTTCCGTAGTGATGCGCGAGCCACGCATCCGCTTCGCGTCGTCCGTGGTCATGCAGCTCGCTCAGGAACCCCCAGTCCGCGTTGTACTTGCTCGATACACTCAACGCGCTCAGCGCGTCGTCGGCGCGAATGGAATGGATCAGCATTTCCTTCATCTCGCCGCGCTTGATCGTGCCTTGCTGGATCAGCTCGGTGACGAACGCGATGGCTCGCATCTCGCGCATCAGCGACGAGTTGAAACTGATCTCGCTGATCCGGTTGAGAATCTCCGCTGCCGTGACGGGTACGCCGCGGCGTACGAGCGGATTGATGTGCACGATCACGACGTCGCGCGTCGTGCAGTTGTAGATGAGCGGATAGATGGCCGGATTGCCCATGTAGCCGCCGTCCCAGTAGAACTCACCGTCGATCGTGACCGCCTGGAACAGTGTCGGCACGCATGCCGATGCCAGTACCGCGTCCGCACAGACATCCTCTCCGGTGAAGAGGCGGATCTTCCCCGTCTCGACGTTGGTTGCGCAGAGATACAACCGGATCGGGCAATGCTTGCGCAGCGCGTCGAAGTCGACCTGGCTTTCGAGCACTTCGCGCAGAGGATTCAGGTTGTTCGGATTGAACTGGTAAGGCGAGAAGACGCGCAGCATCATGTCGGCAAACGCATAGAGCGGCGAGTGATCGAGCCCGAAGCTGTGCGTGCCCTTCAGCCACGGTGCCCAGCGCAACGGGTTGTAGTGCTCCGCCGATCGGGCGACCGCCTGCCAGAAGTCGTGCAGCGCCTCACGCGCACCGTCCTCGCCCCCCTTCAGCAGCCCGTATGCGAACACGGCGGCATTCATCGCGCCGGCGCTGGTTGCACTGACACCCTCGATGTCAAGCCGGCCGTCCTCGAGCAGCCGGTCGAGCACGCCCCAGGTGAATGCGCCGTGCATCCCGCCGCCCTGCAGCGCCAGCGCGATCGGTTTGCGCGCACCATCGTGGCGGCGTCGAGTGTGCTTGGTTATCATGCCTGCCTCCTCGAGCAGCGGCGGTTCGCGGACAGCACGTGGTCACACGATGCGTCGTCGTACGCCGCAGTCCATTCATCCCGCGTGCGCGTCCAATGCGTCCAGCAGCGCTTTGGCCTCTTGCAGGTCGCTTGTATCGAAGCCTTCCGTGAACCAGGCGTATACGTCGTACAGCGCTTGAGTTGCATCCGCGGTCTTGCCCTGCCGCTGCAATAGCCGAGCGAGGTCCGACGCTGCCCGCAGTTCCAGCGCCCTGGCACCCTGCTGGCGCGCCCGTGCGATCGCCCTGAGAAAGCAGTCGGCGGCTTCGTCGTCGCGTTCAGGTGCCGTGCCTGCCTCGCCGGCCAGATAGAGTCCGGTGAGCCGGTACAGCTCCGCCTCGTAGCAATGCTCGCCGGTTTTCTCGACGATCGCCCGGGCCTCCTCCAACATACCCGTTGCTGCCCGCCTGTCTCCCGCGCGCCAATAACTGTTGGCGAGCAACGCGAGAGAATACGGACGCTGGTCTTCGCCGCCGGCTGCCCGTTGCGCGTCGAGGCCCAGCCGCATCTGCGCAATGCCGTCCTGGAGGTTGCCTTGCACGCTCGTCGCCCAGCCTCGCAGCAGCGTCCCCCATGCGAGCCAGTACGGCAATCCGTGCTCGGTCGACACGGCAATGACCGCTTCCGCGCGCTCGGCGGCCTGCACCGGCTCCCGCCGCAGTTGATGCAGGTGCGCCGTGTAAGTCAGGCTGAACGCCAGGGAAGGCCCATACGAAAGGTTCTGTGCGAGCGCAAGCGCTTCGCCGCTGCGTTTGAGCGCCTGGTCGGGATACCCCTGTATCCACAGAATCAGCACGAGGAAACTGAGTGCCCGGATGCCGGGATCCACACCGTGCGCAAACACGTGCGCCTGATGCTGCTCCGGATCGTAAAGCGCCAGCGCCCGTTCCATATGGGTGCGAGCCGCGTCGAAGTCGCCCTGCAGGAAGAAGCACGAACCCAGCGCGCTGTGTGCCTCGATGAGGAAGCCCGCATCGTTCGCATCCTGGGCCGTATTGAGCATCTGCATGCCCAGCTCGATGGCGAGTGCATACTCGCCGCGCACCACGTGATGCATCCGCAATCCCAACTGCGTCGCGAAGCGTTGCGACGCGTCGCCGGTGCGCTCGCACAACTCGAGGGCGCGCATATAGGTCGCGCCCACCTCGTTCGCGCCATACCCGCGGACATCCATCAGGACCGGCCCCAGGGAAAGCAGCAGCGTCAGCTCCCAATGCGCGCGCATCGGCGTGTCGGGCAAGCCCTTCAACAACGCCAGCGCCGCGCCGAGGTGGTGCATCGCATCGTGATGGGCTGCATGGCGCAACGCCTGCTGGGCCGCACGATGCAGGTATTCGACCGCCTTCGGAATGTTGCCGCTCTGACTGTAGTGATGCGCGAGTTCGCTGCAGTAATCGGCGATGCGCGTCGGAAACAGTACCTCGATCGCCTGCGCGGTGCGCTCGTGCAGCGTGGTACGCCGCTCCGTGAGCAACGAGCGCCCGGCCACCTCCTGGGTCAACGCGTGCTTGAACGAGTAATTGACTTCCGGAAAGGCCGGGCACTCGTAGATGAACTCCGCCGCCTCCAGATGCGCGAGCAGACGCCGCAGTTCGTCGCCCCGCGCCGGTTCGTCGCCGCAAATTCGCTGGATCAGGTTGAACGAAAACTCGTGGCCGATCACCGCGAGTGCCTGCAGCAGTTCCTTTTCCTCGATCGGAAGCCGGTCGATCCGGGCGGCGAGCACGCCTTGCACGGTGGTCGGAATGTGCAGCGTCGCCGGCGTCTCCACGATGCGATAGCGCCCGGCCTCGCCGAGCAGCGAGCGCTCCTCGACGAGCGTCCGGACCACTTCCTCCATGAAGAACGGGTTGCCTTCCGTCTTCTCCAGAATGAGTTGCTTCAGCGGCACGAGCGAGCGATCTTCGCCGAGCAGCGCCGCGAGCAGTCCTTGCGCATCCGAGGGACCCAGCGGTTCGAGCCGGAGCGTGCTCCCATGCGCCGCGCGGGCCCACGCGGGCCGATACTCGGGCCGGTAGTTCACCAGAAGCAGGATGCGTGCGTCCGGCACGCGGTCGATCAGGTAGGCGAGGAAGGCTTCCGTTTCGCGGTCCAGCCATTGCAGATCCTCGAACAGCAAATAGACCGGCTGATTCCGGCTCTCCCGCGCAAGAAGCTGTCCGATCGCATCGAAGGTACGCTCGCGCCGGATCTGCGCATCCATCTCGACGAGTACCGGCCCGCCTTCACCGATGCCAAGCAGATAGAGGATGTAAGGCACGAGGTCCTCGAAACTGCGCTCGAGCGTGAGCACCTTGCCGATGACCTTTTCCCGGCAGCGCCGCTCGTCGTCCTGCGTCGTGATCTGGAAGTAATTCTTCAGGAGTTCGATGAGCGGCAAATTGGGAAACGCCTTGCCATGGGATACCGAAAACGTCTCCACCACGAGTGCGCCACGCCGTGAACGTTCCTTGAACTCGTGGAACAGGCGAGACTTGCCGACGCCGGCCTCCCCCACCACGCCGACCATGCGCCCCTGCCCGGCCCTCACGTCCTCCAGAGCCCGGTTCAGGTGCTCCATTTCCGTTTCCCGGCCCACGAAGCGCGCGAGACCGCGGTGTGCCGCCCGTTGCAGGCGCGTACGCAACGCACCGAGGCCAAGCGCCTCGTATACGTGCAGCGGCGCCGGAATGCCCTTGAGCTGCGTCGCCCCGAGCGCCTTGAACTCGAAATAGCCTTCGGCCAGCCGGTGGGTGGACTCGCTGACGAGAATCGACGTCGGTGCGGCGATGCCCTCGATCCGCGACGCGATGTGGATCGTATGCCCGAGCGGGTCGTAATCGGTGTGCAGGTCGTCGGTGCGGATCGAACGAACGACGACTTCGCCGGTGTGAACGCCGACACGAATCTGCAGTGGAATGCCTTCCTGCAGACGAATGCGATCGCCATGCTGCCGCATCGCCTGCTGCATGCGCAATGCCGCGAAGAGCGCGCGTTGTGCGTGGTCTTCGTGGGCAATCGGTGCGCCGAACAGCGCGAGGATGCCGTCGCCGAGCGATTTGGCTACGTACCCTTCGTAGTAATGGACCGCTTCCATCATCAGCCCGACCACCGGCACGATCAGGCGATGCGCCACTTCGGGATCGAGATCGTGGATCAGCGCGGTCGACCCGGCCATGTCCGCAAACAGCGCGGTAACGGTCTTGCGCTCGCCGGCGGCTTCGCCGCGCGCTTCCATGGCCGCGTGTTCGGCACGAATGCGCTCGGCAAGATGATCGGGGGTGTAATGAACGGGCGTCGGCGGCGGCTCCCGACCCGGTGGCCGGGACGGCGGCGACGCAGCCGTGGTTGCAACCAGCGACGCCCCGCAATGGCTGCAGAAGCGGGCCGCCGGCGCTGTGTCGTGGCCGCATTGCGGACACGTGCGGGGCAACACGGCCTGGCATTCCTGGCAGAACCTCGCACCGGGAGGATTCTCGGAACCGCATAGTGCGCAGCGCATAAAACCCTCTTCCAGCCAAGGGTCGACATCAAAATATTATGCGCCACTCTCTGCAGATATTCAGGCCGACTGCGCCGTTGCGCATGCCGACTGGCGTCGTGTGCGCGGCCGGCCCGGGCTCTCCATCATCTGCGGAAATCTCCGCGCAAGATGCCCGTTGCGTCGGGCGCCCGCTCATCCGCCTGCACGCCATTCGAACGCCAGCCGGGCGCGCGACACCCCCGCAGATCGGCGGGCAGCCCGTCGACTCGCCCCCTTGCGCGCGGTCGCGTACCGACGATACCGTCAAAGATACCGAAGCATCCGGGGCCGCGGTCGCGTAATGTGTGCGAGGCTGGGGAGCCGATTGCGCCTCCCCTGGCGACCCGCCGAGGTAGCCTCAAATTGCCGACACGCCGTTCCTGCCGACCAGAAACCACGTGCGGAATTCGCCCATCCCTTTCGCCGCGATCAAGCCACGCTCCTCGAAGGCGAACGATTCACCCAGCATTGCACGCGTCGCCTCCGTCACCTGCACGCGCCCGGCGACGCCCTGCGATTCCATCCTGCTCGCGAGATTGACGGCCGCCCCCCACAGGTCGTAGATGAACTTGCGCTTGCCGATCACGCCGGCCACAACCTCGCCGCTGTTGATGCCGATCCGCAATTGCAGGTTGCAGCGCCGGACCTCGTTGAAGCGGGCCATCGCGTCGATCATGTCGAGCGCCATATTCGCGGCCCGCATCGCGTGATCCTCGGCTGGAACGGGCAGCCCCGCGGCCGCCATGTACGCGTCGCCGATCGTCTTGATCTTCTCGAGGCCGCGGTGATCGGCAATGATGTCAAAGCCGGTGAAGATCTCGTTGAGCATCTCGACGAGCTGCTCGGGACGCATGTCGGCCGAGAAGCCGGTGAAATCCACGATATCCGCGAACAGCACCGATACCTCGGGAAAGCGGTCCGCAATCACTTCGGGGAAACTCCCCGCGATGTCGTCGAGATGCGATTTCAGCCGCTCGGCGATAGGATAAGGCAGCATGTTGAGCAGCAGCCGCTCCGATACCTTCTGCTCGGCGACGACCTTCGCGTATAGCTGCCTGAGTTCGTCGCTCTGACGGCTGATCAGCTCATGGCTCGCCTCCACTTCCCGCACCTTCTGCTCGAGTGCGTCACCGCGCTTGCGCAACTCCCGGTGCAGCAACCGAACTTCCAGCATGTTGCGAACCCGCATCAGCACTTCCGCCAGATCGAATGGCTTGCTGATGAAGTCCTTCGCGCCGACCTGCAACGCGCGCAGCTTGTGGGCCGGCTGGGCGGTGATCACGATGACCGGGAGATAGCTGTCCGCCTCGAGCGACTTCAGGCTTTCCATGACCTGGAAACCGTCCGTGCCGGGCATCTGCAGATCAAGCAGGATCAGATCGTAGGGGTACCGGCGATGAAGTCCATAAACGGCGGACGCATCCATCGTCGACTCGACGTGCGCATACCCCGCCCGCCGCAGGATCTGCTCGAGCAGCAGGATATTGGCCTCCAGATCGTCGACGACCAGGATCCGGGCGTCGACGATTGCTGACGAATCGATCATGGTTCGCTACCTGGCAACCTGCCCCCCCGACTATTTCCGTCCTACAGCCAGCGCGATGGCATCGGCCAGCGCATCCATGAATGGATCGATCTTGATCGGCTTGGTCAGATAGCGGAAGAAACCCGCTTGCATGCCTTGCTCGATATCATGCGCCATCGCATTCGAACTGAGCGCGACAACGGGAATATCCGCCGTCTCGGGATGCTTGCGCAACAGGTCCAGCGCTTCGATGCCGCTGATATCGGGCAGGTTGATATCCATCAGGATCACTCGCGGGTGCACACTACGCGCCAGTTCCACGCCCAGCCGTCCCGTCACGGCACCGAGCATGCGCAGGTCCGCGTGCCGCGCAATCAGTTGTTCGACGAGCTTCAGGTTGGCGGGATTGTCCTCGATATAGAGCACGGTATGCACGGGCGTCGCTGCGGCAGCGTCGCCGGTCGCGCCTCGGGCCGGCATGGCAGGCTGTGTGGCGAGCGTCGCCACCATTTCCGGGGCGGGCGCCGCATCGAGTTCGATCCAGAAGACGCTGCCCTTTCCAAGCGTGCTGTCGACACCGATACCGCCGCCCATCAATTCCATCAGTCGTTTTGCGACCACGAGACCGATGCCCGTGCCCTCTTCCGCGCCCGCCTCCTGTCCCAGGCGGTTGAACGGCTGGAAGAGTCGACCCAGCTGATCCGGGGACAAACCTGGGCCCGTGTCGCCGACGCTCACGTGAACCCGGCCCGGCACAGGCGTGCTGCAGTCGACGTCGACCGTGCCCGACGGACGGTTGTACTTGATGGCGTTCGACAACAGATTGATGAGGACCTGCTTGACGCGCGTGCGGTCGGCGCGGACATGGCACGGCGGCTCGATCTGCGGAAAGGTCACACGAATGCCCCGTTGCCGAGCCTGCGTTACGATGATCGACTCACACTCCCGCAGGACGTCGCCCAGCGATACGGGTTCAGGCGAAATCGCGACTTGCCCGGCTTCGATCTTCGCCAGATCGAGCACGTCGTTGATCAGTTCGAGCAGATGCCATCCTGCCCGCAGAATCTGGTCGATGCTCGCCTGTTGCGACGAGGTCGGCGGTGGCGACTCGGACGCCATGAGTTGGGCAAAACCCAGGATCGCATTGAGTGGGCTACGCAACTCGTGGCTCATGCTGGACAGGAAGTCCGATTTCGCACGATTGGCTCGCTCGGCCGCGGCCAGCGCCCGCTTGCGATCCTCGATGTCGGTGACAGTCCCAACCCACTTGACGACATTACCTTTCGCATCTTTTAACGGCGATGCCCGATCCAGATGCCAACGATAGGTACCGTCGGATATTCGCTTTATCCGCACTTCCACTTCATATTCGCTGCCGTTCGCCCGCGCGTTATTCCAGGCCTCGATCGCGCGTTGCACATCATCCGGGTGCAGCGTCGAGGTCCAATTCCAACCCTCCACTTGCGCAAAATCGAGTCCTGTATACATTTCGAGCCGCCGGCTGACGTAGTCGACCGAACCATCCGGCGTGCCCGTATATACGATATGGGGTATCGCATCCGCAAGCGACCTGAAACGCCGTTCAACGTCATCGACGTTGGCTTCTGACGAAGGGGGATTTGTCGATAACGATTGCTGTTGCATGATCCACCCCCAAAACAAGCGTCGGCGCATTTGTGACGCAGCCACTCAATCCCGTGGGGACGGATCCGGGCGTTTCGTGGGTGAGAAGCAATCCGTCTTACGACATGGAACAGCGGGTCTAATAGAGCGCATCGTCACATCGTTGCTCTCATAATCCCGCTGGCGTAACGATGCGTCAAATACGAGGCAATGGCCAAGAGCGCGCGCGGCACCCGTCGCTGCATCACTTCGTGTCAAAGTCGGAATGGTCTGACGCTTCGCAAAAGCGCAAATTGACGTTGTCAGCGGCCGCCGCGTTGTGAAGTCTGCCATCAACTGTCGCGTGGCCAATTGCGGCGAGAGCGCTGCGGTCCGCGTGTGGCCCGGCCCGCGAGTTCATGCTCAGAATCGTGCTGTCGTGATAACAAGGCTTGTGCGAAATCTGGGTTTGAGCGGGCAACCGGAGCGGAGTGATGAGGTTCCACATCTTGCCGGCTTCATGATGGGCAGCCGGAATGAAGGAATTGGGGCGCTCATTTTTCTGGCTGCCGCACCGATCGCGCGCCATCCACAACCCTCTGAAACGCCCTACTTTGGCCTGGCCAGTCGCCCCGCCAGATCGCTCCAACCGAAAGCATGCATGGGAATTACGATCTCCCCAAGTACCGCAGGCCGTCCATGATCGCGATCACGATAAGCGCGCGATCGGCGGACGAGGCCGCTGCTCCAGTGCCACGACACTTGCATCCTCGATCAAAGAAGCGCGCAATCATGTCGCGTCGTTCAACACACATGGCCTCCACATGCTCGCGCAAGTACGCATCGCGCTCTGCCTGCAGGCGAGCCTCGGCCCAAACGACGTAATCGACGCTGCTCGAATAGCAGCGCGCATACAGCAACGCGAAATGCTGTTGAACAGCTTCGGACGATACCGCAGCATCCTGCAGTAACGCCTCCAGATTTTCTTGAATGTTGCGATGCTTGACGCGAAGAAGTTCGACGAAAAGCTCGCGCTTGCTCCTGAAGTTCGCGTAGAACGCGCCGCGCGTGTACCCGGCGCGCGCAACCATGTCCTCGACGCTCGATGCCGCCAGTCCCTTCTCGGCTATGCACAGCGCGGCAGCGTCGAGCAGGTCCCGACGGGTGAGTTCGCGGCTTTCCGCACGTGTCATCCGCTTGGGTCGCATGTTCCAGAGCACTCATCGCACAACGAATAGGGACGACGACGTCTCGCCCCGCCAAGGCGTCGGTACGTACGGCCGTTATCGACTGGCGACGGCTTCGGACGCCGCCCCTTGCCATCCTCCGCCGAGCGCCTTGAACGCAGCCACCGACGCACGAGCCGCTTCGGTTTTCGCCTGCACGCGCGCGTCCGATGCGCGCAGCAGGCTTTCATCGGCCTGCAACACTTCGACCAGGCTGACGACGCCTTTCTGGTACGCCGCGAACGACGCAGCCCGTGCGCGGCCGAGCGAATCGACGCCGTCAGCGAGAACAGCCGCCTGTTCGTCGCGTTTGACGAGTGCCGAGAACGCGTTCTCGACGTCCTCGGTGGCGTGCAGCGCCGCGAGCCGATACGCAGCAAGCATTTCGGCATCCTGCCCTTTGGCCTGCGCGATCTGCGCATTGATGCGACCGAAGTCGAACAAACGCCAGCGCAGGCCGAGCACGCCGGCAGCCTGGTTCGCGCCGCCGGCAAACAGGTTGCCCGCGCCCATCGTCGTCGCGCTACCGATCAACCCGCTCAGCGAGAACTTCGGGTAATACTCGGCAATGGCCACGCCGATGCGCGCGTTCGACGCCGCAAGACGCCGCTCGGCGACGATCAGGTCGGGCCGCCGCCTGAGGAGTTCGCCAGGCGTTCCCGTCGCCGCGATCCGCGGTGCAGCCGGCACGTCGCCGCCGTCGAGCAATTCCGCTCGATACGTACCGGGTTGCGAGCCGAGCATCACGTCGAGCGCATTCATCGCCGCGTCCAGCGCCGCTTCGAACACCGGCACCGTTGCGCGAACCTGAGCGAGCGCGCCTTCGGCCTGCCTGACCTGAAGCTCCGCCGCGAGCCCCTTTCCATACAGCAGATTGATGGTCGACAACAGATCCTGTTCGGTCTGCACCTGATGCCGCGCGACCTTCAGCCGGCCCTGCAACCCGCGAATCGTGATGTAGAGGTCCGCCGTCTGCGCGGCCACGGCAAGGCGCGACGCGACCGCCGCCGCTTCGGAGGCCTGATAATCGGCGAGCGCGGCTTCCCGCCCGCGGCGCAACCCGCCGAACACATCCAGTTCCCAGCTTGCGTTGAAATCGGCCTCGTAGTCGTTGCCGTGACGGTCGAAACCGGGCGTCGAATTCAGCACGCGCCCCAACGGCGTTTCGACCGACTGGTAAACGCGCGCAGCTTGACCGGTCACATTGCCCGAAGGCAACAGCGCCGCATTGGCCGCACCGAGCCCGGCACGCGCTTGCGTGACGCGTGCCGCGGCCTGCGCGAGATCGAGGTTCTGCGCGAGCGCGAGCGTGACGAACCGGGTCAACTGTGGATCGCCGAAACCCGTCCACCAAGTCGCGAGCGCCGCTTCGGCCGCCGCGTGCCGCTGCTCCACGGCGCTCTGGCCCTGGAAGCGCTGCGGCATGGCGATGTCCGGCCGCACATAGTCGGGACCGACGGCGCATCCCGTCGACAGGAACGCGGCGAGCGCCGCGGCAACGATGGGTTTCGGTAGCATGACGGTTTTAGCAAAGACTAGGTGGTGACTATAATACCAAATAGTCACTCGTTGTCCATCCCTGCCAGCCGTAACCCATGAAAGAAAACACCGCTTCCCCGGCTCCCGCGCGCGGCCCGGCCGATCACGACGTGCGGGACCAGATCGTGGCCGCCGCCACCGAGCACTTCAGCCGGTACGGCTATGAAAAGACGACCGTGTCCGACCTCGCGAAGGCCATCGGTTTCTCGAAGGCCTATATCTACAAGTTCTTCGAGTCGAAACAGGCGATCGGCGAGATGATCTGCGCGAACTGCCTGTACGAAATCGAAACCGACGTGCGCGCCGCCGTCGCCGAAGCGGAACTGCCCACCGAAAAGCTCCGGCGCATGTTCAAGGTCTTTACCGAAGCGAGCCTGCGGCTGTTCTTCCGCGATCGCAAGCTGTACGACATCGCCGCGTCGGCCGCCACCGGCAACTGGCAGTCGGTGCAGGCCTATGAGGCGCGGGTGCAGAAGCTGCTGCAGGAGGTGCTCCAGGCGGGCCGGCAAAGCGGCGAGTTCGAGCGCAAGACGCCGCTGGACGAAACCGCGACGGCGATCTTCCTCGTGATGCGACCGTACATGAATCCGCTGCTGCTGCAGTACAACCTCGACACGACCGACGCCGCGCCCGCGCAGTTGTCGAGTCTGGTGCTCCGCAGCCTCGCCCCTTGAACCGGCACCGTTTGTGACCATTGACTATATTGGTCACTAGATACACAATGAAAGCCCCAATCACTTCGTCAGTGGGTCTTTCATGCTCCGGCGTCGCCTCGCTCTCCTCGCAGTCGCTTCCGCACTGCCCTTCGCGCTAGCCGCCTGCAGCGGAAAAGCGCCTTCCGATCCGCGCACGGAGGCGCCGCTCGTGCGTACCGCCATCGTGCAGGCTGCCGCGCCCGCGTCCCGCTCGTTCACCGGAACCGTCGCCGCACGCGTGCAGAGCGACCTCGGGTTCCGGGTGTCCGGCAAGGTGCTGGAGCGGCTCGTCGATACCGGACAAGCCGTCCGGCGCGGCCAGCCGCTGATGCGGATCGATCCCGTCGACCTGAAGCTCGCGGCGCGCGCACGCGACGAGGCAGTAGCCGCAGCACGGGCACGCGCGCGGCAGACCGCCGAGGACGAAGCGCGCTACCGCGACCTGCGCGGCACCGGCGCGATATCGGCATCGGCCTATGACCAGGTCAAGGCAGCGGCCGACGCCGCGAAAGCCCAGTTGAGCGCCTCCGAAGCCGACGCCGACGTCGCGCGCAATGCGACCGGCTATGCGGAACTCGTTGCGGACGGCGACGGCGTCGTGATGGAAACGCTCGCGGAGCCCGGTCAGGTTGTCAGCGCCGGCCAGCCGGTCGTGCGGCTCGCACACGCCGGCAGCCGGGAAGCCGTGATCCAGTTGCCGGAAACGCTGCGGCCCGCGGCCGGCTCCGTGGCGCTGGCCGAGCTGTTCGGCAAGCCGGGCTCGAGTGTCCCCGCGACGCTGCGCCAGCTCTCCGATTCCGCGGATGCGCGAACGCGCACGTTCGAAGCACGCTACGTACTGCAGGGCGCGCTGGCCGCCGCGCCGCTGGGCGCAACCGTCACGATCCGCATACCGGACGACGCACGCGCGACACCGCCAGCCGGCCTGCAGGTGCCGATCGGCGCGCTGCTGGACGGCGGCAAAGGGCCCGGCGTGTGGGTCGTCGCAGGCGATCCGGCCAAGGTGGGATGGCGGTCGGTCACGGTCGAGCATCTGGACGACGACAACGCGCGCGTGTCCGGCGCACTCAAGCAAGGCGACCGGGTCGTCGCGCTCGGCGCGCAGTTGCTGCATGACGGCGAAGCGGTTCGCGTGGCCGCGCAGGCCGCCACGGTCGCGCGCGAAGGGGCACAGCCATGAGCGAACGCCGCTTCAACCTGTCGGCGCTCGCGGTGCGCGAGCGCGCGATCACGCTGTTCCTGATCTGCCTGATTTCGCTCGCGGGGCTCGTGTCGTTCTTCAAGCTGGGCCGCGCGGAAGACCCGGCATTCACGGTCAAGGTGATGACCATCGTCACCGCGTGGCCGGGCGCCACCGCGCAGGAAATGCACGACCAGGTGGCCGAAAAGATCGAAAAGCGGATGCAGGAGCTGCGCTGGTACGACCGCACCGAAACCTACACGCGCCCCGGCCTCGCGTTCACGACGCTGACGTTGCTCGACAGCACGCCGCCGTCCGAGGTGCAGGAGCAGTTCTATCAGGCGCGCAAGAAGATCGGCGACGTGGCGAACGATCTGCCGGCCGGCGTGATCGGCCCGATGGTCAACGACGAATACGCGGACGTCACGTTTGCGCTGTTCGCGCTGAAGGCCAAGGGCGAACCGCAGCGCCTGCTGGTGCGCGATGCGGAGATGCAGCGTCAGCGCCTGCTGCATGTGCCGGGCGTGAAGAAGGTCGACATCATCGGCGAACAGGCGGAGCGCATCTACGTGCAGCTGTCGCACGACCGGCTCGCGACGCTCGGCGTGAGCCCGCAGGACGTGTTCGCCGCGCTCAACGGCCAGAATGCGCTGACGCCGGCCGGCTCCGTCGAGACGCGCGGGCCCGAGATCTTCATTCGCGTGGAAGGCGCATTCGACAAGCTGCAGAAGATTCGCGACACGCCGATCGTCGCACAGGGCCGCACGCTGAAACTGTCGGACATCGCCACCGTCGAGCGCGGCTACGAAGACCCGTCGACGTTCATGATCCGCAACAACGGCGAACCCGCGCTGCTGCTCGGCGTCGTGATGCGCGACGGCTGGAACGGGCTCGACCTCGGCCGTGCGCTGGACCGGGAAGTCGGCGCGATCAACGCGGAGCTGCCGCTCGGCATGAGCCTGACCAAGGTCACCGACCAGTCCGTGAACATCAGCTCCGCCGTCGACGAGTTCATGGTCAAGTTCTTCGCCGCGCTGCTCGTCGTGATGCTGGTGAGCTTCGTCAGCATGGGCTGGCGCGTGGGACTCGTCGTCGCCGCGGCCGTACCGCTGACGCTGGCCGTGGTGTTCGTCGTGATGGCCGCCACCGGCAAGAACTTCGACCGCATCACGCTCGGCTCGCTGATCCTCGCGCTCGGGCTGCTGGTCGACGACGCGATCATCGCAATCGAAATGATGGTTGTGAAGATGGAGGAAGGCTACGACCGCGTGGCCGCGTCGGCGTACGCGTGGAGCCATACGGCCGCACCGATGCTGGCCGGCACGCTGGTCACCGCGGTCGGCTTCATGCCGAACGGCTTCGCTCGCTCCAGCGCGGGCGAATACACCAGCAACATGTTCTGGATCGTCGGGATCGCGCTGATCGCATCGTGGGTCGTTGCAGTAGCCTTCACACCGTACCTCGGCGTGAAGATGCTGCCGAACCTCAAGAGGCTCGAAGGCGGCCACGATGCGATCTACGACACGCCTCGCTACAACCGCTTCCGGCAATTGCTGACGCGCGTGATCGCCCGCAAATGGCTCGTCGCCGGTTCGGTCGTCGCCCTGTTCGTGCTCGCGATTCTCGGCATGGCGGTCGTCAAGAAACAGTTTTTCCCGATCTCCGATCGTCCCGAGGTGCTGATCGAGGTGCAGATGCCGTACGGCACGTCGATTTCGCAAACGAGCGCCGCCACGTCGAAGGTCGAAGCGTGGCTCGCGAAGCAGAAGGAAGCGAGGATCGTCACCGCGTACGTCGGCCAGGGCGCGCCGCGCTTTTATCTGGCGATGGGGCCGGAGCTGCCCGATCCGTCATTCGCGAAGATCGTGGTGCGCACCGACAGCCAGGACGAGCGCGATGCGTTGAAGGCGCGCCTGCGGCGGGCCATCGCCGACGGCCTTGCGCCCGAAGCCCGCGTGCGCGTGACGCAGCTCGTGTTCGGTCCGTATTCGCCGTTCCCGGTCGCGTATCGGGTCACGGGCCCCGATCCGGACAAGCTGCGCGGCATCGCGACCGATGTCGAGCGTGTGATGACCGGCAGCCCGATGATGCGCACGGTCAATGCCGACTGGGGCACGCGCGCGCCGACGCTGCATTTCACGTTGCAGCAGGATCGCCTGCAGGCAGTCGGGTTGACGTCCAGTGCGGTCGCGCAGCAGCTGCAGTTCCTGCTGACCGGGGTGCCCGTCACCGCGGTGCGCGAGGATATCCGGACCGTACAGGTGATCGCGCGGTCGGGCGGCGATGCGCGGCTCGACCCGGCGCGGCTCGACGACTTCACGCTCGCCGGCGCGAGCGGGCAGCGCATCCCGCTGTCGCAGGTCGGCAAGGTCGACGTGCGGATGGAAGAGCCGATCATGCGCTGGCGCGATCGCTTGCCGACGCTCACGGTGCGCGGCGACATCGCCGACGGCTTGCAGCCGCCGGACGTGTCGGCTGCGATCACGAAACAGCTTCAGCCGATCATCGCCGCGCTGCCGAGCGGCTATCGAATCGAGGAAGCCGGCTCCATCGAGGAATCCGGCAAGGCCACCCAGGCGATGCTGCCGCTCTTCCCGATCATGCTGGCGGTCACGCTCGTCATCATCATCTTCCAGGTGCGCTCGATCTCCGCGATGGTGATGGTGTTCATGACGAGCCCGCTCGGCCTGATCGGCGTAGTACCCACGCTGATCCTGTTCCGGCAGCCGTTCGGCATCAATGCGCTGGTCGGCCTCGTCGCGCTGTCGGGGATCCTGATGCGCAACACGCTGATCCTGATCGGCCAGATTCACCAGAACGAACAGGCGGGACTGGATCCGTTCCACGCGGTCGTCGAAGCGACCGTGCAGCGGGCGCGCCCGGTGATCCTGACCGCCATGGCCGCCGTGCTCGCGTTCATTCCGCTCACGCATTCGGTGTTCTGGGGAACGCTCGCGTACACGCTGATCGGCGGCACGTTCGCCGGGACGATCCTCACGCTGATGTTCCTGCCGGCGATGTACGCGATCTGGTTCAGGATCCGGCCCGGTCATTCCGCCGCCACCCGCCACGGCGGTCATGAACCGGCATCGCCGGGCGAGGCTGTATTTCAGCCCGCGCTGAACGCGCGCGATTGATACAGCCATTCATCCTGTCCAAGGAAACAGCCATGTCGAATTCCACCGTTGTCGTCGTGACCGGCGTGTCGTCGGGCATCGGGCGCGTCGCCGCAGAACAATTCGCCAAACGCGGGTGCCGCGTGTTCGGCACCGTGCGCAGCATCGCGCGAACGGCGCCCGTCGCCGGCGTCGAGTTGATCGAGATGGACGTACGTGACGACGCGTCCGTTCAATCGGGTATTCAAACGATCATCGATCGCGCCGCACGCATCGACGTGCTCGTGAACAATGCAGGCACGAGCCTGCTCGGCGCGGTGGAGGAAACCTCCGTGACCGAAGCCGCGGCGTTGTTCGACACCAACGTATTCAGCATCCTGCGTACGGCCCATGCGGTGCTTCCGCACATGCGGGCACAGCGGCGCGGCCGGATCGTCAATGTCAGCTCGGTGCTCGGCTTCCTGCCGGCGCCCTATATGGGACTCTATTCGGCATCCAAACATGCGGTGGAGGGTTTGACCGAAACGCTGGATCACGAACAGCGCCAGTTCGGCATTCGCGCGACGCTGGTCGAACCGTCGTTTACGCGGACGAACCTGGACGTCAACGCGCTGCAGGCAAGCGCGCCGATCGCCGATTACGACCGCGAGCGGACGCTCGCGTCGCGTGCCGTTGTCCACTGCGTGAAAACCGCGCCGCACCCCGAGGGCGTGGCCGCCACCATCGTCGACGCAGCGCTCGGCGCATGGCGGATGCGACGCACGCCGACCGGTGAGGCGTCGCTGTTGCGCAAGTTGCGACGGTTCATGCCAGCCGGCCCGGTCGATTCGAGCCTGCGGAAAAAATTCCGGCTCGCGTGACGCGGCGGGCTGGCGAAGCATTCTTGAACGAGGTAACCACCGTGGAAATAGGCATCATCGGGACCCGGCAATATCGGCGGGACGCTTGCGCGCCGGCTGAAGGCGGCGGGCCATCGCGTGCGGGTCGCGAATTCGAAGGGTCCGGAAGGCGTGCAGCCCTTCGCGGATGAAATCGGCGCGCTCGCCGTCGACGTGGCGGGCGCCGTTCGCGGGCCCGGTATAGCGCGGGTACGGCGGATACTGGCACAAGGCTCGCGCAAACGCCGCGCTACCGTCCGTGTTCAGCTTCGATGCAACGAGGTTCCCGGGTGCCTTGTCCTTCGTCGCCCATTGATCCAGTGCAGCGACCAGGTTTGCGGAGTCCGCACCCGGGCCGCCCGAGCAAGGGGAAGCAGGCCGCCAGCATCAAGCCGCTGTAAGTTTTCCCCGCAGCGAATACGCTGCGGTCAGGACAACGATCAGGCCGACGCGTGATCGCTTCAAGCCTGGAGCCGGGCGTCGCTGGGATACCACGCCCGGCTTGCTCTAGCGCTCAAGTCTAGCGCTCAAGAAATGGCCTGAGCTTGTCCGCACGGCTGGGATGCATCAGCTTGCGCATCGCCTTGCTCTCAATCTGACGGATCCGCTCACGGGTCACATCGAACTGCTTGCCGACCTCTTCAAGCGTGTGATCGGAGTTTGTGTCGAGCCCGAATCGCATCCGCAGAACCTTGGCCTCGCGCGGCGACAACCCGTTGAGTGCCTCGTCGATCGCCGCACGCATGTTCGCGTGAATCGCCGCCTCAGCCGGTGAGCTCGCCGAGACATCCTCGATCATGTCGCCGAGCGTTGCATCGGCGTCGTCACCCACCGGGGTTTCGAGCGAGACAGGTTGCTTGGCGATCTTGAGGATACTGAGCACTTTCTCCTCGGACATCTCCATGCGCTTTGCGAGCACTGAGGGATGCGCTTCCTGCCCTGTCTGTTGCAAGATTTCGCGCGATATCCGGTTCAGCTTGTTGATCGTCTCGATCATGTGGACCGGCACGCGAATGGTCCGCGCCTGATCGGCGAGCGCACGCGTGACAGCCTGCCGGACCCACCAGGTCGCGTAGGTCGAGAACTTCCAGCCGCGCCGGTATTCGAACTTGTCCACGGCCTTCATCAGGCCGATATTGCCCTCCTGGATCAAATCCAGGAACTGCATGCCGCGGTTCACGTATTTCTTGGCGATTGAAATGACAAGACGAAGGTTCGCCTCGATCATCTCGCGCTTGGCCTGCCGCATTTTCAGTTCCGCGGCACTCATCTGGCGGTTGATCTGCTTGAGCTGCTGGAGCGGCAACGAGACCTGGGACTCGATGTCGACGAGCTTCTGCTGCGCCGCCTGAATCGCCGGCTGATGTCGCTCGAGCGCCGCGCCAAACTGCTGCGAGGTCGCCGCCGTGCGGTTCGTCCATTCGAGGTCGGTCTCGTGGCCCGGGAACGACTCGACAAACGCGTCGCGCGGCATGCCGCAACGGTCGACAGCAATCGCCAGGATGCTGCGCTCGATCGCGCGAACCTCAGTCACTTGCCCATGCACGATGGCGCACAGGCGGTCGATGGTCTTGGCGGTAAAGCGGATCGGCGCGAGTTCACGCTGGATCGCCGTGCGCACTTGTACAGCGGCTGCGGAACGGGCATCGCCCGTGACAGGCACATCCGGCAACTGCTCGAACAGTGCACGCACGCGCGCGAAAATCACGAGACTGTCGTTCGTGAGTTCTTCGAGGCGTGCCGCGTTCACCTTCTCCGAATCCCCGGCGTCCGTTTCGACGTCGTCTTCGTCCGAATCATCGTCGGCGGCTTGTGCTTCCGTATCCTCTTCCTGGGACTCTGGCGCCATTTCGCTTTCATCGGCGTCGACGCTGATGCCATCGACCAGTTCGTCGATGCGCAGTTCCCCGGCAACGACGCGGTCGACATCGGCAAGAATCGTGGACACGATCGACGGACACGCGGCAATCGCTTGAATCATGTCCTGCAGACCATCTTCGATCCGTTTCGCGACCTCAATTTCACCGGCGCGGGTCAGCAGTTCGCTGGCCCCCATTTCTCGCATGTACATCCGAACCGGATCCGTGGTGCGGCCGAATTCGGAATCAACGGTCGATAACGCAGCTTCCGCCTCCTCGTCCGCCTGATCGTCGGATGCCACGACCGGCGCAGCGTCGGTCAACAGCAGCGCTTCGGCGTCCGGCGCTTGTTCGTACACGGCCACGCCCATGTCGCTGAACGTGCTGACGATGGTGTCCATCGCCGCCGTTTGGGCAAAGTTGTCGGGCAGGTGGTCGTTGATGTCCGCGTGGGTGAGATAGCCGCGCTCGCGACCGAGCGCGATCAACGCGCGCATCTGGTGCTGGCGCTCCTCGTTCTGGCGTGCCAGCGACGCGCTGTCAGTCGGTGTCAGGGCCTGGGCCTTGCCCTTTGCCACACGGCGGCCGGCTTTTGCCGTGGCCGTGATTTCAGGGGATGTGGAATCGTTCCGATCAGGAATTGCCAATACATGCTCCTCGACAGATGAGCCGACGATCGTCGCGAGCATGACGCCAGAATGGGTTGCCTGCCGGGATGCGAACGGAATCGTGTACGCACAGATAGTCGAGGGCGGGACGCCTCGTGCGAAATCCGTATGCGCAGCTTGTGGGGGGCGTGAATGATACCGGATTGTATTGTCCGGTACAACCCCCGGGGGCAGCCAGGGATTTCCATACGCTTTGCCGGTGCAGCGCTCTCTAGCTGCGACAAGGGGGTAGCAGTCGCCCCCTGTCCCTGCCAGTGAATGCGTGCTGTCGCCCCATTCCGGCCGCTCGACGGCCCACGGAGCGGACATCATCAGTGTGTCTGCATGCCGCGACGAACGTAGGTCATGGACATGCCCGTGATCTATGCGCGGATCAGCGTGTCACCCTGAAGAAGGTGATAGGGAGCCGACTCGAGGTTCATGCGCTCGGGGATGAGTAGTCCGTTTCCGCAGTAATCGATCTCAACGTAGCTCAAATGACCCGAATCATCGGCGAACAAGAGAATTTCAAGCGATCGTGACACGTCGTGTTCGCCAAGGTCCCGAAAGTCGGCTTCAAACACCCGACCGTAACCGTGTCCGCTCGTGGATATTCCAGGCACGCCGTCAGGCGCAGCCATTGATAGCGAGAAACTGTTGCACCCGCATTGACAAAGCTCGCCGATTTCAGCATTCGCGATTTGCGCCGCGAGCACATCGCAATTCGGAAACAGGCAGCGTTCGAGGGTGAACGCAATCCAGCAAGCTGCACGGTTTAGGTCATTTCGCATGATACGCCTGGACGGATGCGGAGCGAATCGCGGTTCGCGAGTGCGTTGATTGCGGACGATTTACGTGACGGTGTCGATCGGCCGTTTCTGGCCGGCTAGCGCCCGACGACAGAACTCGACGATCGTCGTGGATGCGGCCTTCCATGCACAGGACATAAAGCGACCCGAAGCGGAAATTCGCTCCATCAAGACCAAAGACTGTCCACGGCGCCGGGCCGTCACCGCTTATGAACGACCGAGTCGAGCACGAAGCTGGTCGTCATGTTCTGCACGCCGTCCAATGCGCTGATGGTCGCCCAGATGTCGCTGATGCGCTCATGCGTGGCCGCCTCTATCTGCACCAGCAAATCGACCTCGCCGCTGAGAACCGCGCAGTCGCGCACCTCGGCGATCCGCTCGAGTGCGGCAAGCACGTCCGCGCCGCGCATCCGGTCCTTGCGATAGACGAGCATCACGGCACGCACGGGTGCGACATCGTCGGGCAACGCGAGCCGCACCGTATAGCCTGCAATGATCTTCAGCGCTTCGAGCCGGTCGATCCGGTGCCGGACCGCCTGCCTGGACAAACCGATCCTGTCGGCCAGCACCGCGAGCGGAATCCGCGCATCGGCACACAATGCGTCGATGATCTTCTGGTCCAGGCCGTCGATCTTCATTGGCCGGACCCGGTGTGCGCGACGCCGCGCGCATCGACCGCGTCGCGCAATGCCGCGATGTGGCCGGGGCCGATTCCGCAACACCCGCCGACGATCTGCGCACCGAGCGCAAGCCACTGCTCCGCCCATTTCGCATAGCCGGGCGGATCGATATCGCCGCGCAATGCGTCGAGTTCCTCGTTCGCACGCGCATCGGCGCGCTGCGGTGGAAAGGCGTTCGCATACGCACCGATCATCAACGCCGTTCCCGCTCCCATTCCAGCGAGCCTACGCTGCACCGTCTCGATCGCCGCACCCATCGCCTCCGGCTGGCTGCAGTTGAACAGCAGCGCGCTCGCGCGCGCGGACACGGCGGCGTCGATGGCTTCGTCGAGTGTCTGTCCCGATCGCAGTACCGGCCCGGCGCCCGTGTCGGCGCCGACCTCGTCGCGCAGCGTGAACGACACCCAGAGCGGCTTCGGATTCGCACCGAGCGCGCGACGGACCGCGTCGATCTCGCCGGTCAGGCTCTGCGTCTCGGCCAGCCACAGGTCGACGTACGGATCGAGTCCATCGACGAGCGTCGCCAGAATCGCATCGGCACGCGCCGCGTCGAACAGGTCGGGCCGATACGAACCGCCGGTCGGCGGAAGCGATCCCGCGACGCGTACTGGCCGCACTGCGCGATCCGCGGCTTGCCGCGCGAGTTGCCCGGCCAGTGCCGCGAGCGCGACACCGTCGCGACGGAACCGCTGCTCGCCGATATGGAACGGCACGACCGCATAGCTGTTCGCGGTGATCACGTCGGCGCCCGCCGCGATGAACGCGTCGTGCGCGAGGCCGACGTAATGCGGCGCTTCCATCAGCGCGAGCGCCGACCATTCCGGCTGCCTGAACGGCGCCCCCATCCGCGCCAGCTCGCGCCCCATGCCGCCGTCGAGTACCGTGATGCCATGCATATTCCGTGCTCCGTCGTTGCAACCCGGGCCGCTCGTGCCCGGATCGATTCAAAGGCCGGCGCGGCCCGCCCGATGCGTCGAACGACCGCGTGCGCCGGTCCGTGTCAGATCTGCTCGAGCGCCTGCGCGATATCGGCTTTCAGGTCGTCGACATGCTCGATGCCGACCGAATACCGGATGAAGTTGAGCGGGATGTCGGCCGCGCGCATTTGTTCCGCCGACATCGTGCCCGCCCACATGGATGCCGTATGGATCGCGAGCGAATCGACGCCGCCGAGATTGCCCGCGTTCAGCGGCACGCGCAGCGCCTCGACGAAGCGCTGCGCTTCGCCATAGCCGCCCCGCACGCCGAACGCGACCACGCCGCCGAAGCCGCGCATCTGCCGGCACGCGAGTTCATGCTGCGGATGGCTGCGCAGGCCCGGGTAGAACACGCGCTCGATCTTCGCGTGCGTCTCGAGGAATTCGGCGAGCGCCTGGGCGTTCGCGTTGATCCGCTCGACGCGCATCGGCAGCGTGCGCAGCCCGCGCAGCAGCAGCCACGCGTCCATCGGCGACAGCACCGAACCGAGCGTGATGTGCGTATGCCAGATCTGCTCGGCGATCACGCGGCTCGTGCAGATCACGCCGCCGGTCAGGTCGTGATGGCCGCCGAGATACTTGGTCGCGCTGTGCACGACGATGTCGACACCGAGCCGGTGCGGCTGCTGGTTGACCGGCGACGCGAACGTGTTGTCCGCGAGTGTCAGGATGCCGCGCGCCCTGGCGACTTCGGTCACCGCGGCGATGTCGGTCACGAGCAGCAGCGGATTGACCGGCGATTCGAGCACGATCAGCCGCGTGTTCGGCCGGATCGCACGATCGAACGCGGCCGCGTCGGTCTGGTCGACGAGCGTCACCTCGACGCCGAACCGGCGCAGCATGTCGTCGAGCATTTTCGTCGTGCTCATGTAATGGCGCGTCTGGCCGATCACGTGATCGCCGGCCTTCACGACACTGAGGATCGCGGTCGCGATCGCGCCCATGCCGGACGCGGTGACGAGCGCGGTCTCGGTGCCCTCGAGCTCCGCCATGATCGCCTTGACCCGCTCGTGAACCGGATTGCCGTAGCGCGTGTAGTTGCGCGGATGCTGCGGCACGCTCGACATCTCCGCGAATTCCTCGCTGCCGGCCGCCTTGAACACGGCCGAATAGTGGATCGCCGGCGCGACCGTCTTCTCGTCGGTCACGTCGCGGTCCGCGGCCAGCGCGAGCGTTTCAAGCCTGTATCCCATTTCGTTCTCCGGATCGTTGGTTGTGTCGTGTCCGCGCGGTGCCGTCAGGCACGCACGTTGCCCAGATGGCGATTCAGCTGCCCTTCGACGCGTTTGAGCACGGTCGAAAGCACTGCCGTGATACCGACGTACACGATGCCGGCCAGCATCAGTGCGTCGGTCGTATAGGTTTCGATGGAGATGCGCCGCGCGACACCGGTCAGGTCGAGCACGGTGATCGTGCTGGCGAGCGCGGTCGACTTGAGCTGCAGCACGATCTCGTTGCCGAGCGTCGGCGCGACGATGCCGATCGCGCGCGGGACGACCACGAACCAGGTCAGCATGAAGCGGCTCATCCCGAACGCGAGCGCGGCTTCCTTCTCGCCGGCGGGCACGCCGGCTATCCCGCCACGGATGTCTTCCGCCATATAGGCCGCGAGGTTGAGCGTCAGCGCACACAATGCGCACGAGAACGATCCGCCGACCAGCAGCCACAGCGGCGACGCGCGCACGATCGAGAACTGCGCGAGCCCGTAATACAGCACGAAAATCTGCACCAGCAGCGGCGTGCCGCGAAACACCGACATGAACAGGCGGCTCGGTACCGACAGCCACCGGCGCTCCGACGCACGCGCGACGGCAAGCGGCACCGCGAGCGCGAACGCGAACGTGCAAGACAGCACCAGCAGTTGCAGCGTAATCCATACACCGCGCGCGACGTCCGGGCCGGACTGCTCGATGAGGGAAAGGAAGTCGTTCATCGCATGGCCCTCGTCAGGTGCGTTGTGCGTAACCACGGCCCGCGATGCGCTCGAGCCATGCGAATACGGGGTTTGAAGCGGCGAGAAAGCCGAAGTAGACGATACCGACCGTCACGTAGAAAACGAATGGCTGCTTGGTGAACTGCGCGGCGATGTTGGCCTTGCGCAGCATGTCCTCGAGCCCGACGATCGATACCAGCGACGTGTCCTTCAGCAGGTTCTGCCACATGTTGTTCAGGCTCGGCAGGCAGATGCGCCACGCCTGCGGCAGGCGCACGTGCCACAGTGTCTGCAGGCGTGTCATCCCGTACGCGCGCGCGGCCTCGATCTGTCCGGCCGGCACCGCGATGAATGCGCCGCGGAACATCTCCGACGAATAGGCGCCGAACACCACGGCGAGTGCGATCACGCCGGCCGAGAAAGGGCTCACGGCGAAGGCACCATCGAATTGCGTGTTGAGCAGATGCGACAGCCCGAAATAGCAGATCAGCAGGATCAGGAACTCGGGAATGCCGCGCAGGAAATTGGTCAGCGCATAGGTCGCATGCCTGAGCCAGCCCATGTCCGACAGTTTTGCCGATGCACCGGCGATGCCGAGCAGCATGCCGACGCACAGCGCGGCGAGCGCGAGTTCCAGCGTGACGAGCGCACCCGCCGCGATCTGCGCACCGTAGTTCACCAGAATGTCCATCGTGATATCGCTCCTTGTGAGGCCCGGATCGCGCAGGCCGCCGTGCGGCGGCCGCGCGGTCCCGATGCGCGGCTATTGCGGCGCGATGCTGAACGGGAAATAGCGCTTGTTGGCGGCGGCGAACGTGCCATCTGCCTGCACCTGCGCGATCCCCTTGTCGAACAGCGCCTTCAGCGGCGCGTCGCCCTTGCGTACCGCGATCGCCGTACCGTCGCCGAAGATCTCCGCATCGGCGATCGGCTTGCCGACGAAGTCGAAACCTTCCTTCCTGCCGGCCTTCGTCAGCCAGTCGTACGCGACCGTGTTGTCGGCAAGCACGGCATCGACGCGCCCGGCCTCCAGGTCGAGCCAGGCCTCGTCGAGCGTCTGATAGACCTTCACGTTGATCCCCGACTTGCTCGCCAGCAGGCGGCGGCGCAGATAGGATTCGTGGGTCGACGCGGTCTGAACGCCGATCGTCTTGCCGCGCAGCGTGGCCGCGCCATCCGTGATACCCGAACCCTGCTTCGCGACGAGCTGCACGGGTGCCGTCGTGAAGATGCGCGTGAAATCCACCGACTGCTCGCGCTCCGGCGTCTTCGACATTTGCGCGAGCACCGCATCGATCTGCTTCGCCTTGAGCGCCGGAATCAGCGCATCGAAATCCATCGTCACCCACTGGCACCTGACCTTCATCGTGTCGCACATCTTCTTGCCGATGTCGATCTCCATGCCCTGCAGCTTGCCGGACGCATCCTTGTATTCGAACGGCGCGTAATCGGCGAGCGTGCCGATCCGCACGACCTGCTCGGCATGCGCGACAGATCCGAGCAGTGCCGCGCCCACGCACAGCGACTGAAGCAGCTTCTTCATGATTTCCCCTCCGGTTGGCATTGAATCCGCATCAGATGATGCTGGACAGAAACTTCTGGAAGCGCGGCGATTTCTGGCTCGCGAACACCTCGTCGGGACTGCCGTCCTCCTCGATTCGTCCCTGGTGGACGAACACGACGCGGTTCGCGACTTCGCGCGCAAAACCCATCTCGTGTGTGACGACAAGCATCGTGCGCCCCTCGTCGGCCAGCGAGCGCATCACCTTCAATACTTCGCCGACGAGCTCGGGATCGAGCGCCGACGTCGGTTCGTCGAACAGCATCACGTCGGGATCGGTCGCGAGTGCACGTGCAATCGCCACACGCTGCTGCTGGCCGCCCGACAGCTGGTTCGGATAGTGTTCGCACTTGCCGGCGAGCCCGACCCGTTCGAGCATCGCGATCGCCTTGTCGCGTGCGTCGCGCTTCGGTACGCCCAGCACGCGCACCGGCACGAACATCACGTTCTGCAGCACCGTCATGTGCGCCCAGAGATTGAACTGCTGGAACACCATCGCGAGCTTGCGGCGCACGCGCATCACCTGCTGCGCGTCGGCGGCGACAAGCGCGCCGTCGCGGCCCGCCGGCTTCAGCGCGAGCGTTTCGCCGTTCACGCAGATCCGGCCACGGTCGGGCATTTCCAGCAAGTTGATGCACCTGAGGAACGTACTCTTGCCCGACCCGCTGCTGCCGAGGATCGACACGACCTCGTGATTCCGCGCGGTCAGCGAGATGCCCTTCAGCACCTCGACACCGCCGAACGACTTGTGAATATCCTCGACCACCAGCGCGTCCACCGCCGGCTTGCATGCAGGAATTGCTACTGGCATCCTCGACTCCTTCTCCGCTACGTTGCACACACACCGCTCCGGTTCGCGCCGCGCCGGCCCGTCATGTGCCGGCGCTCGCGCATCAGCTCGACAGCCGCCGGTTGCGCCTGAAGCAGACCACCTTCGGCTGCGTCATTTCCGTCATCGCGAACCGGACACCTTCGCGGCCCAGCGACCCATGCTTGAAGCCGCCGAACGGCATGCCGTCGAAGCGGTAGTCGGACGAATCGTTGATCATCACGCCGCCCGCCTGCAGCCGCTCCGCCGCGCCGAGCGCGACCTCCAGGCGGTTGGTAAACACGCCTGCATGCAGGCAGCTCTCCGACGCATTGGCGGCGTCGAGCGCCTGCTCCAGGTCGGTGAATTTCTCGATCGTCACGACCGGCGCGAATACCTCGTCGGTCCATATGCGCGCGTCGCGCGGCACATCCACGAGCACCGTCGGTTCATACAGCGCACCGCGCCGCCGATGGCCGCTCAACACCGTCGCACCGCCGGCGACCGCTTCGTCGACCCAGTGTTCGATGCGAGCCGCCTGTTCCTCGCCGATCATCGGTCCCATGTCGGTCGCGTCGTCCAGTGGATCGCCCACGACCATCTTGCCGGTCAGCTCGACGAAGTAGCGGACGAACGGCTCGTACGCGGCGTCGGCGACGAAGATCCGCTGCGTGCCGATGCAGTTCTGTCCCGCTGCCCAGAACGCACCCGACACGCATGCTTCGGCGGCATCCTTCAGGTCGCAGTCGGCCATCACGATCACCGGCGCATTTCCGCCGAGGTCCATCGCGATCTTCTTGAGTCCCGCCTGGCGCGTGATGGCCTCGCCAGTCTCCGGACCGCCGGTAAAGGTCACCATCCGGATCCGCCGGTCGCGCACCAGCGCAGACGCGATCTCCGCGCCGCCGTGCACGATCTGCAGCGCGTCGCGCGGCGCACCGGCTTCCCACAGAACCTCGACGAGCGCCTGCGCGGACAGCGGCGCAAGCAGCGAGGGCTTCAGGATCGCTGCATTGCCGGTCGCAATCGCCGGCCCGAGCTTGTGTGCAACGAGGTTCAACGGGTCGTTGAACGGCGTGATCGCGAGAATCACGCCGAGCGGCTCCAGCGTGTAGTAGCCGCTGCGATCCTCGGAGCCGGGATAGCCGTCGAACGGGATCGTCTCGCCGGTCAGCCGTTTCGCCTCCTCGCCCGACAGGCGCAGCGTGTTCACGCAGCGTGCGACTTCCTTGCGGGCCTGCCGTAACGGCTTGCCCGCTTCGAGCGCGATCGTGCGTGCAAACGTCTCCGTGCGCGCCTCGACGATCGCTGCTGCGCGAAACAGGATGTCAGCCCGCCGGCTGCGCGGCATGGCCGCGGCCGCATGCGCCCCTTCGAGCGCGCGCTCGACGAGGACCGGTGCCGCATCGACGGACGACGGCCGAACCTGGCCGACGATCGCGCCGTCATACGGCGACCGGACATCGACCACGCCGGCCCCCGTGCAGCCGGTCAGCACCGCATCGCGCGCGCTCATGCGGCCACCTCGTGCGACACGGCACCGATCCTGTCGGCGAGTTCGATCAGGTCGGACAGGATCGCGAACGCCGTTTCCTCGCGCCCCGCACCGGGCCCGCTGATCGTCACGCCGCCGAGCACGTCGGTGTCGAACGTGATCGCATTCGTCACGCCGCTCGCGGCAAGCAACGGATGGCCGGCCGGCAGCTTGCGCGGCTCGACGCTCGCGGTCACGGTGCCGTCCGGATGGCGGACGGCCGAGCCGATCAACCGCCAGGACATGCGCTCCGCCGCCGCCGCGCGCACGTCGTGCTCGGTCAGCTCCACGATGCCGCGGCACGTCACATCGCCACGCGTGAGGCCGGCGTTCCACAGCGCGTTCGCCAGAATCACGACCTTCAGCTGCACGTCCGACCCGTTGACGTCGGCCGCGGGGTTCGCCTCCGCATAGCCGCGCTGCTGCGCATCCCGGATCGCCGCATCGAAGCTCGCGCCGGCCTCGACCTCGCCGAGCACGTAGTTCGACGTACCGTTCAGGATGCCGGCGAAGCCGTTGACGTCGCAGCCACGCAGCGACGTCACGAGCTGCCGCAGCACCGGCGTGCCGCTCATCACCGTGCCCTCGTACATCACGCACGCGCCCGATTGCGCGGCGATCCGTGCCAGCGCCGGCTGCGCGAGCGCGATCGGCCCCTTGTTGGTCGTGATCACGTGCTTGCCGCATTCGAGGGCGGTACGGCAATGCGACAGTGCCGGCTCACCAGTGTTCGGGTCGGTGAAGGTCGCCTCGACGACGACATCCACGTGCTCCGACGCAATGGCCTTCAGCACGGCCTCGAGACCGACGTCCTGCGACACCAGCGTGCCGGGATCGCGACGGAGCGCTTCGGCGTCGACACCCCGCCGGACGGTTTCGTCGAGGACATCCAGCGCGATGCCGCGAGGATTCGTCGCGATCCCGAACCGCAGATCGGCGACCATCGTCACCGACACGTCGAGTCCCGATGCGTCCAGCAGCGCGCGTTTCTTCTTGAGCAGTTCGACCAGTCCCTGATTGACTCCGCCGAAGCCGACCAATGCCAGTTTGAGTTCCATCTTGATCATCTCCTGTTCATTGACTACAGGAAACATGTTAGTTATGCGAACTGATCGACAAATTATGCGTTTCGACCGATTCGGGCAGTCACGCGTTGCGGTTTGTCACGCGGGACGGACGGATCGGCCGTCGCCGCGCGAACCGCCCTCGTCAGGCCGTGGACGGTGCGTCGTCGCCGTCCTTGTCGACCGGCACGAACAACCCGACCTTGAGCGCGCTCAGCACGACATTCGTGTTGATCCGGCGAATCATCGGATTGCTCTGCATGATCCGCGCGGACAACCGGTCGTATGCCTCGACGTCGGGTGCGGTGATGATCGCGATCAGGTCGACGGAGCCGGTCACGTAGTAAATCTGCTGGATTTCATCGTGCGCCTTCGACCACTCGCGGAACCGGGCGACCGTCTCGTAGTTTTCGCGTTCGATCTCGATCGCTGCAATGAACGTCATCGGCCGGCCGACGGCCGCGCGATCGACCACTGCGATTTCTGCCGAGATGATCTTTTCGGTGCGCATGCGCTTCAGCCGCTTCTGCACGGCGGACGTGGACAGGCCGATCCGTTCGGCGATGGCATCCGCAGTCGCGGTGCAATCGCGCTGGACGATATTCAGGATCTTGCGGTCGAAGGTGTCGAGTGGATCGGTCATGGCGTGGCTTGCCGGAGAACGGGTGTTTGCTTCAAAGATAGAAAGGACGAGTCGATCTGATCCCGACCAGATGCCGGACGCGGTCGAACGCGGTGACGAGCGTTTCGCGCCACTGCGCCGCTGGGCCGTGGATGCATACGGGGGCGAAGTGGATCGTATCCACGCCCGCGGGAATGCGAAACGGACGCTCGACGCCATCGTCCGATTCGGTCACGAGCGCGGTGCCGTCGACTTCGGTCAGGCTCATCAGCAGATGGGCGGATGCGGTCGCGCCAAGCAGCTCGCGCAGCGGCGATCCGCTCGCGGATAACTGCTCGAGCAGTGGCAGTTCGTACGCGCCGGGCCACCAGGTGTCGCGCTCGTCGAGCCACGGGCCGACCGCCGGCATTCCAACCATCTCGAGTATCCGGTCCGCGCCGACGTGCGCATAGGCTCGACACCGCCCCCCCCTGTCGGTCGAAGAACGCGCCAGCCAGCCGTCGGCGCTCGCGACCGGGTCCGTCAACAGGACGTTCGCCGGCTTCAGCCGGCCGAGCATGCCGGCCATGCTTGCAGCTGACCGGTGTTCGACGCCGCACAGCGGCGCCTGATCCGGCACGATCCGACACACCCACTTGGGCCCGTCCTGCAAGGCGGCGGGGACGTCGCCGGACCGGACCTGAGCGGCTCTCCTGCGGGCGTGTTCGGCGATGACGAATGGCGTGTCCGGCATACAACTCTCTCGTGCTTGCGGTGCCGCGTCAGAGCGATGCTGGCGCACTTCATGGGCGGCTGACGAATATTGGGGCTGGAGAAATCATATCGCCTCGTTGCGACCGAAAAAATCCGACTTCCCCTGTTTCTCGACGAAAATCGTCGAAAGTTTTCCGTTCATGGATAAATTTCGTCGCGATGCACGGGATGTCGCCGCAACGCCGAAAGGCACGGTCATATTTGTGCGCCTTGCCCGTCGTCTTGTTCGCGTACGCGATTTCTTCACCGTGGTGCCGGACGAACTTGCTCATTCGCGCTGAGCAACCCCGCCCCCCGGATTGCAAGGACGCACGTCAGGATATGTGCCTGTCCTGACAAGGCTCGACCCGAGAAACAGGTCGAACAGCGCGGTTACAGCGCTGACCGCTGCCACTTGTCCTTATAGTTCAAAAAATCCTTCTTCTTGATTTTCCATTCTTCGCCACTTCTTTTCATGGTGAAACGGAATACGGTCAACAAGCCAACTGTCTGGTGAAAAGTAAAAACCACTTCTCCACCACTTGACTCCGCACTATCTTCAACGTCAGTTTCAGGATCGTACGTTGGCGGGTCCGAACAACCCAGGTCAATTAAACGACCTTGATTCGTTTTATCCTGAAACGCCCACTGCTCCAGGATTTCCAAAAGTTGCTTCCGCGCGCGCTCGTCGAGAGAAGTTACATCAAGGCCACCGTCCAAAGCACTACGCTTCTTTTGATAGAAGTCCCTCTCCCATCGATTCATTTTCAACATAAATGATCCCAGCGCGCTTCGTGCATGCTCAAAACCATCACTCATCATCCTCAACCTTTATTTTTTGAAAATATTGTCGCCCTATGATTCTCTGGCCATTTGTATATACCTTCGTGACTGTACCCGTGCCGAGAACCTTGGCAGTAATTGTCGCGCTTGCACGCGGAGGCTGACCTGCGGCCCCGCGGGAACCCGCAGGTGTAACACGCCATCCCCACGGATCGATCCAGCCGGTCCGATTCGACGCGTATCGGTACGGATTGTCTCTGCCCGGCAACCCGATCGGATCCTGATTGATGAACCGCCCCACTGCCAGACCTTCCGACCAAGCGGATCATAGGCAGAACACCCGGTCAATCGCCGCTGCGTGCGCATAACTTAGCGACGCAGCTCGTCGCGCTCGAAGTCGCCCAGCACTTGATCGCCACATCGAGTCTGGTGGACGTAGCCAGAGCCGTAGCGCAGCATCTGTAGCGTCTGATCCTGCGGTAGCACGCACTCACCGTCACGTTGTCGAGCGCGCCCCCCTTTGCCAGTCGACCCTTCGACGGATTCCACCGCCCCCCACAGACCACCCCAATCTTCACAATTCATTTAACTTTCCGTGAGGACTTCGACACCGGCCGCTGACTACGATGGGCGCATGTTTTCAGGACCTGCCGCCAGGAGCCCATCATGCCTACCCGCAGACATCTGCTGTTCGCCGGCGCCACCGGCCTCGCCGTGCTCGCGACGCTGTCGTCCGTCGGCCGCCGCGCACTGGTCGGCCGTGCGTTCGCCGCGCCGCCGGCCACCCCGCAGACAGCCGCCCCTTTTGAGGTCACCCTCAGCGACGCCGAGTGGCATCGCCGGCTCACGCCCGCCCAGTACACGATCCTGCGCGAAGCCGGCACCGAGCGGCCGTACACCAGCCCGCTCAACGACGAGCACCGGCAAGGTACGTTCGCGTGTGCCGGCTGCAACCTCGCGCTGTTCTCGTCGGCCACCAAGTTCGACAGCCATACGGGCTGGCCGAGCTTCTGGAAGCCGCTCGACCACGCGGTCGCCACCACCACCGACGCGTCGTTCGGGATGATCCGCACCGAAGTGCACTGCCGCCGCTGCGGCGGCCACCTCGGCCACGTGTTCGACGACGGCCCGCAGCCCACCGGCCTGCGCTACTGCATGAACGGCCTCGCGCTCGCCTTCCACCCTGCCGCCGCCTGATCCGGCCCCACTCCCGACCGACTGGAGAACGCACCATGCTGCTCATCGTCCTTGCCTACCTCGGCGGCGTGCTCACGATCCTGAGCCCGTGCATCCTGCCCGTGCTGCCGTTCGTGTTCGCGCGCGCCGACCAGCCGTTCGTGCGCACCGGCCTGCCGCTGCTCGCCGGCATGGCGCTCACGTTCGCCGTCGTCGCGACGCTCGCCGCCGTCGGCGGCGGCTGGGTCGCGCAGGCCAACCAGGCCGGCCGCTGGGTCGCCATCGTGCTGCTCGCGGTATTCGGCCTGACCCTGCTGATGCCACGCCTCGCCGAGCACCTGACGCGCCCGCTCGTCGCCGCCGGCAACCGGCTCACCGGCTTCGCGCAACGCGACGGCCGCCCGGCCGGCCCCGCGTCGTCGCTGCTGCTCGGCGTCGCGACCGGCCTGCTGTGGGCGCCGTGCGCGGGCCCGATCCTCGGGCTCGTGCTGACCGGCGCCGCGCTGCGCGGCGCAAGCGTCGGCACGACGCTGCTGCTGGTCGCGTATGCGGCCGGCGCGGCGACGTCGCTCGGCGTCGCGCTCGTGATCGGCGGCAAGGTGTTCGCCGCGATGAAGCGCTCACTCGGCGCCGGCGAATGGATCAAGCGCGGGATCGGCGTGATGCTACTGGCCGGCGTCGGCGCGATCGCGCTCGGCCTCGATACGGGCGCGCTGGCCCAACTGTCGACCGCCACGACGGGCGGGCTCGAGACGAAGCTCGTCGACCGGCTCGGCGGGCGTTCGAACGGCGCACCGGCGGCGATGGTCGCGGCGGGCAACCCGGCGGACAACTCGGCAAACGGCGCCGCGAACGGTTCGGGCGGCGCGATGATGGCCGCGACAGCCGATGCCGAACAGGCCGGCGGCGCGATGATGCGCGCGGTGGATGCGACGCATGCGCCGGCCGCGCTGCCCGTCGAAGGCACGCTGCCGCCGCTCGACGGCGCGGTGCAGTGGCTGAACTCGCCGCCGCTGACGGCGGCCGGCCTGCGCGGCAAGGTCGTGCTGGTCGATTTCTGGACCTACTCGTGCATCAACTGCCTGCGCACGCTGCCGTACACGACCGCATGGGCACGCAAGTACGCGCCGTACGGGCTCGTCGTGATCGGCGTGCACGCACCGGAGTTCGCGTTCGAGCGCGACATCGGCAACGTGAAGAAGGCCGTGCACGACCTCGGCATCGACTACCCGGTCGCGATCGACAACGGTTATTCGATCTGGCGCGCGTTCGGCAACGAATACTGGCCCGCGCACTACTTCATCGACGCGCAAGGGCGCATCCGCCATCACCACTTCGGCGAAGGCGAATACGCGCAATCGGAGCGCGCGATCCAGTCGCTGCTTGCCGAAGCCGGCCATCCGGAAGCGCTGAACGTGCCGATCGGACTCTCCGGCGCCCCCGCGAAGGGTGCGCTCGCGGCGGCCGACAGCGCGGACGTGCGCTCGCCCGAGACCTACGTCGGCTACGCACGCGCTGAGGATTTCACGTCGCCGGGCGGCGTCGTGCGCGATGCAGCGCATCGCTACGACGCGCCGGCGCACCCCGATCTCAACGACTGGGGCCTCGCCGGCACGTGGCAGGTCGGCGCCGAACGCGCGTCGCTCGCCGCCCCGTCGGGACGGATCGTCTACCGCTTCCACGCCCGCGACCTGCACCTCGTGCTCGGCCCGGGCGCGAACGGCCAGCCCGTGCGGTTTCGCGTAACGATCGACGGCGCGGCGCCCGGCGCCGCGCATGGCACCGACGTCGATGCGCAGGGCTACGGCACCGTCACCGGGCAACGTCTGTACCAGCTCGTGCGGCAGTCCGGCGCGATCGCCGACCGCACGTTCGCAATCGAGTTTCTCGATCCCGGCGTGAATGCGTATGCGTTCACGTTCGGCTGATCCCGGCAGGACGCGGCGCACCGGCGCCGCCTCCAGGCCGCCCACTTTCCATTCCGGTTTCCAAAGGAGCGCACCGTGAATACCCTCTCCCCACGCGGTTCCGCGCCGCAACGGCGCACGGCGATGCTGCGCCGCATCGGCGCCATCGCCGTCGCGGCCGCCGCCGTGTTCGGCTACCAGCGCATCGTCAATTCCGCCGAGCCGATGCGCACCGTGCCCGCGCCGACGCTCGACGAAACACCTGGCGCATCGCACGACGAGACGGCCGTGCTCGCCGGCGGCTGCTTCTGGGGCGTGCAAGGCGTGTTCGAGCACGTGAAGGGCGTGAAGCAGGTGACGGCCGGCTATGCGGGCGGCGCATCCGAAACCGCGCACTATGCGCTCGTCGGCTCGGGGCTGACCGGCCACGCGGAATCGGTTCGCATCGTCTACGACCCGACCCAGATCACGTACGGCCGGCTGCTGCAGGTGTTCTTCTCGGTCGCCCACGATCCGACCGAGCTCAACCGGCAGGGCCCCGACGAAGGCTCGCAATACCGGTCGGCGATCTTCCCGACCACCGCGCAGCAACGCGCGGTCGCGACCGCGTACATCGCGCAGCTCGGCACCGCACACGTGTTTCCGGCGCCCGTCGTCACGCGCGTCGAGGACTACAAGGGGTTCTACCCGGCCGAGGCCTATCACCAGAACTACCTCGAACTGCATCCCGACGCGCCGTACATCGCGTACAACGACATGCCGAAGATCGTCGGGCTGAAGCAGTACTTCCCCGCGCTGTACCGCACCGACGCGATACTTTGGCGCGATGCGCGCTCGTGACCGTCACGCGGCCGCGTGACGGGGTGCCGCCCGCCGCGCGGCCGGGGCCCGCGCGGCCACGCACGGCCAGCGCGCGCCGCCTTCGACCCGGTTTGCGCTGCATCAACGAAACCGGGGCCGCCGTGCCGGGGCAAACCCGCATCGCGTCCGCCGCGACGGGCAACTTCGCGTAGACTTCTCCAGATCCCCGCCGCGTCTTGCGGCGCCCGGAATCCCAGTCCAGCCCGGAGACGTCACGCATGCGCGCAGTGCCCTTCCCCGACAGCGGCACCCTTGGAGAACCCTCTTCCGGCGCGGCCGTGCGCGACCTGCGCCGCGTACCGATTCATCCCGATCACTGGTACCCGCTCGCGTGGTCGCGCGAGCTGAAACGCGGCAAGACGCTCGGCGTGCGCTTCGCCGGCGATCCGATCGTACTCGTGCGCACCGAATCCGGCGCCGTGTACGCGCTCGAGGATCGTTGCGCGCACCGCCAAGTGCCGCTGCACGCGGGCGTCGTAAGCGGCGAAACGCTGCGCTGCTGCTATCACGGCTGGACCTACGCGTGCGACAGCGGCCAATGCGTCGACGTGCCCTATCTAGGCCGAGAGCGCTTGCCGAACGGCGTACGTGCGTATCCATGCCGCGAGGCGCACGGGCTGATCTTCGTGTTCCCGGGCGACGCGACGCTCGCCGGCGAACGGCCGTTTCCTGCACTCGAATCGGCTGAAAACCGCACGTACAAGACGCGTCGCTTCGGCCGCGAGGTCAAGTGCCACTACTCGTTCATGCACGAGAACCTGATGGACATGAACCATCAGTTCCTGCATCGCAAGCAGATGGGACAGATGCGCGCGCGTTCGCTGGGCCGGCGCCGCGGCGACGACTGGGTCGAAGTCGACTACACGTTCGCGCGGATGGAAGGCAAGCAGCCGGTCGGCGAGGCGCTCGTGTTCGGCGCGAGCAAGAAGACGGCCGACCAGTCCGACAAGAGCGTGATGACGGTGCGCACCGGCTACCCGTACCAGACGCTGCAGATCCGCTCGAGCGAAGGCACGCTCGTGATGGACCTGTGGATCGTCTACGTGCCGCTCGACGCCGAACAGCGCACCAACCGCACGTTCGGACTGCTGTCGATCCACAAGCCCGGCATCCCGTTCGCGCTCGATCTCGCGTGGCCGCTGCTCGTCTGGTTCACCGAACGCATCTTCCGCGAGGATCGCTGGATCGTCGAGCGCGAGCAGGAAGCGCACGATCGCCAGGGCGCCGACTGGAACCACGAGGTGTTCCCGGTCATCAACGAGTTGCGCGACCTGCTGCGCCAGTGCGGTGCGCGCACGGTGATCCCGATCCGCGACGCGCGCGACGGCGCGTAACGTGAATGGCGCGTGACGTGAGAAGCGCGCGCCGTTACAACCGGAACGCGCCCGGCAGCAATGCATGGGCCGTCGTGACCTCGACGGCCCCTTTCAGGTTGGCCAGGATCACTTCGATGTCGGGCGTGCCGACCTCGATGATCACCTGACGGCACGCGCCGCACGGCGCGATCGGGCCGTCCGTGTCGCCGACGACCGCGAGCCGCGTGAAATCCCCCGGACGATAACCGGCGGCGATGGCCGAAAACATCGCCGTACGTTCCGCGCAGTTGCAGAGCCCGTAGGACGCGTTCTCGACGTTGCAGCCGTGAAAAATCGTCCCGTCGCGCGCCTGCAGCGCCGCGCCGACCTTGAAGCGCGAATACGGCGCATACGCGCGTTCGCGCGCCGCCTTCGCCGCTTCGATCAGTTCGTGTCGTTCCATCTCGTCGTGCCCTCGATTGTGTGCGGGGATGTATCGGCGCGGCCAAACCCCGGCCGTCACGATACTCCCGTGACGTGAAGTGAAGTGATCGCCGATGCCCGCACCGGCGATCGGTCAGCCGATCTGCTGATAAATCGTCGGCGGCACATCACCCGTTTCGCCCAGCACGTAGCTGCACTGGATCGCATCCACTGCGTGCGCCGCGGCGGCGGCGTCGCGGGCATGCACATAACCGAGCGGCTGGCCGGCATCGACACGTTGCCCGATCTCCGCGAGCGCCGTCAGGCCGACACTGTAGTCGATCGCATCCGCCGCACGTGTGCGCCCGCCGCCAAGCGCGACGACCGCCAGCCCGAGCGCGCGGCAGTCGACTCGCTGCACCACGCCACTCGCGCGCGACGGAACCGGTACGATCACGTCCGCCCGTGCAAGATGACGCGCCGGCGCGTCGAGCAGGTCCGCGGGTCCGCCGAGCGCCGTGACCATCCTCGCGAAGCGTTCCGCCGCCGCACCCGAATCGAGCGCGTGCTGCAACTTCGCGCGCGCTTGCGCGACGTCGCGTGCCAGCCCGCCGGTGACAAGCAGCTCCGCCGACAGTGCCATCGTGACGTCATGCAGGCGCGCCGGTCGCGACTTGCCCGTCAGGTAGTCGATCGCGCACGCCACTTCGAGCGCATTGCCCGCGCACGGTGCGAGCGACTGGTTCATGTCGGTGAGGATCGCGGTCGTCTTCATGCCCGCGCCGTTGCCGACGTCGACGATGCTGCGGGCCAGTTCCGCCGATTGCTCCGCAGTGGGCATGAATGCGCCGGAGCCGACCTTGACGTCCATCACGAGCCCGTCGAGTCCGGCCGCGAGCTTCTTCGACAGGATCGACGCGGTGATCATCGCGACCGACTCGACGGTCGCCGTCACGTCGCGAATCGCATAGATGCGCATGTCGGCCGGCGCCAGCCGCGCGGTCTGCCCGATGATCGCGACGCCGACGTCGCGCACCGTGCGGCGAAACGCGTCCGTATCGGGCGTCACGTCGTAACCGGGTATCGCGCTCAGCTTGTCGAGCGTGCCACCGGTATGGCCGAGCCCGCGCCCCGAGATCATCGGCACGTAGCCGCCGCACGCGGCCACCATCGGCCCGAGCATCAACGACACGACATCGCCGACGCCGCCGGTCGAATGCTTGTCGATCACCGGTCCGTCGAGATCGAGCGCACGCCAGTCGAGCACGTCGCCCGAGTCGCGCTTCGCGAGCGTCAGCGCGACGCGCTCGTCGACGTTCAGGTCGTTGAAGAACACGGCCATCGCAAACGCGGCCACCTGGCCCTCGGTCACGCTGCCGTCGGTCACGCCGCGCACGAACGCGGCAATCCCGTCACGATCGAGCGGTTGCCCGTCGCGCTTCCGGCGAATGAATTCCTGCGGTAAAAACATCGTTGCCTCTCCTCGATCGGTCGGAGTCTACTGCACGGTTTAATGCAGCGAGAAGAACAGGCCGGCGATCGCGGCGCTCATCAGGTTCGACAGCGTCGCGGCAGTCAGCGCGCGCAGGCCGTGCCGCGCGACTTCCGAGCGGCGCTCGGGCGCGACCGCGCTGAAGCCGCCCGCGAGAATCGCGATCGACGAGAAGTTCGCGAAGCCGCACAGCGCGAACGACACGATCGCGAGCGTCTTCGGGTCGAGCACCTGCAGGCCGGCGGCCGCGACGTGCGGGCCGCCCTTCAGGTACGGCGACAGGTCGCCATACGCGACGAACTCGTTGAAGATCAGCTTCTCGCCGATGAAGTTGCCGGCCAGCGCCGCGTCGTGCCACGGCACGCCGATGATCCACGCAAGCGGCGCGAACAGGTGGCCGATGATACCGACCAGCGTGATCTGCGGAAAGCCCGCGAACGCGGCCACGCCGCCGACGATGAGGTTCATCAGCGCGATGAGCCCCACGAACGCGATCAGCATCGCGCCGACGTTGATCGCGATCCGCAGCCCGACCGACGCGCCGGACGCCGCCGCCTCGATCACGTTGGCGGCCCGCTTGTCGTCGAAGTCGAGCCCATCGACCACGACGCGGCTCGGCTCGACCGTCGGATACAGCAGCTTGCCGAACAGCAGCCCGCCGGGTACCGCCATGAACGACGCGGCGAGCAGGTATTCCATCCTCACGCCGAGGCCGGCGTAGCCGACCAGCACCGAGCCTGCGACCGACGCCATGCCGCTTGCCATCACCGTGAAGATCTCGGCGCTCGTCATGTTCCGCACGAACGGCTTCACGAGCGCGGGCATCTCGCTTTGCCCGAGAAAGATCGTCGCCACCGCCGAGCACGCCTCGATGCGGCTCACGCCGAGCAATTTCGCGAGCGCCGCACCGAGAATCGCAACGATCCACTTCATTACGCCGATGTAGTACAGCACCGCGATCAGCGCGGTCACGAAGATGATCATCGGCAGCACGCGCAGGCCGAACACGAACCCGCCGTCGCCGAACAGCTGGAACATCCGGCTGTCGACCAGCCCGCCGAACACGAACGCGATGCCGTGATTGCCCATGTCGAGCACGCGATTGACGCCGTTCGCGGCTGCCGCCAGCGCCGTGCGGCCCGACGGCACGAACAGCACCAGCGCGCCGATGGCCAGCTGTGTGCACAGCGCGGCGATCATGGTCCGGCCGCTCACCGCACGCCGGTTGTTCGACAGCAGATAGGCGACCAGCAGCAGGAACAGCATACCCAGGAGACTGCGCAGAATATCCACCTCGTACTCCTTGCTCTCAATGTTGTTGGACTGTTCGGCGGGCGGGCCGGCCCGGCACACCTGCGCAACGCCGTCGGTGGATATTACTCGCCGGCATGCACGCCGACAACGCAAACAAAATGGCTTTTCTTGAGCGGCGTCGCGTGTTGCGCGGACTTGATCAGTTGTTCTATGTACCGGGAGATCGGCGAGACGAGGTCGCGTTCAATTCGTCCCAAATATTGAGAGAATTGACGGAATGCGGAGAGGCGGCAAGTTCGCGCCGGAGCGGTGCCGGCACGAATGGGAAAGCAGGTTCAAGCGCGGGACATGTCGTTCGAACCGACACGCCCCGCGCGAGATGCGCCGTTCAGCCGGCGCGCTCGACCGGATGCGGTTCGCGCAGCCGGTTCGCGATCCGCGCGGCCTCGTAGTAACTCGCCGCCGGCGGCCGCTTCAGATAGCGGCCGGCACCACGCACCGCGCGCAGGTCGCCGTCGGCCCATGCGAGCGCGCCGCGCGTCAGCGTGTGCGTCGCGACGCCCTGCACCGTCATGCCCTCGAACACGTTGAAGTCGACCTGCTGGTGGTGGGTCTTCACCGAAATCGTCTTCGTCGCGGCGGGATCCCACACGACCAGGTCGGCATCGGCGCCCACCTGCACGGCGCCCTTGCGCGGATACAGGTTGAAGATCTGCGCGGCGTTCGTCGACGTGATCCGCACGAACTCGTTCGGCGTGATGCGGCCGTGATTCACGCCGTGATGCCACAGCACCGACATGCGATCCTCGACACCGCCGCAGCCGTTCGGGATCTTCGTGAAATCGTTGCGGCCCATCGCCTTCTGCGACGCGCAGAACACGCAGTGGTCGGTCGCCGTCGTATGCAGTTGCCCCGCCTGCAGCCCGCGCCACAGCGCCTCGCGATGCTCGGCCGAGCGGAACGGCGGGCTCATCACGTGCGCGGCCGCACGCGTCCAGTCCGGATCGCGATAGACGGCCTCGTCGATCACCAGGTGGCCCGGCAGCACTTCGCCGAACACGCGCAGCCCTTCGCTGCGCGCACGCGCGATCGCATCGACTGCATCCTTTGCGGAGACATGCACGATATACACGGGCACGCCGAGCACCTGCGCGATGCGGATCGCGCGGTTCGCGGCCTCGCCCTCGACCTCCGGCGGCCGCGACAGCGGATGCGCCTCCGGCCCCGTCATCCCGCGCGCGAGCAGCGCCTTCTGCAGCTGGAACACGAGCTCGCCGTTCTCCGCGTGCACGGTCGGCAGCGCACCGAGTTCGAGCGCACGCGAGAAGCTGTTCACGAGCACCTCGTCGTCGGCCATGATCGCGTTCTTGTACGCCATGAAGTGCTTGAAGCTCGACACGCCATGTTCGCGCACGAGCGTGCCCATGTCGCGGTACACGCTCTCGTCCCACCACGTCACGGCCACGTGGAAACCGTAATCGGCCGCCGCCTTCTCGGCCCAGCCGCGCCATGCGTGGAACGCATCCATCAGCGGCTGCTTCGGGCTCGGGATCACGAAGTCGATGATGCTCGTCGTGCCGCCCGCGAGCCCGGCGGCCGTACCCGAGTAGAAATCGTCGCTCGCGGTCGTGCCCATGAACGGCAACTCCATGTGCGTATGCGGATCGATGCCGCCCGGCATCACGTACTGGTCGTGCGCATCGACGACGGTCGCGCCGGCCGGTGCGTCGATCTGCTCGGCGATTTGCAGGATCGTGCCGCCGTCCTCCGGGGCTGCGCAGAGTACGTCCGCGCGATAGGAGCGGTCCGCATCGACCACGGTGCCGCCGCGAATCAGGATTGCCATTTGTTTGCCTCCTCGTTGACTGTCGGGTGCCGCATCAAGCGCATCGCACGCATCGCGTGCGTCATGCGCTCGCGATCTGCGCGTGCTGTCCGGCGCGCCACTTCATCCAGGTGCCGTACACGCATGACGCCAGCACGAGGCCGACGAACCACGCGTACGTGTAAAGGGTGTTGAAGAACGCCGGCACGTTCGGAAACGACGCCGGAAAAGCCGTGTGCAGGAAGCCGGGCAGGTTCGGCAGCACGCCGATCGCGAGCGCGGCCAGCGCGGCCGGATTCCAGCCGCGTGCGTAGCTGAAGCCGCCGCGCTCGTCGAACAGCGCGCGCGTGTCGAGCCGCGTGCCGCGAATCAGGAAGTAGTCGACCATCAGGATCCCCGCCACGGGCCCGAGCAGCGCCGAATAACCGACGAGCCAGGTGAAGATGTAGCCATCCGTCGTCGCGAGGATCTTCCACGGCATCATCACGATCGCGATCGTCGCGGTGATCATCCCGCCCGTGCGGTACGAGATCGCCTTCGGCCACAGGCTCGAGAAGTCGTAGGCCGGGCCGACGAGGTTCGCGGCGAGGTTGCAGCACATCGTGTCGAGCGTGAGGATCACGAGCGCGATGCCCACGCCGACGCCCGTCATCCGGCTCGTCAGGTCGATCGGATCCCAGATCGCGTTGCCGTAGATCACGACGGTCGCCGACGTCACGACGACCGATACCACCGACAGCAAAGCCATCGGCAACGGCAGCCCGATCGACTGCCCGATCATCTGGTCGCGCTGAGAATGCGCGAAGCGCGTGAAGTCGGGAATGTTCAGCGCGAGCGTCGCCCAGAAGCCGACCATCGCGGTCAGGCCCGGCCAGAAGGTCGCCCAGAACAGCCCGGCCTTCTTGCCGCCCGCCGCGAACTGCGACGGCGCCGACAGCATCGTGCCGAAGCCGCCCGCCTTCGACGTCGCCCACCACACGAGCGCCACGCACATCACGACCTTGATCGGCGCGGACCAGCTTTCGAGCCAGCGGATCGAATCGGTGCCATGCCAGATAAAGTAGATCTGCAACGCCCAGAACACGAGGAAGCACGCGAGCTGCCCGACCCCGATGCCGACGATCGGCAGCGCCGCGCCGTGCAGCGCGTTGCCGGTCAGGATGTTCAACAGCGTATAGATCGCGCTGCCGCCGAGCCAGGTCTGGATCCCGTACCAGCCGCATGCGACGATCGCGCGCAACAGCGCCGGCAGCTTCGCGCCCTGTGTGCCGAACGACGCGCGCACGAGCACCGCGTACGGAATCCCGTGCTTCGCGCCTGCATGGCCGATCAGCAGCATCGGCACGAGCACGATCAGGTTGCCGAGCAACACGGTCATCACGGCCTGCCACGGCGACATGCCTTCCTGGATCAGCCCGGCCGCGAGCATGTACGACGCGATGTTCATCACCATCCCGACCCATAGCGCCGCGAAGTGATACCACTTCCACGTGCGCTGCGCCGGCGTCGTCGGCGCGAGGTCGTCGTTGTACAGGCTGCCGCCCGGCGCCGCGGCGCTATCGGGATCGGCGGGATTCGCTGCGTGATTCATCTAGCGCACTCCACGAAAACGTCAGCGCCGGCATCATGCGATGCCGGCCCGGGTGGAACGAAAAGCGGCGGTGCAGGATGGCCCGCGCCGCCGGACGCCGGTCAGGCCGCCTTCTTCGCGTGCTTCTCGGGTGCCGGCGCCGCACCGGCACTCGCTCCCGCCTCCGCGCTCGCCGGATTGTTCGGATGCGTGGTCCAGTTCGCGTAGTCGCCCGAATCGACACGCTCCATCGTGATGCATTGCTCGACCGGACACACATGCATGCAAAGATTGCACCCGACGCATTCCGAATCGACCACTTCGAAGTGGCGCACGCCGTCCTTCGTCGCCGTGATCGCCTGGTGCGACGTGTCCTCGCACGCGATATGGCACAGCCCGCACTGGATGCAGCGGTCCTGGTCGATGCGTGCCTTGATGTCGTACTTCAGGTTCAGGTATTTCCAGTCGGTCACGTTCGGCACCGCGCGGCCGCGGATGTCGTCGAGCGTCGCGTAGCCCTTCTCGTCCATCCAGTTCGACAGCCCGTCGGCCAGATCCGACACGATCCGGAAGCCGTAGTGCATCGCGGCGGTGCACACCTGCACGCTGCCGGCGCCGAGCACCATGAACTCGGCCGCATCGCGCCAGTTCGAGATGCCGCCGATGCCCGAGATCGGCAGGTTCGGCGTTTCGGGATCGCGCGCGATCTCCGCGACCATGTTCAACGCGATCGGCTTGACCGCCGGGCCGCAATAGCCGCCGTGCGTGCCCTTGCCGTCCACGGTCGGCATCGGCGCCATGTGGTCGAGATCGACCGCGACGATCGAGTTGATCGTGTTGATCAGCGACACGCCGTCCGCACCGCCCTTGTACGCGGCGCGCGACCCCATCCGGATATCGCTGATGTTCGGCGTGAGCTTCACGAGGCACGGCAGCTTCGTGCCTTCCTTCACCCAGCGCGTGACCATCTCCACATATTCGGGTACCTGTCCGACCGCCGCCCCCATCCCGCGCTCGCTCATTCCGTGCGGGCAGCCGAAATTCAGTTCGACCGCATCGGCGCCCGTATCCTCGACGAGCGGCAGGATCCATTTCCAGTCGCGCTCGTTGCACGGCACCATCAGCGACACGATCAGCGCGCGGTCCGGCCAGTCGCGCTTTACCTGCGCGATCTCTCTCAGGTTCACGTCGAGCGGACGGTCGGTGATCAGCTCGATGTTGTTCAGCCCCGCGATGCGCTGACCGTTCCACTGCACCGCGCCGTAGCGCGAACTGACGTTGACGACGTGCGGATCGAGCCCGAGCGTCTTCCAGACGACGCCGCCCCAGCCCGCCTCGAACGCGCGGTTCACGTTGTAGGCCTTGTCGGTCGGCGGCGCGGAGGCGAGCCAGAAGGGATTCGGCGAAGTGATGCCCGCGATGGTGCAGCGAAGGTCGGCCATGTTCGGCTCCGTGAGAGTGGGGTCGTGTTCGTTGTGCTCGTGGTGTGTGACGCGCGATGCGCGGTCACGCAGCCTTCGCGTCGCGCTGCGCGAGCGTCGCGTCGATCGACGCGGCCGCGCGCTTGCCGTCCTGCACGGCCTGCACCGTAAGGTCGACGCCGCCCGTCGCCGCGCAGTCGCCGCCGGCCCACACGTCGGGCCATGCGGTGCGCCCGTCCGCGTCCGCCGCGATGCGCGCGCCGTCCGCCGTCAGCAGCGTAGCGTCGATGCCTTCCGGCACCAGCGTCTGGCCGATCGCCTTCAGCACCATGTCCGCGTCGACGGTGAAGCGCTCGCCTGACGCCGCCTCGAACTCGACACCCGTCACCTGCCCGTTCGCGCCGGCCATGCGCACCGGCTTCCCGTGCGTGACGAGCGTGACGCCGCTCTTCTGCGCGAACTCGCGCTCGGCCCACGTCGCGCTCATCGCATCCACGCCGCGCCGGTACACCATCGTCACGCGCTCGGCGCCGAGCTTGCGGCTCTGCACCGCCGCATCGATCGCCGTGTTGCCGCCGCCGATCACGACCACGCGCCGCCCGACCGGCACGTTCTCCAGCGCATCGGCCTGCCGCACCTGCTCGATGAAGTCGACCGCGTTCATCACGCCACCCAGTTGCTCGCCGTCGATCGAGAGCGCACGCACGCCGCCGAGGCCCATCGCGAGAAACACTGCATCGTGCTGCTCGCGCAACGCGTCGAGCGTCATGTCGCGGCCAAGCGCGACGCCGGTTTTCAGTGTGATGCCGCCCACCGACAGCAGCCACTCGACCTCACGCTGCGCGAAATCGTCGACGGTCTTGTATGCGGCGATCCCGTATTCGTTGAGGCCGCCGGCCTTCGGGCGCGCGTCGAACAGCGTGACGCGGTGCCCGGCGAGCGCAAGCCGGTGCGCGCACGCGAGCCCGGCCGGGCCCGCACCGACCACCGCGACGTGGCGGCCCGTGTCGGGCGCGCGCGTGAAGCGCACCGCGCCGGTCTCCATCGCCCAGTCGGTCGCATGCCGCTGCAGCGCACCGATCGCGACGGGCTGCGCATCCTGGTGGTTGCGCACACATGCGCCCTCGCACAGGATCTCGGTCGGGCACACGCGTGCGCACATCCCGCCGAGCGGATTCGCCGACAGGATGTCGGTCGCGGCGCCCTTCAGGTTGCCGTTGCCGATCTTGCGGATGAAGCTCGGGATGTCGATCTGCGTCGGGCAGGCCTGCACGCACGGCGCGTCATAGCAGTAGTGGCAGCGGCTGGCGGCGGCCGCTGCGGCAGTCGGATCGAGCAGCGGCGCGATATCGGCGAATTCGCACGAGAGTTGCGTGGACGACAGGCGATGCGCGGCGATATCGCCGGTTGGCTTGGTGGTCATACGCGTTCCTTCGACTGGGTGGAGACAAAGCCGTCCCCGCCGGCTGTGAATGCACAGTCGGGGCGGTCGTTCTTAGGAATGCTACGGTCAGGCGATGAGTAGCCAGCCGGCTGCTACGGTCTCTGCGTCATGAAGCCGGCTCGCATGCACGCGACAGCATCGCGTGCAGCAGCACGTTCGCGCCGGCCTCGATCCATGCGGGCGTCGCGTCCTCGATCTCGTTGTGGCTGATGCCGTCGACACACGGCACGAACACCATCGACGTCGGCGCGACCTGAGCGAGGTAGCACGCATCGTGGCCGGCACCGGACACGATGTCTCGATGCGAGAAACCGAAGCGGTCGGCCGCACTGCGCACGGCTTCCACGCAGGCAGCGTCGAACGCGACCGGCTTGTAATAGAAAATCTGCTCGAGTTCGGTCTCGAGCCCGATCTCGCCCGCGATGCGCGCCACACCATCGCGCAACGCAGCATCCATCTTCGCGAGCACCGCGTCGTCCGGATGACGGAAATCGACGGTGAAGAACACGCGGCCGGGAATCACGTTGCGCGAGTTCGGGTAGACCTGCATCATGCCGACCGTCGCGCAGCCGAACGGCGCATGATCGAGGCCGATCCGGTTGACGAGATCGACCACGCGCGATGCGCCGAGCAGTGCGTCGCGGCGACGCGGCATCGGCGTCGGCCCCGCGTGCGCTTCCTGGCCGGTGAACGTGATCTCGTACCAGCGCTGCCCCTGCGCGTCGGTCACGACACCGATCGTCTTGCACTCCGCTTCGAGAATCGGCCCCTGCTCGATATGCAGTTCGAACGCCGCGTGCAGCTTGCGTCCGCCGCACGGCACGTCACCCGCGTAGCCGATGCGCGCCAGTTCTTCGCCGATCGTCTTGCCGTCCACGTCCTTGCGCGACAGCCCGTATTCGAGCGGGAACACGCCCGCGAACACGCCGGATGCGACCATCGCGGGCGCGAAGCGCGAGCCTTCTTCATTGGTCCAGATCACGACCTCGACCGGATGCTCGGTCTCGATGCCGTGATCGTTGAGACTGCGGATCACCTCGAGGCCACCGAGCACGCCGTAGATACCGTCGAAGCGGCCGCCCGTCGGCTGCGAATCCGCGTGCGAACCCGTGACGACCGGCGCCGCATCGGCTACGCGGCCCGCGCGGCGCATGAACACGTTGCCCATCGTATCGACCGTCACCGTGCAACCGGCGGCCTTCGCCCAGCCGACGATCAGGTCGCGGCCGGCCTTGTCGAGATCGGTCAGCGCGAGGCGGCACACGCCGCCCTTCGGTGTCGCGCCAATCTTCGCGACTTCCATCAGGCTGTCCCACAACCGCTTGCCGTCGACCTTGATCGACGTGTCGAAAGCTGCCCGCTTCACTGTTTCCGATACCGCGTTCATTCGTATCGCTCCTGTGGGGTCGGTGATGTCGTCAGCCCGGTCTGTGCCGGTGCGTGTCATGCCTGTTTCGGGGCAATGCCGCCCAAGCGCGGTGCATGCCCTGATCGTTCGCGAAGTTCGTCCGATGAATCGGGTCGAAAGGTTTCCGCCGCTCGTCGAATCCTGTCCGATTGGACAGGTTTTAGACGATCAAAATGACCAAATCAATCTCTTTCTTGCGTGAATGAATGGAGCGAGAAACGTGCCATCGCAACGCAGCATGACGATGAATGCGCGATGTCCGCACACGTGCGCGCGATGCGAATCAGCGGCTAGAATGAAGCCCAACGCGGCACGCCCGCCGCGCGAGGGCAACGATGAGACATGACGAGGCGGCAACCGAAGCCACCGACAGCGGCGAAACGCCCGCGCCTTTGCGGCGACGCAAGGCGCACATCCGCGAGTCCAACGAAGCGCATCTGCTCGCCTGTGCGGAGGCCGTATTCGCGGAACGCGGGCTCGACGGCGCGAGCACCGCGATGATCGCGGAGCGCGCTGGCCTGCCGAAAGCGAACCTGCATTACTACTTCCCGACGAAGCTCGCGTTGTACCGCCGCGTGCTCGACGACCTGTTCGAGGACTGGCATCGCGCGGCCGGTTCGTTCGAGGCCGACGACGATCCCGTCGAAGCGATCGGTGCCTACGTGCGCGCGAAGATGGCGCTGTCGCGACGGCGTCCGCTCGGCTCGAAGGTCTGGGCCAACGAGATCATCCACGGTGCGGAGCACATGCAGGACATCCTGTCGGAACGCGTGAAGCCGTGGTTCGATACGCGCGTGAAGGTCATCGATGGCTGGATCGCGCGAGGGCTGCTCGCGCCGATCGACGCGCATGCGCTGATGTACCTGATCTGGGCAACCACGCAACACTACGCGGATTTCGATGCGCAGATCCGCGCGCTGAGCGGCAAGCGGACGTTCACGCAGAAAGCGTTCGACGAGAAGACCGAACAGGTCGTGCAGCTCGTGATTCGCGCGTGCGGGGCGGTGTCGCCTGAGGCAAAGCGATCGGCATGAGAACGGCGGCGGATGCCGCGTCGCTGAGTGGCTCGTCTCTGCGCAATCACGGGCAGCCTCGACGGTAGTGACGGCCAACCCCAAGCGACGGGTCTCAGCAAAACCATCGCGCCATCACGTCGTCAAATGTGCCGGCCCAATGCCCGTTCAAGCTATTCGGAACAATCTGCTTTTCGTCAGGAAATATCTGACGCACCACTCGGCGCATTCGCTGTCAATCCGCATTCGAGTAAGGTAAGCGGCAAGGACAGGGTGGCTTTGCGGCAATGGGCGCCGATACCTTGTCAGCCATCGCTTCAACCGAAAACCGAATAGACTGCCCAGCCAGTGCTGGCGTGTTCGACGAAGAAAATCAATCAAGCAGAGGGGACCGTGAATCGTCGTATTGTGATCGTGGACGACCATCCACTGATTCGAATGGCAGTGCGAGTGATTCTGGAGCGTGACGGCCATGAAGTCGTCGCGGAGTGCCGCACGGGCGTGGACGGCGTGCAGGCCGTTCGGGCGCTCAAGCCCGATCTGGTCATCCTGGATCTGGTCATTCCCGATCTGGACGGCTTCTCGGTCATGGATCGCCTGCGCGGCGCCGAACTGGACGCCAGCATCCTGGTGCTCACGTCCGGCGACACGCGCAACTATGCAATGCGTTGCCTGCAAGCCGGCGCGTCAGGCTTTGTCTGCAAGGACGACGGATTGGATGAAATATCCAAGGGCGTCAAGGCGCTGCTCGCCGGCTATTCGTATTTCCCGCAAGTGGTCACCAACATGCTTCGCGAAAACTTGCTGGAAGTCGCGGCGAGCGAAGCCACAGGCCAGGCCGCAGAGCTCGATGGGCTCACCGACCGCGAAATGACGGTCCTCGGCCTGTTGGTGAAAGGAATGAACAACCAGGAAATCGGCCGTACGCTCATGCTCAGTCACAAAACGGTGAGTACCTACAAGGTGCGTCTGATGAGCAAGCTCAACGCCCCGAACATGGTCGAACTGGTGAAGGTCGCGCAGCGCAATGGCATAGCGACATCCTAGCTGCTTTCATATCGATCGATTGACGAGCGCGCGCGAGATGCCCAAAAGAAAACGGGCGACCGGCAACGCGCGGAAGATTCCCGCGCGATACCCGTCGCCCGCGTTGCAGCGTGCGTACTATGCGTCGTGCGTCAGGCGACGCGCTCGATCGCGATCGCCGTCGCCTCGCCACCGCCGATGCACAGCGACGCCACCCCGCGCTTGAGGCCGTAGTTTTCCAGCGCGGCCAGCAGCGTCACCATCACGCGCGCGCCCGATGCACCGATCGGATGGCCGAGCGCGCACGCGCCGCCGTGCACGTTGACCTTGTCGTGCGGCAGGTCGAGATCGCGCATCGCGGCCATCGCGACCACCGCAAATGCCTCGTTGATCTCGAACAGATCGACGTCGCGCAGGTTCCAGCCGGTCTTCTCCGACAGCTTGCGAAGCGCGCCGATCGGCGCCGTCGCGAACAGGCCCGGCTTGTTCGCATACGTCGAATGTCCGACGATCACGGCCTTCGGCGTGAGGCCGAGCCGCTCGGCTTCCGAGCGACGCATCATCACCAGCGCCGCCGCGCCGTCGGAGATCGACGACGAGTTGGCGGCCGTCACCGTGCCGCCTTCGCGGAACGCCGGCTTGAGCGTCGGAATCTTGTCGAGCTTCGCCTTGCCCGGCTGCTCGTCGATCGACACGACCGCTTCGGCCTTGCCGGCCTTCACGGTCACCGGCGCGATCTCCGACACGAAGCGCCCTTCCGTGATCGCACGTTGCGCGCGCGTCAGCGATTCGATCGCGAACGCATCTTGGGCTTCACGCGTGAATTGATACGACTGCGCGCAATCCTCCGCGAACGTGCCCATCAACCGGCCCTTGTCGTACGCGTCTTCCAGTCCGTCGAGGAACATGTGGTCGAGCACCTGCCCGTGACCCATGCGCATCCCCGCGCGCGCCTTCGGCAGCAGGTACGGCGCATTCGTCATGCTCTCCATCCCGCCCGCGACGGCGACACCCGCCGAACCCGCCAGCAGCAGGTCGTGCGCGAACATCGCGGCCTTCATCCCCGAGCCGCACATCTTGTTGACCGTGGTCGCGCCCGCCGCGAGCGGCAGCCCGGCCTTCAGCGCGGCCTGCCGCGCCGGCGCCTGGCCCTGGCCCGCCGGCAACACGCAGCCGAACACGATTTCATCGATACGCTCGGCCGGCACGTTCGCGCGCTCGAGCGCCGCGCGAATCGCTACCGCGCCAAGGTCGCTCGCGCTGGCTGCCGCGAGGTCGCCCTGAAAACCACCCATCGGCGTACGCGCCGTACCAACGATTACGATCGGATCCTGAGTCGTCATGATTCGCTTCCTCCAGTGTCAGCGCGGTGCCATGCGCAACGCGCCATCGAGACGGATAACTTCGCCGTTCAGCATCGTGTTCTCGGCGATGTGGCGCACCAGCGCCGCAAATTCTTCCGGGCGGCCAAGCCGCGGCGGGAACGGCACGCTCTTGCCGAGCGCGTCCTGCACGTCCTGCGGCATGCCGGCCATCATCGGCGTCGCGAAGATGCCCGGTGCAACCGTCACCACGCGAATGCCGAACCGCGCGAGTTCGCGCGCGATCGGCAGCGTCATGCCCACCACGCCACTCTTCGACGCCGCATACGCAGCCTGCCCGATCTGCCCGTCGAACGCCGCGACCGACGCAGTGTTGACGATCACGCCGCGTTCGCCGTCCGCATTGGCGTCCTGCTTCGACATCGCTTCGGCGGCCAGCCGGATCATGTTGAACGTGCCGACCAGATTGATCGACACCGCGCGCGCGAAGCGGTCGAGCGAGTGCGGGCCGTCGCGGCCAACCACCTTCTCGCCCGGCGCGACACCCGCGCAGTTGACGAGCGCGTCGATGCGGCCGAACGCGTCACGCGCGGCGGCAATGGCCGCCTGGCCGTCGGCTTCGCTCGTCACATCGGTCTTCACGAAGCGTGCGGCCGCGCCGAGTTCGTGCGCGAGGCCCGCACCTGCCTCTTCGTTGACGTCCAGCAGCACGGCCTTGCCGCCATCCGCGACCACCATGCGCGCCACCGCGGCGCCAAGGCCCGAACCGGCGCCCGTGATCAGAAAAACGTGATCCTTGATATCCATTCGCAGTCCGTACAGTATGTGTTCAGGGTTGAGCGACCTTCTCGGCTTCCATCTTGCGCAACACGAAGCGCTGGATCTTGCCGCTCGGGGTTTTCGGCAGCGCGTCGACGAAGTCGATCGCGCGCGGATAGGCGTGAGCGGACAGCCGCCGCTTCACGTGCAGGCTCAGTTCCTCGGCCAGCGCCGGCGTGCCGTCGAAGTCTTTCGACAGCACGACGAACGCCTTGACGATCTCCGTGCGCTCCGCGTCGGGCACGCCGATGACGGCGGCCTCGCTCACCGCAGGATGCTCGATCAGCGCGCTTTCCACGTCGAACGGGCCGATCCGGTAGCCGGACGACGTGATCACGTCGTCCGCGCGGCCGATGAAGCTCACGGTGCCGTCCGGCTCCAGCTCGACGTTGTCGCCGGTCCGGTAATAACCGCCCGCGATCGCCGGCGTGTCCTGTTGCCAGTAGCCGTGGAACCACAGCAGCGGCGAGCGCGCGATGTCGATCGCGAGGTTGCCGGGCTCGCCGGGGCCAAGCTCACGGCTCGCTTCATCGAGCACCGCGACACGGTAGCCCGGCATCGCGAAGCCAGCCGAACCGGCGTGGACCGCATGCGCGAGGCCGTGGTGGTTGTTCACGACCATCCCGAGTTCAGTCTGGCCGTAGTGATCGTAGATCGGCGCGCCGAGCGCCGCGTCGAACCAGCGCACGACCTCCGGATTCAGCGGTTCGCCCGCGCTGCTGACCACGCGCAGCTTGCCCTTCAGCCGCGCCGCCGCTTCCGTCCCGGCCGCCATCAGCATCCGGTATGCCGTCGGCGAGCCGGCGAGGCTCGTGATCCCGAGCCGTTCGATCACGTCGTACGTGCTGTCTACCGTGAAGCTGCCCTCGTAGAGCGTCGTCGCGTGGCCCAGCAACAGCGGGCCCGTGATCGCGTAATAGAGGCCGTACGCCCAGCCCGGATCGGCGATGTTCCAGAACCGGTCGCCGGCACGCAGGTCGACCGCTTCGCGCATGTACGCGCCGAACGCGAGCAGCGCGCGCAGCGGCACCGGCACGCCCTTCGGCAAACCCGTCGTGCCCGACGTCGACATCATCATGAACAGGTCCGTCCCCTTGCGCAGCACCGGTTCGAACGCGTCGGACTGCGCATCGAGCACCGCACGGAAATCGATGTCGCGTGCCGGCAGCGTTTCGGCCGGCTCGCGCACCGTCGCAACGGGCGGGCAATCGGCGATCTCGTCGAGCTTCGCGCGATTCGCGACGTTGGTCACGACCAGGCGCGCGTCGCTCATGCGCAGCCGGTGCTCGATCGCCTTCGGGCCGAACGCGGTGAACAGCGGCTGGTAGACGGCGCCCGCGCGCCACGTGCCGAGGATCGTCGCGACGAGTTCCGGCGTGCGCGGCAACAAGCCCGCCACCACGTCGCCCGGCTTCACGCCTTGCGCGACCAGCAGGTTCGCGACGCGTGCCGACAGCGCCTTCATCTGCGCAAACGTGTAGCGGTGGTGCTGCCCGCCCGCGTCGATCCAGTCGAGCGCGATCGCGTCCGCGGATGCGTGCCGGTCGCAGCATTCCACGCACGCGTTCAGGCCGCGCTCCAGGTCGCCGTGCAGTTGCTGCGCGGCGGTCTCGATACTGAACCGGGCCACGGCGTCGGCGTAGGCCGGCACCGCCCGGGCGGTAGCTCCATCAGGCATGCGTGTCTCCTGTGCGTTATGGCCGCCGGCGAGCCAGGGGCGCGCCGGGGATAGTTCGATAGTAGACAGCCCGTACATTGCAATCAATGACAAACAGAATCTAGAATCGTGATCGCTTTTGCCATGTCGGGAGGATGCAGAAAAATGGGGCCGCAGATGATTTCGCCGGATTTCGTCGACGACGCGCTCGCGTGCCTGCGCCGGCAAGGCCTGCCGACGGAGCCCGTGCTGCGCGCCGCCGGCCTGCCGGCCGCCATGCGCGAGCCCGTCACGCCGCAGCAGTACGGCCGGCTGTGGCTCGCGATCGCCGGTGCGCTCGACGACGAGTTCTTCGGCCTCGCCGCGCGCCCGATGCGGCGCGGCAGCTTCACGCTGCTGTGCCACGCGGTGCTGCACGCGGGTACGCTCGACAAGGCGCTGCGGCGGGCGCTGCAATTCCTGCGCGTGGTGCTGGACGAGCCGCATGGCGAGCTCGTCGTAGCCGACGGGCAGGCGCAGATCGTGCTGACGCAGACGGGCGCCCCCTACCCGGCGTTCGCGTACCGGACGTTCTGGCTGATCCTGCTCGGCGTCGCATGCTGGCTGATCGGCCGGCGCATCCCGCTGCAACGCATCGACTTCGCATGCCCGAGCCCCGACCAGCGCAGCGACTATCACCAGTTCTTCGGCGTTCCCGTGCATTTCGACCGGCCCGACAGCCGGCTCACGTTCAACGCCGCGTACCTCGCGCTGCCGACGATCCGCTCCGAGCAGGCGCTGAAGACCTTCCTGCGCGGCGCGCCCGGCAACCTGCTGGTCCGCTACCGGCACGATACGGGCTGGGTCTCGAAGACGCGCGCACAGCTGAAAACGCTGCCGGCCGCCGAGTGGCCCGACTTCGATACGCTGGCCGTGCGCCTTGGCACGACGCCGGCGACGCTGCGGCGGCGTCTGCGCAGCGAAGGTCAAAGTTTCGCGGCAATCAAGGACGAGTTGCGCGGCGCGCTGGCGCAGTCGCTGCTGCGCGGGCACGCGCTCAGCGTTGCGGAGATCGCAACCGAGCTTGGCTTCACCGAGCCGAGCGCGTTTCATCGCGCGTTCCGGAAATGGACGGGCACGAGCCCCGGCGCGTTCCGGCGGGACGTGCATGCGGCGGAGGGGGAGCCGGGGGTGGCGAGCGGATGACGCGGCAGGCCGTCGTCAACGATGAATGCCCGACCGACACGGAAGCGTCCACGCGACGCTGATACGATGCGACCTATCGACCGCCGTTCGTTCCCCATGAACGACGGAGAACATCCAACCCACCACCACCGCTCCCGCTCCGATGCAAGCCACCCACTTTTCCGACGCTGAACTGGCCGACCTGCGCGCGCACGGCATCGTGCTGTTTGCCGACCGTGTGATCTTCGACGCACAGCCGCCGATGCCGGCCGACCAGATCGCGGCCGTGCAGGCCCGCTGCCACGGCGACCTCCCGCCCGCGCTGCTCGATTTGTGGCGCACGACGGCCGGCGGCAGCCTCGACTACGACCTGACGCTGGAGATGAACGGTCATATCGAAGGAATCAGCTGGGGCGAACTGTTCTACAACGGCAGCGACAGCTATCGCGACCTGGAGGGCTGGATCGACCACGAACTCGAACTGGCCGAGGAAGCCGCCGAGGAGGATTCACGCGCCTGGAGTGGCAAGCTCGACGTATTGCCGTTCGGCGGATTCGAATATTGCGACCGCATTTACATCGTGACGGAACCCGACGCAAAGGATTGCGGCCACGTGCTCGCGTGGAAACAGGGGCTGCCGCCTGCGTGGCGCGGTGCGATGCACGAGGACGGCCTCGCGACGATCGCCTCCGACCTGTACGCGGCATTCGGCGCGCTGCAGCTCCATGCAGACCCGCTGGAACCTGGCCAGAGCGGAACCGGTATAACGTTTCTCGAGTATGTCGACGAACGTCGGATGGAGCATGGTCTGTCAGCGCCGCTGGCGGACAAGCTGATCGCGTTCTTTTGCCAGGCCGTGACCGACTGGCGCACGCCGCTCGCCGCCGGCACGCTCGCCACCCAACCGGCGCTCGCGCGCCAGGCGTTGCGAGACGCGATCGACCACGACGACACGGCGCTCACCATGCAACTGGCGCCGCTCGTCGCGAATCTCGGCACGGCGCTCGCCGGCAGCTCGATCCCGACCGACTACGCGCTGCGGCGCGAGAAGTTTGCCGCCGCCACCGCATTGCTTGAATCCGGTGCGCCGGTCGCGCCGGATTCGCTGGAGTCCGCCTCCGGCAACGTGCCGGCCGCGCTGATGCGCGCACTGCTCGACGCCGGCGCACAACCCGATGCCGACGCAATGGCGCGCTGTGTCGCCGGCGGCGGCGCCGACAGCGCGCGCCTGATCGGCGCGGCACTGGCGGCACAAGGCGTTGACGCTGCCGCCGCCTACCGTACGGCGAGTGCAACGCTGCTGCGCAAGTTCACTGCCGACATCGCCGAGGTCCGCAAGGGCAAGCTCAGCCACTATCTCGGCCTCGACGGACTCGAAGCCCACGCTGAACGCCTCCGGACATTCGTGCTGTAACGTGACACGGACTCAGCGGGAAACCGCGTCGGCGCGCGCGGCCACACCCTGCAGCGGCCGCGAAAACAGCTTGCAACCCGCGTAGTAGACCAGCGACGTCAGCGAGAGACCGACGATCCACGACACGTCCGCGCCGCCGAGCCGGCTCGCCAGTTCGCCCGTATAGAGATCGGTCGCCATGAACGGCGCCTGTGCGACGATGCCGATGAAGTACGATCCAACGGCAATCGCATTGAAGCGTCCGTAGATGCCGCCGTCCTGCCGGAAGAACGAATCGACGTCGTACTCGCCATGACACACGAGGTAGTAGTCGACGAGGTTGATCGCGGTCCACGGCACGAGCACGTACAGCAGCAGCAGGATGAAGTTCGTATAGCCGGCGAGGAAGTTGTTCTGCCCGAACAGCGCAATCGCGAGCGCGATGCCGCACAGGACGATCGCGGTGATCGCCCGCGCACGCGCCTTGCCCGACCAGGACGGAAAGAGCGTCTGCAGTACGGTGATGGCTGACAGCGCACCGCAATACAGCTCCATCGCATTGCTGGCCGCAATGCCGAACGACAGCACTACGATCACGAGCACGCTGATCCCTTGCGTGAGGCCCGTGAGGCCACTCACGACATTGCCGTCGGGCGTCGCGAGGCCCACCAGGCAGCCGAGCAGCATCGGGAAGAACGAGCCGAGCACGCAGCCCCAGTAACTCGACCAGAACGCCGTGCGCGGCCCGGTATCGGGCGGCAGGTAGCGCGAATAGTCCGACACGTAAGGTGCATAGGCGATCTGCCACAGCGCGGCGACCGACATCGCACCCAGGAAGCCAGACAGGTTCAGCGAATGCTTCGAGAACGTGTCGGCGGGCAATCCATGCACGAAGATGATCCACACGAATGCCAGCACGAGCACGCTGCCCGAGCACCAGCTCAGCAGCCGCGCATACGCGTGGATCAGCTTGTAGCCGTAGATCGAGCCGAGCAGGCTGATCAGGCCGATCACCACGACGCCCGCCTCGAGCGGAATATCGGCGCTCAGGCTGTGCAGCGCCTGCCCGCCGAACACGCAGTTCGACGCGAAGAAGCCGACATACATCACGACGACCAGCGCGACCACGAGCAGCGCGCCGAACGACCCGAACTGCCCGCGGGTCTGGATCATCTGCGGCACGCCAAGTTGCGGCCCCTGCGCGGAATGCAGCGCCATGAAAACCGCGCCGATCAGGCTGCCGACGAGCGTGGCGAGCGCCGCCCACCAGAACGGCTGCTTGAACACCGTGGTCGCGAGCGATCCGGTGACGATCGTCAGCATCATGATGTTCGACCCGAACCAGATCGTGAACAGGTCCTTCGCGCTGCCGTGCCGCTCGGTCAGCGGAATCGGCTGGATGGTGCTTTCCTCGAGATGAGCAATGGACTCGCCCTGACTCATTTCGTCTCCTTGTTTCTGTTGTGATGTTCGCGGGTTCGGGGGCTGAAGGGTGAAGCGGAATGCCTGGTCTACGCGAAGCGTGCCTGCTGCGATCAACCGGTCATTTATTTGCATTCCTTATTAATAGGCGTGCAACAGCACACCACTTCGCCGGACCACCACCCACGATGCCCAATCTTCAACCTGCCGGATTGCCGCTCCGGCGCCTGAACGCAGCCGGCCCGTCGCGGCAGCGAAACCCGTGGTTCGGTGCGCTCCCGCCCGTCTGTCTGTCGCCGGACGGAAGCGCGTCGCTCAACCGGTCAGCAGTCGATCCCGAGCACTTCGCGCGCAGTGGCGTCCACGGCCTTGCGCATCGTGCCGACCAGTTCGTCGATTTGCGCGTGATCGATCACCAGCGGCGGCGCAACGATCAGGCGGCCATTGGTCGAACGCACGATCGCCCCGAGTTCGAACCCGACCGTCCGGCTGTGCCAGGTCAGGTCGGCCTCGTTCGCAAAGCGCTCGCGCGTCGCCTTGTTCTTCGCGAACTGGATCGCGCCGACCGCGCCCACGCCCTGGATCTCGCCGACGAGCGGATGACCGTCGAACGCATCGCGCAGCGCTTTCTGCAGGTACGGTCCCGTATCCATCTTCGTCCGCTCGACGAGGCCTTCGCGTTCGAGCACGTCGAGGTTGGCCAGCGCGACGGCGGCCGCGACCGGGTGCCCCGAATAGGTCAGCCCGTGCGCGTAGACGCCGCCCTTGTCGACCAGCGCATCGCCGACGCGCCGGCTCATGATCAGGCCGCCCATCGGCACGTAGCCCGAGGTCAGCCCCTTGGCCATGCAGATCAGGTCCGGTTCGAAGCCGAAGTGACGATGCGCGAACCACTCGCCGGTACGGCCGAAACCGCCGATCACTTCGTCCGCGCAGAGCAGCACGTCGTACTGACGGCAGATGCGCTCGATCTCCTGCCAGTAGCCGTCCGGCGGAAAGATCATCCCGCCCGCCCCCTGGAACGGTTCCGCGACGAACGCCGCGACGCGCTCCGCGCCGATCTCGAGGATCTTGCGCTCAAGCGACAGCGCCGCCTGCTTGCCGAATGCCTCGGGGCTCAGATCGCCACCATTCGCGTACCAGTACGGTTCGTCCACGTGTGTGATGTTCGGAATCGGCAGATCGCCCATTTCATGCATGAACGCCATGCCGCCCAGCGACGCGCTGCCCACCGTCGAGCCGTGATAGCCGTTCACGCGGCCGATCAACACCTTCTTCTTCGGCTTGCCCATCACGTCCCAGAAGCGTCGCACAGTGCGAATCAGCACTTCATTCGATTCGGAGCCCGAATTGGTATACACCACGTGACTGAAGCGATGGCCGAGCAGCGCGAACAGACGCTCGGACAGTTCGATCACCGACGGATGCGTCGTATGAAAGAACATGTTGTAGTAGGACAGTTCCTTCATCTGCCGCGCGGCGGCGTCGATCAGCTCCGGCCGGCCATAGCCGACGTTGGTGCACCACAGCCCGGACATGCCGTCCAGGTAGCGGTTGCCGTCGTTGTCCCATAGATGGACACCTTCGCCGCGCACCATCACGCGTGCGCCTTCCTCGTTCAGCGCCTTCTGGTCGACGAACGCATGCAGATGATGCGCGGCGTCGCTGCGTTGATAGTCCTGCGTCGTACGATGCGGAAAGTTGGGCGCATTCATAGGCGAGTCTCCGGTTCGTTTTGTGGATAAAAAGCGTTGTCGTATGGCGCGGCGCAGCCGCTTGCGGCCCGCCGCGTCGAATCAGTAACTGATCCAGGTCGTCTTAAGGCCCGTGTACTTGTCGATCGCATGCAGCGAAAGATCGCGGCCGAAGCCCGACTGGCGGAACCCGCCGAACGGCGTCTGCGCGCTCAGCGCATCGACCGTGTTGACGGACACCGTGCCGGCGCGCAGCCGGCCCGCCACACTGTGCGCGCGCGACAGGCTGCCGGTCCAGACCGACGCGGCAAGCCCATAGATCGAGTCGTTCGCGAGCCGGACGGCCTCGTCCTCGGTGTCGAACGCCATCACCGACAGCACCGGCCCGAAGATCTCCTCGCGTGCGATGGCATCGTCGTGCTTCACGTCGATGAAGATCGTCGGCTCGATGAAGTAGCCCTTGCCGTCGATACGCGGCGCGCCTCCGCCGATCGCGAGCGTCGCGCTATCGCGGCCGCGGGCGATCCACTCGCGCACGCGCCGATGCTGCTGCTCGTCGACGACGGCCCCCATCCCGCTCGACGGATCGAGCGGATCGCCCGGCATGAACGCGGCGGCATGCGCAATCAGCCGGTCGACGAACGCATCGTGAATCGAACGCTGAACCAGCAGCCGCGAGTTGGCGGAACACACCTCGCCCTGGTTGAAGAAAATACCGAAGCACGCCTTGCGTGCGGCCAGGTCGAGATCGTCGGTATCGTCGAAGACCAGGTTCGGGCTCTTGCCGCCGCATTCGAGCCACACCTGCTTCATGTTCGACTGCGCGGCGTACTCGAGGAATTTCTTGCCGACGGCCGTCGATCCCGTGAATGCGAGCACGTCCACATCGGGATGCAGCCCGAGCGCGCGCCCCGCGGTCTCGCCGTAACCCGGCACGACGTTCAGCACGCCCGGCGGCAGGCCGGCCTCGAGCGCCAGCTCCGCGAGACGCAAGGCGGACAGCGGCGATTGTTCCGCCGGCTTCAACACGACGCTGTTGCCGGCCGCCAGCGCTGGCGCCACCTTCCACGCGACCATGTCGAGCGGAAAATTCCACGGCACCACGGCGCCGACGACGCCCAGCGGTTCGCGCGTGACGACCGCGAGGTTGCCGGGGTCGGTTGACGCGACTTCGCCATGCAGTTTGTCGACGGCTTCGCCGTACCAGCTGAAGAGACCGCCCGCGGCCGGCACGTCGATGCTGAATGCATCCGCGACACGCTTGCCCATGTTGAGCGAGTCGAGCAGCGCGAGCTCCGCACCATGCGATGCGATGAGTTCACCGAGCCGACAAAGCACGCGCTTGCGCGCGGCCGGCGCACAGCGCGACCACGCGCCGGATTCGAACGCGTGACGCGCGGCACGCACCGCGTCGTCGACATCCGCTGCATCGCACGACGCGACTTCCGCGATGACGGCCTCGGTGGCCGGATTGATCGCGGCAAACGTCTGGCCGCTGCGGGCCGGCACGCTGCGGCCGCCAATATGCGCGAGCGTTCTCGGGACAACTTGCGCCGCAAGACGTCTCCAGTCTGCGTGCTGATGGTTTTCTGCTGAAGTTGGGTTCATTCAAGACTCCGTTTTGACGACCAGGCATTTGTGCGTTGTTCTCTGCCTGCATTCGACCGGACGAAAGACGCCAGCGGGCACGACCGGGGCCCGTGACCGCCGAGAATCGCCGCAGTCGTCCGGTTGGCCAACTGTCGGTCATCAAAATGAGATTTGAAAGAACAGTTTTTCTTCTCATTGAAGAGGTTATTTCTATTCATCCCGCGGTCGTGCAGTGGGTTTTCCTGCCCCGTCACGATCCCGGTGCCGTTTGTTTGTGTGGGATCGCATCGGCTTTCCGGCGCGCCGCGACGTGACACTCGCTGCGACACCTGGCCGGCACGACATTGCGCCCCGGCCCGTCCGACCACATACTGGTCGGCCTGCGCGAACAAGGATGCGTCGATGGTGAATGTCGATCAGGGCGCCGCTTCGATCTTTGGCGCGATTGGAACGGCAGTGTCTTTGCTGGCCGCGATTCCGTACGCACTCGCGATCTACCGGCGCATCGTTCGTCCGCATCTGTTCACATGGCTCGTGTGGTCGATCGTCACGGCGATCGCGGCTGCCGGCCAGTTCGTCGCGGGTGCAGGGCCGTCCGCGTGGTGCACGGCGGCGATTGCCGTCACCTGCTTTCTGACGCTGGTGGCCAGCATCTTTCGAGGCGAACGCGGCTGGACACGCGTCGACTGGCTTTTCCTGGGCGCGGCGCTGTCAGCCATTCCGCTGTGGATGCTGACCGACGATCCGACGATCTCGATCTGCCTGGTCACGCTGATCGAGCTTGCCGGCCTCGGCCCGACCGTCCGCAAGACGATCCGCGATCCATGGAGCGAGAGCCTCGCGTATTTCGCGCTGTGCGTGGTCAAGTACGCGCTGGCGTTGCTGGCGCTGAGCACGTGGAGTGTCGCGGTCGCGTTCTATCCGGCCGTCAACGTCATCGCGTCGGTCGGCATTTGCGTGGTGATGCTTGTCCGGCGTCAGTCGCAGTCGAACGCGCGGTAGACGATATCCGTCGGTGCGGTATGTTGCTTGCTGCTGTTGCTCGCCGGTATGAGTGAAACCACACACCTTTAGAGATGATGCGAGGCCCTGAAATGGACGCAATCCATACAGCCATCGAACCCAGCGAAGCCGCGCTTCGTGCCGCGATGCTGGCCAACGATGTCGAGGCGCTCGATGCGCTGCTGGACGACGATCTGGTGTTCACCGTCCCGACCGGCCAGGTCATTTCGAAGGCGGACGACCTGGCCGCGCATCGCGCGAAGCTTCTGCGTCTCGACAGACTCGATGTGCAGGAAACGCACGCATGCGCGATCGGCGAGATGATCCTGACCACGACGAAGGCAATACTCGCCGGCCATTTCGATGGCACGGCGTTCGATGGCGAGTTTGCCTATACTCGGCTGTGGCGCCGATCGCGTGCCGGCTGGCGCGTCGTCGCCGGGCATGCATCGCAGCTCCGGTAACCGCGTCGAGCTCGCTCTCCCTTCGAATCGGCAGGCCGCGAATCCGGAGGGGCGTCGATGCGAGCCGGACGATACCCCGCCGAAGGTGTCGACCATGACAGGAGACGAGATGCACCAACCATTCACCGTCCGCGCTGCCCGCACCGCGGACGCGGACGAGCTCACGCGACTGGCTCGCATTTCGAAGGCACACTGGGGCTATCCGAAGGACTGGCTCGACTTGTGGCAGAGCGATCTCACGATTGCGCCGGAGACGATCGATGGGTCGATCGGTTACGTCGCGGAATCCGGAGAGGCAATCATCGGGTTCTGGGTCAGGGCGTCATCGGAAGCGGATCGCCCGACGCCCGGATGGCTGTTTGTCCATCCCGACCACATGGGCCGGGGTGTCGCCCGTGCACTGTGGGAAGAGGTCCGCCGGGAAAGCGCCGCAAGAGGGATCCGAAGCTTTGTGATCGAAGCCGATCCCAATGCGGTTCCGTTCTATCTGGCGCTCGGGGCTGAAAAGATCGGCGAAAAGGAATCGAGTGTCGTCCCGGGCAGGTTCTTTCCGATCTTGCGGATCACGATCTGATATCTGACATCGCAGGCTCCAGGACCAAGTCAACCGTGCAGGCAAACGGCCTAGAATGAGTTTGGACTTTTCATTGTTTCCGAACGATCCCTTCCCAAAGGGGGCACCGATCACCAACAGATCGGGGATCGAGTCGTGTGCCGTCGATGACTTCTTTCGAGGAAAGAAGCGCTTCGACAGAACGCTCAAGGAATTGCGGGAAGACTACGAGTGCGATGAATCCGCGTGCCTCGCTTTCATGGAGCCGGAGGCATTTGCGTTCTTTCTTCCGTTGTTCATGAAGATAGCGACCCACGAATATGATGAGGCTGACAACATCCCCGATTCTCTCGTGTACAAGCTGCACCGAATGGCAACGGGCGGAGCGAACGACTGGCTCGATGAAATATTGAAGACATACTCAAAAGATCAACGAGACAGCGTCATTGATTTTCTCGGCGAGATGAGTCGAATCGAGTGGCGGCATCAAGATCCTGACTTGGCGGCAGATACTGCCAGCCTATTGCGCGAAATATTTTGATCAACGCTTTTCGATTCGGTCCTCAATCGACTCGAAGTCTCATCTTAGTCGTTGCGAAGAGGATCAAGGTGTCGTTGTGAACAAAAGGAACAAGGGTTCAGAGGTGACATCCGAGGAGCGTCTGAAAGCAATGTTCGAAAAATACGCAACTCACCCCGAATTCCTAGGACTTGAGTTAACCGATCCCAACCAGCGAGGCGCGGTTGGTGACACCGTTTTACATCTCGCGGCTCGAACAGGTGCGATTGAAGACATGAAGGTCCTTATCGATGCTGGTGCCGATGTAAACGTCGCCGGAGACCTCGGCAACACGCCACTGCATCAGGCCGCCATGATGGATCAATTCGATTCGGTCGAATTTCTCTTGAAATGCAGCGCCAGGAAGCATTCAAAAAATGAATTTGGTCAGACGCCGCTCGAAGTTGCCGAGCTTAACGAGAATGCCAAAATAATCCGGCTTCTTAAGACGCGTCGATGAAATCGACTCCTGAGTCGGGCCGATCCCACACACGCATTTTCGCCGCGCAAATGCAAAAACCCCCGCCTTTCGGGCGGGGGTTTCTGGCTTAAGGAGCCTGACGATTACCTACTTTCACACGGGAATCCGCACTATCATCGGCGTAGAGTCGTTTCACGGTCCTGTTCGGG
>NZ_JAIZSA010000015.1:0-240043 GCF_020419825.1 Burkholderia sp. AU30198 | reverse complement strand
TCGACGATCTGGTGCTGTCGGCGTTCCTGTCCGGGCCGGGCTCGACGACGCTGCCGCTGGTGGTGTTCTCGCGCGTGCGGCTGGGGCTGAACCCGGAGATGAACGCACTGGCGACGCTGTTCATCACCGCGGTGACGATCGGCGTGATCGTCGTAAACCGGATGATGATCGCGCGTGAGCGGCGCCGCGTGGCCGACATGAAGGCGGCGTTCGCGGTGGCGTGAAGGCGCGCGTCATGGCATGACGAAAGCGACGGCGGGCGGGTAACGGGCCCGCCGTTCGCGTGGGGCGTTCGCGTGCAGGGCGGGGTAGCCGGGCGGTCGTGTGCCGCTTGCTTTGCTGGCATCATGTCAGACAATTCAACGACGCGCGTTCTTCCGATGACAACCGTTCCCGACGTTACGCTTCAACTGACCGACACCGAGCAGCCGGCCGCACACGATCTCATCAGCCGCAAGCTCGGCGAATTCAATCACGCGATGACGGGGCGCGCCGACGCGGCCGCGCTCGATGTGTACGTCACCGATTCCGCGACCGGCGAGATCATGGGCGGCCTCACGGGGCGCACGTCGCTCGGCCTCTTCTTCATCGATCTCTTTTACCTGCCCGAATCGCTGCGCGGCGGCGGATTCGGCAGCCGGCTGCTGCGCGAGGCCGAAGCCGAGGCGAAACGACGCGGGTGCGCGCGTGCGGTGCTCTACACGATCTCGTTCCAGGCGCCCGACTTCTACCGGAAGCAGGGCTATGAAGCGTTCGGCGAAGTGCCGTGCGAGCCGGAAGGGACGTCGCGCGTGTTCATGGTGAAGGTGCTTTGACTCGTTTTAGCCGGTGCGCGTCGCGCGGCGCGCACGCGGGCGCAGCGCGAACGCTGGCGTCTGGGTGTCGGCGTCCGGGCGCCGGCCCCGCGCACGTGCGGCTTCACTGAATGTCCGCCGCGCGCCGGCCGAACCGCTCCCGCGCGAACCGGCACGGGGCACATGCCGCCCGCGTCAGCAATGCTCCAGCGCGTACGACAGGTCGGCGATCAGGTCGTCCGGATGCTCGAGCCCGACTGACACACGAATCAATCCTTCCGACACACCCGCCGCAGCACGTGCATCGGCCGGCACGCCCGAATGCGTCGTCGATGCGGGATGGCAGATCAGCGACTCCGTGCCGCCGAGGCTGACGGCCGACTTGAAGAGCGACAGGTGGTTGATGAACCTGAACGCCTGCTCGCGGCCGCCGTCGAGGATGAACGCGAACGTTGAGCCCGGCCCGGTGCACTGGCGCTGGTAGACGGCCTGATAGGCCGGATCGTCGATGAGCTCGGGGTGCAGCACGCGCATCGGCCGATGCGGATTGCCGGCGAGCCAGCGAGCGACGGCGCTGCCGCTGCGGGCGGCCTGCTGCATGCGCAGCACGAGCGTTTCCATCGAGCGGGTGATCATCCACGACGAATGCGGGTCGAGCTGCGAGCCGAGCGTGCTGCGGATCGAGCAGATCTTCGTGATCAGGTCGCGGGCGCCCGTGACGCCGCCGGCGACGAGGTCGCTATGCCCGCCGATGTATTTCGTCAGCGAGTACACGCTCAGGTCGATGCCTTGCCGCGACGGCTTCTGGTACAGGGGCCCGAGCAGCGTGTTGTCGCAGACCGACAGCGGGCGATAGCCGTGGCGTGCCTCGAATGCATCGATCTCGCTGCGCAGCCCGTCGAGGTCGAACAGCGCGTTGGTCGGGTTGGCGGGCGTCTCGATGTAGCACATCCGCACGTTGCCCTTTTGCGCGGCCGCTTCGAGCGCGGCGCGGATTGCGTGGGTGGACAGCCCGTCGGCAATCACTTCGGCGCGAATGCCCCACTCGGGCAGGAACTTCGAGATCAGCGTCTCGGTGCCGCCATACAGCGGCACGGACTGGACGATGCAGTCGCCCGGCCGCAGGAACGTCAGCAGGATCGCGGCGATGGCCGACATGCCGCTCGATGTCACGACGGCCGCTTCGGAATCATCGAGCAGGGCGAGGCGATCCTCGGCGATCTCCAGGTTCGGGTGATTGAAACGGCTGTAGACGAGGCCCGCGCCTTCGCCTTCGGGCGAAGGCTTGCGCCCGGCCACGACGTCGAAGAATTCGGCGCCGTCCTCGGCCGTGCGAAACGCGAAGGTCGATGTGAGGAACACGGGTGGCTTCACGGATCCTTCCGACAGGAACGGATCGTAGCCGTACGACATCATCTGGGTTTCGGGATGGAGTTCCCGGCCTGCAATCGTGCGCTTGTGATAGTTGCGATAGGCCATGCAGTGCTCCGTGCGGGATGGTGAGGGACGGCCGTTGCAGCGGTGGCATGACGCGTGCGGTGCCGGGTAGGCACCGGGCGTCGCGACCGTGTGTGGCGATACTACCCCGAAGGCGCTGCTTCGTGACGCACCCCTGACACGATCGTCAGGGTGCGGCCTGTTCGACGATCATGTCGTACAACGCACGCGCGGCCGGCGACAGTTGCGCGCTCTTGCGCGTGACGAGCACGAGCGTGCGCGACACCGCCGGCTCGACGAGCTCGATCGTGCGGATCATCGGATACGCGTTCTTCTGGATCGCGAGCTTCGGCACCACGGCTGCGCCGAGCCCTTCCGCGACGAGCCCGAGGGCCGTCGAACTGCGCTGCACTTCGTAGAACGAATGCAGCGATACGCCGCTCGTCTTCAGTGCGCCGTCGAGCAGCCCGCGATTGCCGCTCACTTCGCCGGCGAAGATCAGCGGATGCGGCTGTAGCGCCGCCCAGCGAATGCGCCGCCGCTTCGCGAGCGGATGATCGTCGCGGCACACCAGCACGTACGGATCGCTCGTCAGCGGCACATTGACGAGTTCGGGATGCTGGTCGCCGGCAATGCCGATGCCGAACTCGGCCTCGCGATGCAGCACGGCCTGCAGCACCGACGCCGACGCGTGATCGAGGATCTTCACGCGATCGTGCGGCCGGTGCGCGGAGAACGCGCGCAGGATGCGCGGCAGGTATTGCACGCCGACCGTCGGCACGCACGCGATCGTGACGTCGCCGCGCTGGCTCAGGCCGGTTTCGCGAATTTCGGTGAGCGCGTCGGACAGCTCGTTCAGCAGCCGGCGTGCTTGCGGCAGGAAGCGGCGGCCGATTTCGGTGAGTGTGGTGCGGCGTGTGGTGCGCTCGACGAGCGCGACGCCGAGAAAGGTTTCGAGCTTGCGCAGCCGCTGCGTGATGGCTGTCTGCGTGACGTGCAGCGTGTAGGCTGCCTGCCGGAAGCTGCCGCCGTCGGCGATCGCGACGAAGGCCTGGACACCGAGCGTATCGATTTTCATCAGATATTTGAATCAATCACGATATTAAATTCATTTTACTGAACGCCGTGACAATCGCAGAATGCGGTGCATCGACGGCCATCGGCATCCCATCCGTGTAGAAGGCAAGGCTGTCCACGCCGACCAGGAGAAACGACATGACGACCCCACTCGATCGATACGCTGCCCAGTACGTGCAATTCGAGGACGAACGCACGCGGCCGATCCGCGATCTGCTGGCCGCGGTGCCGAACACGCCGATCCATACCGCGATCGACATCGGCTGCGGGCCCGGCAATTCGACGGAGGCGCTGATCGCGCGTGCGCCGGACGCCACGGTTCACGGGATCGACGCGTCGGCGGACATGATCGACGCCGCGCGCAAGCGCCTGCCGGACTTGCGTTTCGATGTCGTAGATATCTCCACCTGGGATGATCCGGGCGGCTACGACCTGATTCTCGCAAATGCGGTGCTGCAATGGGTGCCCGCGCACGACACGCTGTTTCCGGCGCTCGTCGGCCGGCTCGCGCCGGGCGGCCATCTTGCGGTGCAGATGCCCGACAACCTCGACGAACCCGCGCACCGGCTGATGCGCGAGGTCGCCGCGGCCGGGCCGTGGGCGGACAAGCTGAAGGGTGCGGCACGCACCGAGCGGTTCGATGCACGTTACTACCACGCGCTGCTGGCGCCGCTGTGTTCGCGCGTGGACGTGTGGCGCACGACCTACTACCACCCGCTGCGCGGCGGTGCCGATGCGGTCGTCGAATGGTTCAAGGGCAGCGCGCTGCGGCCGTTCCTCGCGGCGCTCGACGATGGCGAGCGCGCGGCGTTTCTCGCACGGTATCGCGATGCGATCGCGGGCCCGGGCGGCTATCCGGAACTCGCCGACGGCACCGTGCTGCTGCCGTTCCCACGCCTGTTCATCGTGGCGACGCGGACCTAAAGCGGCAATGATTCGGCCATGAAGCGCCGGCGGCCGCGCGTCAGCGCACCGGCCGCATCGATTCCGGGTCGACCGTGCGGATTCGTGCGGTCTGCCCGTCTCGCAGGTCCTTGTACCAGAACAGCGCCACTTCACCGTCGTTCTCGTCGTCCGCGTACAGCAGGCGATCGTGTCCACCCAGCACGAAGCCCGCGCGCGCATACGTGCTGCACGCGGCGACATTGTTCGACTGCGTCTCCAGCCGCATGAAGCCGAACCCGTGGCTGCGCGCCCAGGATTCGGCGGCCGCCAGCAGCAACTGCCCGATGCCTTGCCGCCGGCAGTGGCGGTCGACGGCCAGCTCCGCGATCTCGGCCATCCCGTTCCAGCTCTGGCCGATGGCCACGAACCCGGCGAGCCGGCTGCCGGCCGTTGCGCGAAAGAGCGCCGTCTTGCCGGATGCCTCGTCCGCCCAGCCGGCCGGATCGAAGCCGTAATTCTTGCGGCGTGCCGGCAGCGCGCGGAGATCGAGCAAGTCCTGATACGGTGCGTTCAATTCCCAGGCGATGTCGAACGAGAAGTCGCATCGGTCCAGTTCGTCGGCGGGCAGCCCGCTCGTCTGTTCGATGCTGATGTGTTCGGCTCGGTCCATGTGTCGGTGTCCTGTCTTCTGCGCGATGCGTGGTGGTGTCCGTGATGCGATTGCCGGCGTCGTGATGTGCGCCGCCGCGCGTTTGTTCTTGCTTCGATTGTTTGCGCCCGCACAATTCGCCGCGGGCGAGACCGGCACAGACGGGCTGCTTCCGTGACGGCGGAACGCGGTCAGGCGATGAACCGGACGGCCGCGCAAACGTGTGCGGGGTTCGCGTGCCGGCTGAGGCGCTCGTTCAACCGACTGATTATGCGGGATTTCGGCGTTACCCCCGTACTCGCCTCGCTGAGATGACGGCCGTCGCGTGTCTTGTCTTCGATCCGGATGGCCGTCGATCGCATGTGGATGAAAGACGACAGGAACCCGAATAATTGTTTACCGTTTGGTGACAACTCGATATATTCCGAAAAATATATCGAAGGTCGTGGCGTCGTCAGGCGCCACGTCGTCCACCCGCTCCACGAAAGCCGGAAGAGATTCTGACCTGCATCGCCGGAGCAACGCGTCGTCGCGGCATGCGCTACCGGAGCGCGCGCTTTTCGACGCTGCAACACGAGCGGCCGCCCCGCGGCATGCCGCTTCAGCAAGCCCACACCGGCATCGAAACGGAACATCGTGCACGCGCATGAGGCGTTCGTGCGTGCGGCGATCCGGTGGCTTGCGCTCGTTCATCAGTCGGTTCTTCGTCAACCCGCCGCGCGTCACGCTGCGACGCAGGCGCGCGCGTCAACAACAAAAAAGGAAGTGAGCATGAAAAAGACCATCGTGGCCGCGGCCGCACTCGGGATGTTCGGCACCGTCGCGCACGCACAAAGCAGCGTGACGCTCTACGGATTGATCGATGCGGGTATCACGTACTCGAACAAGGTCGCGACGACGGGCGGGCACGGCAAGCTCGTCAAGTACGGTGACGGCGTCGCGTCCGGAAGCCGCTGGGGCATTCGTGGCACCGAGGATCTCGGCGGCGGGCTGAAGGCATTGTTCGTACTGGAAAACGGCTTCAGCAGCGGCGACGGCTCGATCGGCCAGGGCGGCGCGATCTTCGGCCGGCAGGCGTTCGTCGGCCTGTCGAAGAACGGCATCGGCTCGCTGACGTTCGGTCGCCAGTACTCGTTCTCGACCGACTACATCGGTGCGAACTATTCGATGGGCAGCCAGACGCCGGCCGGCAACTACGCGTATCACATCAACGACCTCGACCAGCTGACGTCGAGCCGCATCAACAACGCGGTGAAGTTCCAGAGCGCGAACTTCGCGGGGCTCACGTTCGGCGCGATGTACGGCTTCTCGAACTCGACGCAGTTCGCGGGCACGCCGACCACGACCGGTGCGAACGGTTCGCAGGGTTCGTCGAGCGCGTACAGCTTCGGCGCGAACTACGCGCAAGGTCCGTTCGGCATCGGTGCCGCGTACACGAACATCCGTTTCCCGAACGGCGCGCAGCCCGCATTCGGCGTGAGCATCGCGAACATCAACACGCAAGGGTTGCGCGACCTCGAGACGGTCGGCGTCGGCGCACGGTATGCGATCGCGGCGGCGCTCGTGTGGGCGAACTGGACGCATACGAAGTTCGTGCCGCTGTCGGGCGAAACGTCGAAGCTGAACAACTACGAAGTCGGCGGCCGCTATGCGTTCACGCCGGCCCTGAGCGGCGGGCTCGGCTATACGTTCTCGAAGCTCGACGGCCGCTTTGACGGCAAGTGGCACCAGGTCAATGCCGCGGTCGACTATGCGCTGTCCAAGCGCACGGACGTGTACGTGAGCGCGGCCTACCAGAAGGCGTCGGGCAGCAACACGATCAACGGCCGCGTGGTGCCGGTGCAGGCAGAGATCGGCTCGTCGGGGTCGTTCATCGGCAACGCGGGTGCAAACACGCAGTTCGTCACGCGGATCGGCCTGCGTCACAAGTTCTGATCTAGCGCACACACACGCGAACGGGCGCTCCATCAAGGACGCTCGTTTTTGCTGTGGCATACGACGGAGCACGGTTCGGCATCGATTGGCGAATCGATATATTCTCCTGTGCATATCGAAATGACGAACGTCCGACTCCACCCCCTTTCACCCGTACGGGAGCACCATCTTGAATTCGACGCAACGCGAAGCCGTCGGCGAAGCTTTTTCGCTCGATGCGATGCAGCACGCAAGAACCATGACATGGCAGGCCGTCGACGCGATCGCCGCGGGCATCCGGCCCGGCATGCGGGAATCGGAGGCCAATGCGCTGGGGTTGAGCGTGCTGAAGGATCTCGGGATGGACCGAATCTGGCATCCGGTGCTCGTCCGCTTCGGCGAAAACACGCTGCGCACGTTCAAGGAGCGCTCGGTGGCGGACCCCGTCCTCGCGGACGACGACATCTTCTTCATCGACCTGGGCGCGGTGTGGTCGAAGCATGAAGGCGACGCGGGCGCGACCTTCGTGTGCGGCGACGATCCCGACATGCATGCGTGTGCACGAGCGGCGCGCGCGATCTACGACGAAGTCGAACATCACTGGCGCACCACCGGCTGCGCGGGCATCGCGCTGTACGAATTCGCCGCGCAACGCGCCGACGCGCACGGCTTCCGGCTGAACGTCGACATCAAGGGGCATCGCGTCAGCGATTTTCCGCACGCGATCTACAAGGCCGGCAATCTCGGCGACTTCGATGCCGCGCCGGCGGCCGGACTGTGGATCCTCGAAATCCAGATCGCGCACCCGACGCGGCCGTTCGGCGCGTTCTACGAAGATCTGCTCGTCTAGCGCGTGCTGCATGGCTGGAAAAGCATTCGGGCGCAACGTGGTACGTCGCGCCCGAATGCATGTCGGCCCCGTGCGGGCGGCCGACACGGTCTGGCCATGCCGTCAGATGGTGATCGTGACGGGGCCCGCGAGCGGCGTGTAGCCGTCGTCGAACAGGTACCACGCATCGTACTGCCCCGACGCCAGCGTGCTGTTCGCCGTGGACGAGAACAGCAGTGAGCCGGTGCTCTTCGGCAGGTATGCCCACGACTTGTAGCTGCCCTTGGTCGGCTGCGCGCCATGCGCAAAGATGCCGACCCAGTTCTTCGGGCTGTGGCTCCACGGCGGCGCGACGTAGTCGAAGCGCAGCGTGCCGAACGTCGAGCCCTGCGACGCGAGCGACGCGACGAACTTCTTGCCGGTATTGCCGATCGCCGAATCCGTGAGCAGCGCGCCGGATTGCATCTGTACGCAGCCGGCCACCCGGCGCAGGAAGTTCGGGTCGTTCGCGTCGCGGATGCTGGCGTCGTACCAGCCGCCGTCGCCGTACCACGTGACGGCCTGCGTCGCGCCGGCGGCGACGGTGAACGACTGCCGCGTGTTCACCCCGTAGGCGTTGTCGGTGAGCTGGAACGTCGTCGCGCTGGAACCCGCGGAGTTGTCGAGCGTGATCTGCACGTTGCCGTTCGCGACGTCGTAGCACAGGCTGATTTCGGCGGTCGATCCCGTGTTGCCGGATGAACCGATGCTGCCGCGGAACGTCTGCAGGAAGCCGTTCGGGCCGTAGACCGAATAGTCGTAGCTGCCGCCGCTATTCAGCGCGAGCGAATCCGACAGGTTCGCGCACTGGGTTGCGCCGGCCGCGATCGTGTAATGCCGGGGGATCGTGCTCGTGCCGTCGACCCACGCCTGCAGGTGCACGCCCGCGGTGCCGGTGTTGGTCATCGTCAGCGCCAGCGCGTTGCCGGCGCGGTTGACCTTGCCTTGCACGAAGAACTCGTACGGCAGGCGGCAGGCGGTGCTGCGGCCGGCCGTTTGCGCCGGCACCGCGGTGGTGGTCGGGTACGGGATCAGGACGGCCGGGCCGTTCGGGTTCATGTTGCTCGCCGGCGGCTGGATCGCGGGAACGGTCTGGTCGGCGTTCGAGAAATCGAAGGCCGAGGTCAGGTCGCCGCACACCGCGCGTCGCCACGGCGAGATATTGGTCTCCTGAAACCCGAATCGCGCTTCCAGGAACCGGACCACCGACGTGTGATCGAAGACCTGCGAATTCACTTTGCCGCCCTTCGACCACGGCGAGATCACGAACATCGGCACGCGCGGCCCGAGCCCGATCGGCACGTCGCCGCTGGCCGAGCCGTCCGATGCGCTGCCGCTGCTGGCGACGAATTCCGCGGCCGTCGACACGGTCGACTGCCCGGTGCCGGCCGCGGTGCTGGCCGGGACGGCGGGCGGCACGTGATCGAACAGGCCGTCGTTCTCGTCGTACATCACGAGCAGCACCGTGCTGGCCCAGACCTTCGGATTCGACGTCAGCGCGTTCAGCACGTTGCTCACGTACCATTCGCCGCCGCTCGCGGCCCACGACGGATGCTCGCAGTACGCGTAAGGCGCGGCAATCCACGACACTTGCGGCAACGTGTCGTTCGCGACGTCGGCCTGCAACTGGCTGAACAGGTTCGTGTCGTATTCCTTGCCGCCGCCGCTCGGGTCGATCTGCGTGCCGTTGAGCGCGGGCGCGAGCGGATCGTTGGCGCCGAGGTTCTGGTACTGCTTGAAGTTGAGGACGATGTTGTCGCCGTAGTTGCCGTTCCACCAGAGCGTGCTGCCGGCGCTGTTGGAATTGCCGTACGCATGGCCGGAATCCAGGCCGTTGCCCTTGTCCTGGTAGAACTTCCACGTGACGCCGGCGGCGTTCAGCCGTTCCGGCAAGGTCGTCCAGCCGGTGCCGGTCATCGTGTTGTCCGTGTACGGCGAATAGCCCGGCACGTTGCCGCAGCAGCCGGTCCACAGATACAGCCGGTTCGGATCGGTCGGGCCGAGCATCGAGCAGTGGTAGTCGTCGCACACCGTGAACGCGCTCGCCAGTGCGTAGTAGAACGGGATGTCGTTCTGCGTGAAGTAGTACATCGTGCCGCTGGTCTTCGCGCCGGTCCAGTTGTCGTAGCGGCCGTTGTTCCAGGCGCTGTGCGTGGTGCCCCAGTCGTGAGGGAGGTCGCCGTAGTAGGTGTCGCCGTTCGCCGTGCCGGAGGGCGGCGACGGGTTGAACGGGAACACGTAGGACAGCAGCCAGGGCTGGCGCCACACCGGATACCCGCTCGAAATCACGACCGGGCGCGGATCGCCGAAGCCGCGTGCGCCGCCCAGCGTGCCGAGGTAGTGGTCGAACGAACGGTTTTCCTGCATCAGGATCACGACGTGCTTCACGTCCTGGATCGTGCCGGTGACGGTGGCTGCCGGAATGGCCTGCGCGCGCGCGATGCTTTCGGGCAGCATGCCCGTGATCGCGGTGGCACCGGCGAGCTTCAACGCATCGGCGAGGAACTGGCGTCGGGTTGTGGGTTTGTTTTGCATGATCGCTCTCTGTCGTGGATGGCTGGCCTCGCGGCCTGCGTCGGTCAGTGGCACGCGCTCGCGCAGTGCAGGACAGGCGTGGACGCCGAGCCCGGTGCGGCCGCGCGCGCGGCCGCCACGCTGGCTGCGGTGCCCGAGTCGCCGTCGCCGCAAGCGGCCAGCGTGCACAGGAGTGCGATCATGAAAACGCCGCGCCAGTGCGGAAAGCGGCTTTCCGACCGGCGCGAGTTGACGATATGCTTTCGATCAGATTCGAATCGGATTCCTGAATGATTGAGGCCGTTGCTGCGTGCTCCGTATTTCATTACCCCTCCAGACATGAAAAATGGACAGCAGAGAATATCGCCCGAATCAGAACAACTTCATGACAGGCCACCCGCGCGTGCCTGCCACCTGCAACAGCTTCGAGTCGGGATTGGTGGCGACCGGATGCGTGACGTAGTCCAGCAGCGGCACATCGTTGATCGAATCGCTGTAGAAGTAGGTGCGCTCGAAATCGGACGGCGCGTAGCCGAGTGATGCCAGCCACTCGGTGGTGCGCACGATCTTTCCTTCGCGGAAGCTCGGCACGCCCGTACTGCGCCCGGTAAATGCACCGCCCGGCGTGCCGTCGTCGGTATCGAGCTCGATGCCGAGCAGGTGCTCTATACCGAATTCGGCTGCGATCGGCCGCGTGACGAAGACGTTGGTCGCCGTCACGATGCAGCAGAGATCGCCGTTCTCGCGATGACGGTCGACCAGTTCACGCGCCTGCGGCGTGATCGCCGGACGGATCACTTCGTCCATGAACCGCGCGTGCCAGCGCTCGAGCACCTTGCGCGGATAGCGGGTGAGCGGCGCGAGCGTCACGGCGAGATACGCGTCCATGTCCAGCGTGCCGGCCGCATAGTGGCCGTAGTGCTCGTCGATCAGCGCCACGTGCGCGTCGTCTTCCCGCCAGCCGACCCGCGTGATGAAGCGGCTCCAGGCCTGGTCGCTGTCGAGCGGCAGCAGCGTGTGGTCGAGGTCGAACAGCGCAAGATTCTTGTACATGGGTGGTTCCTTGTGTTGCGTGTTTATGCGCCGATGAGTTTCTCGATCGCGTCCTTCGCGTTCTTGCCGTCGATGGTCGTGACGCCGTCGAGCCACTTCGACAGCACGCCGGGGTTCTTCTTCGCCCATTCCTTCGCCACGGCGACCGGGTCCGCGTGATTCATGATCGGCACCATCAGCTGGTTCTCTTCGTCGGTCGTGAACTTCAGGTTGGTCAGCAGCCGGCCGACGTTCGGGCAGCGTTCGAGGTAGCCGGGCGTGACGAGCGTATAGACCTTCGCCGAGCCGTAGTTCGGGCCGAACACACCGTCGCCGCCGTCGAGATAGGCGATCTTGTAGTTGATGTTCATCGGATGCGGCTCCCACGCCAGGAACACGATCATCCGGTGCTCCTGCACCGCGCGCGTGACCTGCACGAGCATCCCGGCCTCGCTCGATTCGACCAGCTTGAAGCCGCCGAGCCCGAACTCGTTCTTGTCGATCATTCGCTGGATCAGCGCGTTGCCGTTGTTGCCGGCGCCGATTCCGTAGATCTTGCCGTCGAGCTGGTCGCGGAACTTGGCGATATCGGCGAAGCTCTTGAGGCCCTTGTCGGACGCGTACTGCGGCACGGCCAGCGTGTAGCGTGCGCCGATCAGGTTGGGCTGCGGCAGCTGGTGGACGGCGCCGGCATCGACGAACGGCTTGACCGTCGGCGTCATGCTCGGATCCCAGTAGCCGAGGAACGCGTCGATCTGGGCCTTCTTCACGCCGGCCAGCACGATTGGCGGCGACGCGATCGTCTTGGTCGCCTCGTAGCCGAGCCCGTCGAGCAGCATCATCGCGACGCCGGTGGTGGCCGCGATGTCGCTCCAGCCGACATCGCCGAGCGTCACCTTTTTGCAGACGTCGCCTTCCGACGCGTGAGCGGGGGCCGTCGCCAGCGCTGCCAGCAGCATAGCTGCGAGCATCCATGCCTTCTTCATCATGTTGGTCTCCTAAGCAAGTGTTCCGGATCGTGTTGCCTGAATGGTCTGATGATTGATCGTGCTGATCGGATGAAACAAACGAACTTGGGTCTGGCTTTGTAGTTTTGCGTACCGTATATTAGAACGCACAAAATCGCAAGATCGCACAAAAATACAACCTGCCGGTTGCCGGGTCTGGCGACGGGCGGGCGAAGGCAGGAAGAATCGGGCGGCGGCCCAGGCGGGCCGTGCTTCATCGGGTAGGCCAGGAAAAGCAAGGAGACTTCGGATGATCAGTCAGCTGGAAATCATTTCCCGCCTGTTGCTGGCGGCACTGCTCGGCAGCATCGTCGGCATCGAGCGCGAGCGCCTGTCGTGGGCGGCCGGATTGCGCACGCACATGCTGGTGGCCGTGGGCGCCGCGCTCGTGATGATCGTGTCGGCGTTCGGTTTCGCGGATATCCAGAACGCGAAGAACGTATCGCTGGACCCGTCGCGCGTCGCCGCGCAGGTGGTGTCGGGCATCGGCTTCCTCGGCGCCGGGTCGATCATGCTGCGTGGAGAAATCATCCGCGGCCTGACGACCGCGGCGAGCCTGTGGGTCGTGGCGGCGGTCGGGCTGGCCGTGGGCGGCGGCATGTACGTAGCCGCGATCGCCGCCACGGCGATCGTGCTCGCGATCCTGGCCGGCCTGAAGCCGATCGAGAAGCGTTTCTTCGCCGCGCGGCAGCGCTGGGGCGTGCGCATCCTCGCGAGCCGCGGCGCGGTGAAACTGACGTCGCTGCAGGCGATGCCCGGCATCGACCAGGCGCGGATCGTCCAGTTCATCATCGAACAGGACGACGCCGCGCCGGACGACGACCGCATCCACGTGGTGTTTTCAAAGATGACGAGCAGCGAGTTCCAGGCGGTCCGTCAATCCCTGCAGACCCTCGTCGGCATCAAAAAGATGGAGGAGAGCGCAGCATAGTTCGCCATTCGAATAACATTGACGCTCATTCCGAGGACATTCCATGTGGCAAGAAGAGCGATACCAGAGGATCCGGCTTCTGTTATCGAAGATGCAGCGCGTTTCCACCGACCGGATCATGGCCGACCTGAACGTGTCGCGGGAAACCGTGCGACGCGATCTCGTCGACCTCGAGGCGCTCGGTGAACTGAAACGCGTACACGGCGGCGCGGTGCAGGTGGGCGACGAAGCGCCGATCGCCGAGCGCGCGCAGACGCACGTGAAGGCGAAGCTGGCGATCGCCCGTGCGGCGGCCAGGCTGGTCACAGGCTCGCAAACGCTGTTCATCGACGCGGGCACGACCACGACGCTGCTGGCCGAGGAACTGGCGAAGCTGTCCGGCCTCACGATCGTCACGAACTCGATCGATGTTGCACTGAAGATGCGGTCGAGCGACCCGGGGCAGACGAAGAACGAAACGATCCTGCTTGGCGGGATGATCGGCAGCCGCGCGGCCGCGACCGTCGGCGATGGCACGGTTGCCGAAATTTTCCGCTATCGCGCCGATCTCGCGCTGCTGTCGCCGGTGGGCGTCGATGCCGTCCGTGGCGCGACCAACTACGACCGGATGGAAACCGAAGTGGCGCGCGCGATGGTGAGCAACGCGGCGGACGTCGCGATCCTGGCCGATTTCAGCAAGCTCGGCACGAACAGCCGGATCAGCTTCTGCGAGCCGGCGCGGATCGGTGCGCTGGTGACGGACCAGAAGGCGGAATCGGTCGACAGCTTCAAGAGCCTCAAGAAAGCCATCAAGAACATCGTGCTGTCGTAGCTCGGGGCACGATCGGCCGCCGTTATGCCGCCCATGCGGCGCACCTTCTGCCGGCCGGTTTTTTAGCGGCGTAATATATCCGCCGATACAACGCAGGCACGCCCACCGGCGGGCCGTCATGGAGGCGGGCGATGGAGATGGCAGGGACGGCGGCGCCTTCGGCGCATCAGGCGCATCAGGCGGCAGCGGGCTCGATCGCGCTGACTGGCGCATTCGAGCGGCCGATGACGGTGACGCTCGACGACCTGCGCCGGCACGCGAGCGCGACGGCCGAGCCGTTCGACCTGCGCTGCTTCACGACGAACCGCTTCATCCGCTCGGTCGCGCCGTATCGTGGCGCGCGGCTGAAGGATCTGCTCGACGCGGCCGGGCTGCGCAACGACGCGCCGGGCGACTTCAAGCGCATGGTGTTCATCGCGCATGCGCACGACGGCTACGCGGTCACGTTTTCCTGGCATGAACTGTTCAACACGCCCGTCGGCGAACACGTGATCGTCGCGTTCGAATGCGGCGACGCGCCGCTGTCGATCGACGACGGCGCGCCGCTGCTGTTCTCGGGCGCCGACCTCCTGCCCGCGCCGCGCCACGTGAAGCGGCTGGCCGGCATCGTCGCGCGCGTGCTCGAGGTCTGAACCGGCACGCGTCGCACCGGCCATCGTGTATGCTTGCCCGCATCGTTCAAAGGGCGGGACAACATGAAGACACCGGCACACCCCAAGCCTGAGGTGCGGTTCAGGATGCGTATCCAGCAAGCCGATACGATCGCGCTCGGCCCGGGCAAGGTCGCGCTGCTCGAAGCCGTGCGCGAGCACGGTTCGATTTCGGCGGCGGCGCGCAGCCTGAAGATGTCGTACCGGCGTGCGTGGTTGCTGATGGACGAACTGAACCGCTCGCTGAAATCGCCGGCGACGGTGTCCGAGCATGGCGGGCAGAGCGGCGGCGGCAGTGCGCTCACGCCGGTCGGCGAGGAGATCATCCGCCTCTATCGCGAGATCGAGGCGCGGGCTTACGCGGCTTGCGCGGACGAAATTACCGCGCTCACGAAAATGGTGCGGCGCTGAAGGTGCGTTGCGTGTCCGCTTGCCGTTGCCCGGTGGCCTGTTCAGGCTGACGACGGGCTTTCACCGGCCCCTCGAAGGGCAGCGCGCAACGCATGCGACGAAGCGAATCAGGCCCTAGCCGTGCCGCAGGCAGAAACGCGGCGTGTCGCCCGTGGCGGCATCCGGCGCGATGACATCGCGCGCCTGCGCATCGAGCCGCCCGATCAACTCGACGAAGCTGGCGACGCTGGCCGTCCGCAACGGGTAGTACGCGATGTGATGGCGTTCGCAGATGCGCTTGAGCAGGTTCATCGAATCGTGGTCGATACAGTCGACCGGGAACACGACCATCCGCGCGCCCGGTAGCGCCGCGGCCAGCAGGCCCTTGCGGTCCTCGATGCCGCCGTCGTGCAGCGTCACCTCGCCGCCGGCCGTTTCGACGATCCGCTTGATCGCCCGGTTCGAGCCCGGGCGCCCGCCGACGTACACCAGACGCGTGCCCTGAAGGATCGACAGCGGATCGGCCGCGCGTTCGGCGGGATCGTCCGCCGACGCCTGCACCGCCTGTTCGATCGCGCTCGCTTCGGCGCGCAGCGTCTTCACCATCGCCATCAGGTCGTCGAGCCGCGCGCGCATCGCGCGGGCGCTTGCCTGTTCCGCGGCGATCCGCTGCTCGGCCGCCTCGCGGCGGCTCGTGTGCAGCGCGAGCCGTTCGTCGCGCGCGGCCAGTGCTTCGCGCAGTTCGTGTACTTCGTCGCGCAATACGCTTTCGGCCGCCAACGGCTGCGCGTGCTGGCGCGCGGCGAGGGCATCCCGCTCCTGCAGCGCCGCGTCGCGCTGCGCGCTCATGTCGTGCAGGCGCACCTGCTGCCGCTCGAGCTTCGCGTGCAGCGCCGCATTCTCTTCCTCCAGCGCAACCAGCCGCCGGATATCGGCGCGATTGGCCGCGCCGACCAGGTGCGACAGCATGTGCAGGTCGCCGAACGCGGCCTGGCGCACGCCCATCGTCGTGCGCGGATGCGTCATCAGCGCCCAGTACGCGGGCGGAATGTCGCCGCTTGTCAGTGCATCTTTCCAGCGCGCGAGGAGTTCGTCCGCATCCTTCGCGCTGTCGAATGCGCGGATCGCGCCGGCATAACGCTCGTCGAGCGCCTTGTGCAAGGCCTTCGCGCCGGCCGTGCCGCCGATCGCGAGCTCGACGGCCGCGTGATGGATGTCGAGGTCGGTCGCGTGCTGGCGGTCGAGGTCGGTGAACTTCGGTACGAGCCTGCGCAGTTCATGCGTGGTCAGGCAGGTGCCGATGATCGAGCAGTGCAGGTTCGCATCGAGCTCGGACAGGCGCGCGCGGCGCTTCAGCTCGGTCAGTTGCGCGCGCGACGGCGCGCAGCATGCGTCGACCCGCGTGCCGGTTGCCGCGGGCAGGTTACCGCCGGGCGACGAGAGATCCGCCGTGCGGGCAAGGCGAAAGGGCGGAGCGTGCATGTTGACCTCTGTCCGGCGTGGTCGAGCCGGAGACGGATGCGCGAAAGATTCGCGAAATATACCACGGAATATAACGCACGAAATTCCGGGGAAATCACGGGGTAACGCGGCGTGGCGCGGTCAGCAGAGCGCGGTTGAATGGTCGGTGAGCGAGCGTACGGACGGGGCCTCGGGCGAAACGGGGAGCGACGCCGGCGCGTGACGCTCCATCACGTACTCGACGCACAGCCCGACGAACAGCAGGTCGACGCGCTCCAGCCCGGCGACCGCGTCGTGCATCGCGGCCGGGTCGTTGCTGAACGAATCGGAGAACACGTCGTCGCGCGTGCGTTCGAGACGGCGCGCGTGGCCGATCGCCCGTTCGAGTTCGGGCAGGCGCGTGAAGCGGGCGGCGCGGGCCTCGTCTTCGAGTGTCGACAGCAGTTCACGAAAGCCCAGGGCGGACAGCGCATCGTCCGGCGCGTCGTCGACGTGCGCGGCCGAGAACATCCGGATGAAGCGCACGACGCTGCCGCGCAGGCGCCGGAATGCGTCGACGACATCGGTGACCTGCTGCGCACGCGCGTCGCTCGACAGCGGCCTGAGCGCGCGGATCTTGCGCGCGAGCGGCTGTTCCCGTGCGGCGCGCTGCGGGGCGCGATCCGTCGGCGTGCGGGGCATGGTGAGTCTCCGGAAGTGCAGGTATCGATATATTCTACGGAATATATCGAATGCGGAGAAAAAGACGGCACCGCGGATGAGACACGGTGCCGTCAACGGCCTGAGCGGCCGACTGGTCAGTCGATGTTGCTCACGGCCGTTCCGAACGCGGCCATGAAGCGGCGGTACACGCTGTCGGGCACGAGGATGTGCACGGTGGCCGCGCACATCCGGCCCGCACGCGTGAACGCGTGCGCCTAATGCTGCCGCGTGACCGCCGCCGGCAGCACGGCGGCCCGGGCACTGGCCGTCTCGTCCATCGTCGTCCGGCCGCCGTCCCGAAAGAACGCCTGCTCGGCGGCATTGTTCATCACGAGGATGCTGATGCGGCGATTGGTCGGCTCGTCCGCCACATTCTTGTCGAGCGGCAGCACATCCGCGAGCCCGCGCACCTGGAGCAGCTTGTCTTCCCGCAATCCGCCCGCAACCAGCGCGCGCCGCGCGGCGTTCGCGCGATCGCTGGAGAGCTCCCAGTTCGAATAGCCCGTGGGGCCGTCGGGATACGGCGTCGAATCGGTATGCCCCGCGATCGACACGCGGTTCTCGACGTCGTCGAGTGCCGTACCGATCTGGGCGAGGATCGCAGTGGCATAGCTTTCGGGTTGCGCACTGCCCGACGCGAACATGGGGCGCTTGAGGGAATCGACGATCTCGATGCGCAAACCTTCGTGGGTGATCGCGATCCGGATCTGGTCCTGGTACGCGCGCAACGACGGGCTTTGCGCAATCACGGCGGTCAGCTTCGCCTTCAGGCGTTCGAGCTTTTGCGTATCGACGATCGCGGCGAGTGCGGCGGGCGCGCTGGCCGGCACCGGCTGCGCTTTCGAGTCGATCGCCGGCGCCGGGTCGGACAGGTCGCGGCCGCCCCCTTGCACGACGCTCGGACGCGGTGCCTGCGCATCCTTCCCACCGGACAGGAGTGTCGACAGCGGCGTGTTGAAGTAATCCTCGATCCCCTGCTTGTCGTACTTGGAAACGGAGCCGAGCAACCACATCAGCAGGAAGAACGCCATCATCGCCGTGACGAAATCGGCGTAGGCGATCTTCCATGCGCCGCCGTGGTGGGCGTCGTGGTCCTCGCCTTTCCTGCGGCGCACGACGACGAGCGGGGCCTGTTTCGACGGATTGGAGCGACTGTCGGCCATGGCGCCCCCGTTACGCGGCCTTGGGCGACTTCGTCGCGCGGACGGCCTCGTCGAGCTCCTTGAAGCTCGGGCGATCGGCCGTGAACAGCACCTTGCGGCCGAATTCCACCGCCACCGCCGGCGCGTAGCCGCTCATCGACGCGAGCAGCACGGCCTTCACGCACTGGAACGGCTTGGCCGCCGCGCGGCCCTTCGCATGGAGCAGATCCGCGAGCGGGCCGACGAAGCCATACGCGAGCAGGATGCCGAGGAAGGTGCCGACGAGCGCGCCGGCGATCATCTTGCCGAGCACGGCGGGCGGCGCGCCGACCGAGCCCATCGTATGCACGACCCCCATCACCGCGGCGACGATGCCGAATGCCGGCAGGCCGTCCGCCATCTTCTGGATCGCGTTGGCCGCGACCGATGCCTCCGCGTGGTGCGTATGCAGTTCTTCATCCATCAGGTCCTGCATTTCCAGCACGTTCACGTTGCCGCCCGACATCATCCGCAAGTAATCGACGATGAAGTCGAGCAGGTGATGGTCACCGAGCACGTGCGAATACTTCTGGAACAGCGGGCTTTGCTCGGGCGCGTCGACGTCGGCCTCGAGCGCCATCATGCCGTCCTTGCGGGCCTTCTGCAGCAGCTCGTACAACAGGGCGATCAACTCGACGTATTGCTGCTTCGTATAGCCGCCGCCCTTGAAACAGGTCGGCAGGCTCTTGATCGTCTTCTTCAGCGTCGTGACCGGATTGCTGACGACGAACGCGCCCAGTGCGGCGCCGAAAATGCATAGCAGCTCGAACGGTTGCAACAAGGCCGGCAAATGTCCGCCCACGCCGACAAAACTGCCGATCACCGACCCGATGACGACGATCCACCCGATGGCTACAAACATGATTCCCTCGTTCGCGACTTGCGCTGCTGCATGCGTTGTTCAAAAGCGAGCGGGAGGTCCGGCTATCCCGCTCCATGCCCGCGACGGCCCCGGGTCGCTGCGTGTCGGATGCGAACCGGGCCGTCGTCCCGATGCGCTGCAAAACGACGCCAATCGGCGGGTGTTGATGCAATAACGGCGATCGTCCGGACAACTGAAGCCGTGGTTCCACGTATCACGCACGGCGAATGCGTTGCATACGTTTGCGCGCGCCGATGTGCACGGTTTTCTTGATCGAGGTCAAAAAGTGCGCGGCCGTTGCGCGAGGTTCCATATGGATGCGACCCGGAAGCAGGACGGCGCATCACGTCGCCCTCTCCAAAAAGGTGCGTCGCGGAAATCCGGGGAGCGCGGCGCGCATCGGCGGCCGACCGGGGCTGGATCCGTGTGCCGGCAGGGTTTTCATCAGGACATCCGGGGCGCCGCACGATCCATCATGGTGAATGCACTGTCGCAGCCAACCGCAGGAGGGCACACCGTGGCTTCCGATCCCACTCCCTCGACCGCCTTCGTGTTCGCCGGCGGCGGCAGTCTTGGCGCGATCGAGGTCGGCATGCTCCGCGAGCTGGTCGCGAGCGGCGAACGGCCCGATTGCGTCGTCGGCGCGTCGGCGGGCGCGATCAATGCCGCCTATTTCGCCGGCCGGCCGGACGCGGACGGCGTCGCGATGCTCGCCGCGCTGTGGTGCAGGATTCGCCGTCAGGACGTCATGCCGTTCTCGTTGCGCAGCGTCATCGCGATGCTGCTGCGCAACCGGCCGCATCTGGTCGAGGCCGATGCGCTGCGCCGGCTGCTGGAAAAGAACCTGCCGTACCGGCGGATCGAGCAGGCCGCGCTGCCGCTCCACATCGTCGCCACCGACGTGCTGAACGGCCGCGAAGTCGTGCTGTCCGCCGGCTCGGTCGTGGATGCCGTGCAGGCCAGCGTGGCGATTCCCGGTGTGTTTCCGTCGGTCAGCATCGGCGGTGTGGAACTCGTCGACGGCGGCGTCGCGAACAATACGCCGATCTCGGTTGCGATCGCGCTCGGCGTCAAGCGGATCGTCGTGCTGCCGGCCGGGTTCGCCTGTGCGTTGCGTGTCCCGCCGCGCAGCCCGATCGCGCATGCGACGCACGCACTGACGCTCGTGATCGCGCGGCAACTGGTGCGCGATCTGGCGCTGTACGCGGCACGCGCGCAAATCCATGTGGTGCCGCCGCTCTGTCCGCTCGACGTCTCGTCATACGATTACTCACAGTGCGCGCAACTGATCGACAAGGCCGCGGAACGCACGCGCGCATGGATCGATGCGGGCGGGCTCGCGGAGTGTGCGATTCCTGGCGAGCTGCGCGAGCACGATCATGCCGTGGCGCGGTCGCATTGACGGTTGCGCACGCGCCGTGCAAACGCATGACCGACGAATGCCGATTGCCGGGCACGCGCCCTGAAACGCTGGGCAGAACCGCAAAAAAAACGGCACCGTGCGTGGGGCACGGTGCCGCCAACGGCCTGAACGGCCGCGCTGGTCAGTCGATCGCGCGCATCGCGTGGCGCAGTTCCTGATAGCTGCGCAGCCCTGCAACGCCGAGTTCGCGGCCGATGCCGCTGAGCCCGAAGCCGCCCCAGCACACGTGCGGGTAGATGAGCTGCGGCGCATTGATCCACACGAGCCCCGCGCGCACGCGCTGCTGGAATTGCTTCGCGATGGCCGCATCGCGCGTCACGACGGTCGCGACGAGCCCGTAGCGCGTGTCGTTCGCGAGCGCGATCGCTTCGTCGTCGGTGCGGAACGATTTCACGCACGCGACGGGGCCGAACACTTCGTCGGTCCACAGCGGGTTGTCGGCCGCCGGCTCGGCGATCACGACAGGCGCCATGAAGAAGCCGTCGCCGCCGGCATCCGTCACCCGGCCGCTGAAGGCGACGCGTGCGCCCGCATCGATGCCGTGCTGGAGCATCGCTTCGACGCGCGTACGCTGCGCGGCCGAGATCAGCGGCCCCATCGCGACCTGTTCCGCGGCCGGCGGCGCGACGACGAGTGCGCGCACGGCGGTCTCGAACGCCGCCATGAAGCTGCGGTACACGCTGTCGTGCACGAGGATGCGCGCGGTGGCCGAGCACATCTGGCCCGCGTTCGTGAAGGCGCCCGCGACCGCGAGCGACACCGCGACGTCGAGATCGGCGTCGTCGCGCACGATCAGCGACGACTTGCCGCCGAGTTCGAGCGTCACGCGCTTCATGTCGACGGCGGCGGCCTGCATGACCTTGCGGCCGGCCGCCGTGCTGCCGGTAAACGAGATCTTGTCGATCAGCGGATGCGCGGTCAGCGCCGCGCCGACCTCGGCGCCGCCGTTCACGACGTTGACCACGCCGGCCGGCACGCCGGCTTCGGCGACGATGGCGAGCAGCGCGTGTTCGGTGGGCGACGTCAGTTCGGACGGCTTCAGCACGACCGCACAGCCGGCCGCGAGCGCGGGCGCGAGCTTCCACGCGGTCGTGACCATCGGGAAGTTCCACGGCATGACGAGCGCCGCGACGCCGACGGAATCGTAGAAGCGTTCGGCCGTGACGGCGTCGCTCGGCAGCGCGACCGGTTCGGCCGCGAACAGCGCCGGGTCCTCGCACAGCTTCGCGTAGTACGCGAACGTCGCGGCGACGTCGCCGACATCGGCCTCGGCTTCGAACGGCGGCTTGCCGCTCACCTGCATCTGCAGCGCCGCAAGACGATCGCGCGACGCTTCGACGCGCTCGGCGATTTTGGCGAGAATCCGGCCGCGCTCGGCGGGCGGCGTATCGCGCCAGCCGGGGAACGCATCGCGCGCGGCGCGCACCGCGGCGTCGACGTGTGCGGGCGTCGCGAATTCCTGCCAGCCGATCGCGGCACCCGTCGACGCGTCGAAGATCGGTGCGCCGGGCGCGTCGGCCTGCGTGCGCACGGGCTGGCCGGCGATGTGCGCGGCGGGCAGCACGAACGTGGCGGTGGAACGGGAAAGCTCGGCAGTGGACATGACGGTCATCCTGTCGGTCGGGTTAGCGGTAGGCGACGCCCGGCATCACGCAGAGCATCTCGAACGCGAGGTTCGCGCCCGTGAGCGCGGTGGTGCCGGTCGGATCGTAGGGCGGCGCGACTTCGACGAGGTCTGCGCCGACGATGTTCAGGCCCTTCATCCCGCGCACGATCTCGAGGCCCTGCTGTACGGTGAGGCCGCCGATTTCGGGCGTGCCGGTGCCGGGTGCGAACGACGGATCGAGGCCGTCGATGTCGAAGCTCAGGTAGACCGGCGTGTCGCCGACGCGTTCGCGCACCTGCGCCATCAGCGGCGCGAGCGACTTGTTCCAGCATTCTTCGGCCTGCACGACGGTGAAGCCCTGCTGGCGGCACCAGTCGAAATCGTCCGCGTGGTAGCCGGTGCCGCGCAGGCCGATCTGCGTGACCTTGTCGCATTGCAGCAGCCCGTCTTCCACCGCGCGGCGGAACGGCGTGCCGTGCGCGATCTTCTCGCCGAACATCGTGTCGTTCACGTCCGCGTGCGCATCGACGTGCACGACGGCGACCTTGCCGTACTTCTTGTGCAGTGCGCGCAGGATCGGCCACGCGATCGTGTGGTCGCCGCCGAGCGTGATCGGCCGGCAGCCGTTCGCGACGATCTCGTCATAGGCTTCCTCGATGCGGCGCACCGAGTCCTTCAGGTCGTACGGGTTGGTCGCGACGTCGCCGATGTCGGCCACCTGCAGCGAATCGAACGGCGCCGCGCGCGTGGCCATGTTGTACGGGCGCAGCAGCACGGATTCGGTGCGGATCTGGCGCGGGCCGAAGCGCGAGCCCGAGCGATTCGACGTGCCGAGATCGAGCGGCACGCCGACGAAGCACACGTCGAGGCCGTCGGTCGTCGCGGCTTGCGGCAGCCGCATCATCGTGGCGATGCCGCCAAAGCGCGGCATCTCGTTGCCGCCCATCGGTTGATTCAGTTCGCGGGGCATGGGCCGTCTCCTTTCTTGTGAGGTCAAGCGATCGGCCGATGGTAGAGGAGAACGCCCGCGCGAAGATTTTGAAGTCGCAACGTTTACATCGACGGGCTTCGATGCAAGTAGCGCCGCCGCATCGACGCGGCGCAACCGAACGCGACCGCGCGGTGAGGCCGGGCGTGTCAGCGCGGGATGGCGGGCGGCGCGGCGCCGTCGTGCGGGCCGGTAGAAGGGAACGCGGTGGATGCCGAACCCCATGCGGCGAGCTCGCGCTTGGTGCGCACGCCGAGCTTCGAGAACGCGCGCTTCACGTACGACTCGGCCGACGCGACGCGCACGCCGAGGATTTCGGCCGTCTCCGGCACGGTCTTGCCGGAGAGCAGGTGCTTGCAGGTTTCGTATTCGCGCTTCGACAGCTTCACGCCGTCGGCCGCGATTCGCGTATCGAACTGCGCGAGCGGATGGACTTCGGGTGTCGGATGCGCGACGCGCCGCGCGGCCGTGGTCGACGCATGCAGTTCGAGCAGCGGGAACAGCATGTCGCTGATGCTGCGAAAGCGGTTCATCTCGGCGAGCGTGAACGGCGGCCGGTCGCGGCCGCGCTCCAGCGCGATCGAATGCTGCGCATAGCGCGTGCCGCGTGCGAGCACGCATTCGTGGCCGATATGCACGTCGTCGAACAGCCGCTGGCGGAATTCGCCGGGCGGGATCGCCGCAATGTCGCGAACAACCAGCATCGTGCCTGTCTTGCCGCGCAGCCCCGCGAACAGCGGGTCGCTGTCGAGAAAACGCTCGTAGTAGAGCGTCATCACGTCGGAGATTTCGGTGGATTCGGTATCGATGCCACTGCTGCCGATCCATTCGCATCGATAGCCGGTAGGCATCGAGCCGTCGACGCGCGAACGCTCGACATGCGCGACGTCGAGCGGCACCACGTCATTGAGCAGTTGCGTGAGGCGCGGCACGAAGTGCGGCGTGCCGACCGTCTCGATCAGCTCGCCCAGCGCCTTGAACGACACGTTGAAACGGTCGTCGTCGCGGTGGAAGGGGTTCACGTTGAGCAGCATGCGGTTCCCCGGGTGAAAGGCGGCGCGATTGTAGCGTTCGCAACCGAAAACGTCATTAAGGGGAAACACCGTCGGTTGTCCTGCCGACCCGTTTGCCCCGGAAAACACCGCTTGTCCCCCCCGGAGGGGGGCATACCGGGGCAGTGTAAATGAGTAACTTTGTCTCTGCTTTTTTCAATCAAGAGACGAAAGATTCAGATGACCAAACTGATCAAGGACATCCTGCCGCTCGGCGCAGGCATTGGCGAATTCACGAAGCTCGACTTCGGGATGGACGAAAGCGACTGGCGCGCGGCGGAAGGCAAGAGCGGCAACTACCTCATCGGCTGGTGGGAAGGGAAAGTCGGCTCGGTGGAGTTTCCGGAAACCGCGGCCGACGAAGCCGTGTGGCTCGTCGAGGGCCGGATCGCGCTGACCGACGTCGAAGGCAACCGCAAGGAATTCACGCCGGGCCAGGGCTACCTGCTGCCGGCCGGTTTCGCGGGCCGCTGGGAGACGATCGAGGACGCGAAGAAGTTCTACGTGCTGCTCGAGAAGTCGTGATGTCCGGAGCCGCCGCCGTGGTGTCGTCGTCCGTGTGACGCGCGCCCGGCGGCGGTTTCGCTTTTCGCGTGTGATGGCTGGGATCATGGAAATGGAAGTCAAAACAAGAGAGACTGCACCGGAGCAGGCGCAAGCCACGCGTGGCGCGCCGGTCGCATTGGGCGTCGAGGCGGCGCTCGCGAATACGAAGCTGTTCCCGTACTGGCTCGACAACCCGGCGGCGCCTGCGACCGAGCCGGAGCTCGTCGGCGACGTGACGGCCGACCTGCTGATCGTCGGCGGCGGCTTTACGGGGCTGTGGTCGGCGGTGCAGGCGAAGGAACAGATGCCGCACCTGAACGTGGTGCTGATCGAGGCCGGCAAGGTGGCGCACGGCGCATCGGGCCGCGCGGGCGGGATCATCTCGACGTCGGTGATGCACGGGCTGCCGAACGCGGTGCGCGTGTTCCCGAACGACATCGCGCAGCTCGAGGAATTCGGCCATCACAACCTCGACGGCTTCGAGGACACGCTGAAGCGCTACGACATCGACGCCGACATCGAGTGGAACGGCGAAATGACGGTGGCGGTCGACCCCGAGCACATCGCGCACCTGAAGGGCGACTACGACCTGCATCGCGAGTACGGCCACAACGTCGTGCTGCTGAACCGCGACGAAACGCTCGAACAACTGAATTCGCCGCTGTTCGCGGGTGCGCTGTGGTCGCGCAACCGCAGCGGCATCGTGCATCCGGCGAAGCTCGCGTGGGGGCTGAAGCGCGCGGCGCTGAAGCTCGGCGTGAAGCTGTACGAGCACACGCCGCTCGTGACCGTGACCGACGAAGGCAGCACGGTGTTCGTGAAGACGCCGAAGGGCAGCGTGCGTGCCCCGCGCGTCGTGTTCGGCAGCGGCACCGCGAAAGTCGGGATTCCCGATATCAACCGCCGTGTGATGCAGGTGCGCGACCACGTGCTCGCGACCGAGCCGCTCAGCGACGAGCAGCTTGCGCGGATCGGCTGGAAGAACCGCCAGGGCGTGTACGACACGCGCACGCAGCTCAACTATTTCCGCCTGACGAAGAACAACAACATCATCTTCGGCGGGCTGGTGAGCTATCACTTCGACGGCGACCCGGAGCCGCATCAGGACGGCCAGCGCGAAACGTACTACCGGCTCGCGGAAGCGTTCTACCGCACGTTCCCGCAACTGAGCGATGTGCGCTTCTCGCACGCGTGGGGCGGACCGATCGACTACTGCTCGCGCGGCTCGGTGTTCGCGAAGCGCTATCTCGGCGACAAGGCCGTGTTCGTCGCCGGCTATACGGGCTTCGGCGTCGCGGCGAGCCGGTTCGGCGCGTTCATGGGGCTGAACATCCTGTTCGATCGCGACAGCCCCGAGCGCAAGCTCGACATCGCGAACCAGAGCCCGAGCTACATCCCGCCGGAACCGATGCGCTGGATGGCCGCGAAGATCACGTTTCATGCATTCGACGGCGCGGATGCGGAAGGCGGCTGGAAGCGCGCGTGGATCAGCGGCATCAAGGCGATGGGCTTCCCGATGTAAGCGATGACGCGGTGGCACGGCACCACGCCGGGCCGCCGCCGTAGCGACACCAAAAACGATCCCCAGAGGAGACGGTCCGCACCGCGGACACGGAGAGAGACACCAGATGAATGTAGTCAACCTGCAGGATGAAGCGCGACAGGAAAGCGCGCTATTCGTCGTCGTGATGCTGCTGCTCGGCATGCTCGGGCCGACGGTCTTCCTCGGCCTGCCCGCGATCGTCGGGCAGGTCGAGCGTCATTGGGGCTTCGGCGAAGCGGCGCTCGGGCTGTCGAGTTTCATCGAGGTGCTCGGCGAATCGACGGGCACGCTGCTCGTCGCGTTCGTGCTCGGCCGCCAGCCGGTCCGCTGGGTGCTCGCGGGCGCGGTGACGCTCGCGGCCGGCGCGAACCTCGGCACGCTCGCGACGCACGGGCTGGTTGCGTATTCGGCGTTGCAGTTCATCGCGGGCGTCGGCTCGGGCGGGCTGAACGGCATCGCGCTGCGCTACCTGTCGTATTCGCGCGCGCCGGAACGCAATCTCGGGATCATGCTGATGGGGCAGGTGACGTGGAGCATGGTGTTGCTCGCCTACATCTTCCCGATGCTGAGCGACACATGGGGCGCGCACGGGGTGTTCGGCTTCGTCGCGTGCGTGCTCGGCATGTTCGTGCTCGCGACGCCGCTGTTTCGCCGCGGCGAGACGATGGCTGCACCGACGCCGGCCGGCGTCGCCGGTCGCATCGACCGCAAGGGCGCGATGCTCGTGCTGTGCGCGCAGCTCGCGCTGTACGGCGGCGTCGGCGTCGTGTGGACCTTCCTCGAGAAGATCGGTACGGCTGCGGGCCTGAGCGGCAAGTCGGTGTCGCTCGTGCTCGGTGCGGCGAACATCGCGAGCCTCGTGATCTGCGCGGCGATGCCGAAACTCGGCGCGGGCGCGGGCCTGCGCCGCTGGGCGCTCGTGAACCTCGGCGGCTGCGCGGTCGCGGCCGTGCTGCTCGCGCTGCCGGCATCGGCCGCGACGTTCACGCTCGGTGCGATCGTGTTCATCGGCTGCTGGACCGGCGGCGCGCTGCTGATCTACGCGACGATTCCGCAGTACGACCTGGTCGGAAAATCGGCCGCGCTGTCGCCGGGCTGCGTCGCGCTCGGCTACGGCGTCGGCTCGGTCGCGGGCGGTTCGCTGATCGAGAGCGCGGGCACGCAGTCGGCGCTGATCGCGGCGATCGTGCTGTGCGCGGTGGCGTTCCTCTGCTACCGGCGGCTGCGGCCGGCCGTGTTCGGCATGGAACGCGCGCTCGCGGTGGCATCTGAATGACGGTGGCGACGCGTGCGGCTGCCGATGGCGGCGCGCGTCCGGTTCGGTTCATCGGCGAAGGCGGCCGGCGTGGCGTGCGATGCGCGACGTGCTGGCCGGCCGGGTAACGCGCACACGCGCAGCGGCTTGAAGCATGTTCTCGAATACTTCCGATCTCGATCTCCGGCTCATCCGGGTCTTTCTGGCCGTCGTCGACGCACGCGGCATCACGGCTGCCGAGGCGTCGCTCGGCGTGCGGCAGTCGACGATCAGCACGCAGCTGTCGGCGCTCGAAGCGCGCGTCGGCTTCAAGCTGTGCGATCGCGGGCGCGGCGGCTTTCGCCTGACGTCGAAGGGCGAACGCTTCGCGGCCACCGCCCGCACGCTCGTCGCGGCGACCTCCGAATTCGTCGCGCGGGTGCGCGACATCGACCGCAAGCTGGTCGGCACGCTGTCGATCGGCCTGATCGGCCAGGCGCCGCTCGTCGAGAACGCGCGCGTGGCCGATGCGATCGGCGCGTTCCGCAAGCGCGACCAGGCCGTCACGTTCGCGATGAAGGTCGCATCGCCGCAGGAGCTCGAGGAAAGCCTCGTCAACAACCAGCTCGATCTCGCGATCGGTTATTTCTGGCATCGCGTGCCGGGGCTGCTCTATACGCCGCTCTTTACCGAGCAGCAGGTGATCTACTGCGGGCGCGGGCATCCGCTGTTCCATGCGTCGCGGCCCGTGACGGCGGACGACCTGCAGCTTCACGACTGGGTCTGGCGCACCTATCCGGTGCCGGAGGAGCAGTATCCGCTGCCCGAGCGGCGCGTGACCGCGAGCGCGGACAGCATCGAGGCCGCGACGATCCTGATCCTGTCGGGCGGCCATCTCGGCTACCTGCCCGCGCACTACGCGGAGCCGTTCGAGCAGCGCGGGCTCGTGAAGGCCGTCGGCCGCACGACGTTCAGCTTCGACGTGCCGCTGCATCTCGCGATGAAGCGCAGCGCGAGCGACAAGCCGATCGTCGACGCGTTCTGCGAGGACCTGCTGCGCGCGTTCAACATCAAGGCGGCCGCGCTGGCCGCATAAGCCCGCGCCGCGCGTTCAGCAGTCGACCAGCACCCAGTCGAACAGCTCGCGGCGCGTGCGCACGCCGAGCTTTGCGAACGCGCGCTTCACATACGACTCGGCCGTCGACAGCTTCACGTCGAGCTGCTGCGCGGCCTCGGGCACCGAGCGCCCGCACAGCATCAGCCGGCAGATCTCGTGCTCGCGGCGCGACAACTGCACGTCCTGCCGTTCCAAGCGCGCGTCGAAGCTCGCCTGCGACGTGGCATTCACCGTCCCCGACGCCACGCGCCGCGCCGCGCAGCTACGCGCATGCAGCTCGAACATCGGGAACAGCAGGTCCACCATCTGCCTGAAGTGGAACAGCTCGTCCATCGTGAACGCGGGCCGCCCGACGGTGCGCGCAAGCCCGAGTGCGTATTGCAGGTGCGCGCTGCCGTGCACGAGCATGCATTCCTGCGCGATGCCCGGCTCATCGAAGATCCGGCGGCGGAACTCGCCTTGCGCGATCCCTTCCACGTGACGCTGCACCAGCAGCGTGCCGGCCTTGCCGCGCAGCGGCGCGACCAGCGGATCGACCTGACAGTAGTCCTGGTAGTAGACATCCATCACGCGCAACGTATCGGCCGCGAAGCGCAGGCTGCCGCTGCCGAGCCATTCGACGACGAAACCCGACGTGCTGCCCGTATCGGCGCGCCAGCGTTCGAGGTGCACGGCGTCGGCGTCGATGCTGTCGTTGACGAACTCCGTGACCGCGCCGACGAAATCCGGCGTGCCGACTGCGCGCAGCGTCGCGCCGAGCGTGTCGGGGCGCACGCCGATCAGGTAGTGGCCGCGGGCGGCCGGGTCGGGCTGGAGAAGTCGCATGGTCGGGCGTGGGCGGTCAGGGGACAGTGCGACGTTACGCGAACGCCGCATGCGCGTCAGCCGGGAAATCACCGGATTCGCGCTGCGCATTTCACACGTTGTCCCCAAAACGACGACAAGAACGGGCGCGCTGTGGCCGGAATGCGCCCGAGCCCCCGCAGCGGGGGGGCATACCCGCACGAATCGTCTGCCTATAGTGAAAGCACTTCGAAAACCTGATCAACAGAAAGGACAGGCCATGCAGATGCAACCGACGCCCGCCGCCAAGGATTCGACGCCGGCGGATTTCGTTCTCACCAACGCGAAGGTCTACACCGTCGACCCGCACAAGCCCTGGGCGCAGGCCGTCGCCGTGCGCGACGGCCGGATCGTCCACGTCGGCGATACGGCGGCCGTGCAGGCGTACGTCGGTGCGGACACGAAGGTCGTCGACGCGGCCGGCCGGCTCGTGCTGCCGGGCTTCGTCGAATCGCACTGGCACTTCGAGACGACCGCGTTCGCGTTCCAGGCGTTCGTGAACTACGAGGATCCGCAGAAGGTGCTCGGTGCGCTGCGCGATTACGTCGAATCGCATCCGGACGAGCCGGCGATCACCGGGATGGGCTGGGTGCAGGCGACGATTCCGCCGGCGCTGCTGCGCAAGGAGACGCTCGACGCGATCTGCGCGGATCGCCCGGTGTGCCTGCTGTCGACCGATTTCCATTCGATGTGGGTGAACTCGAAGGCGCTGGAGATCGCCGGCATCGATGCATCGACGCCGCCCGTGCAGGAGGGCGCGAGCTGGTTCGAGAAGGATGCGGTGACGGGCGAGCCGACCGGCCTGATCGTCGACGGCGCCGCGTATTCGTTGCTGATGCAGCGGATCAGCGCGGCCGGCCTGCTGCCGACCGGCATCGACCTGTACCTGAAGTCGATCCCGCCGTGGCAGAAGAAACTGTGCGCGGCCGGCGTGACGACCGTGTTCGACGCGGGCTTCTTCGATCCGAGCGGCGACCAGTCGCTCCTGTACGAGACGCTGCAGACGATGGAGCGCGCGGGCGACCTGAAGCTGCGCGTGGTGGGCAGCGTCGCGGTGATCGGCGAGATCGACGATCCGGTCGGCACGCTCGTCAAATACCGCGAGCAGTACGATTCGCCGCTCGTGAAGGCGCGTGCGCTGAAGCTGTTCCTCGACGGCACCGAGGCGAACCACACCGCCTACCTGCTCGAGCCGTACGCGGATCGCCCCGATACCTGCGGCGCGCCGACGATGCCGGCCGACACGTTCAACCGCTACCTGGTCGAAGCCGATCGCGTGAGCGCGAACGTGATGGTCCACTGCGTCGGCGACGCGGCCGTGCGGATGGCGCTTGACGGCTTCGACGCGGTCAACCGCACGAACCCGCCGCGCGACCGCCGCCACGTGATCACGCACGCGTTCCTCACGCATCCGGACGACATCCCGCGCTTCCGCCGCGCGGGCGTGATGGCGAACACGCAGCTGCAGTGGGGCGTGGTCGACGCGTACACCGAGCAGTTGCGCGATCACTACGGCCACGCGCGCTGGAGCAACATGTACAAGTTCCGCACGTTCCTCGACGAAGGCGTGACGGTGTCGATCGGCATGGACGGCCTCGCGTGCCAGTGCCGCTGCCAGCACAAGCCGCTCGAACACATCGAGTCGGGCCATACGCGCCAGCTCGCGGGCGAGCCCGATGCACCGGTATTTCCGGATATCGCCGAGCGCCTGAGCATTCCGCAGCTGATCGCCGCGTACACGATCCACGGCGCGTACCAGCTCGGGATGGAGCACGAGGTCGGCTCGCTCACGCCCGGCAAGCGCGCGGACCTGGTCGTGCTGGAAAACGACCTGTTCGAAGTCGGCCAGTACGACATCGGCCGCATCGACGTCGCGCTGACGATGATGGACGGCCGCATCACGCACGTGGGCGAGGACTTCGGCGTGCGCATGGACGTGCAGGCATCCTGAGCGATCCTGGGCTGACCTGACGAAGCGATGACGAATGCTTTCAAATCGCTTCCGTGTTGTGCCGATCGGGGCCTCCGTCCGGAACCGGATGCCCCGATTGTGCAGCGTGTCCCCCTATTGGCAGGGCAGACCGGCCAATTTCCTCTGGCTACATTTTTCCGGACCGAAGCACACACCGTTCATCGCGAGCGGATCATGATATCGACGGAGGAAACCATGGCAGGGGATTGGAACAAGCATCTGAGAACGGCATGCGCGGCGCTCGCGCTGGGCGGCGTCCTGTGGGCCGGCGTGCCGGTCGCGCACGCGGCGGATGTCGTCAACGTGTACAACTGGGGCAACTCGATCGGCAAGGCGACGATCGCGAACTTCGAGAAGGCGACCGGCATCAAGGTGGTCTACCAGGAGTTCGATTCGAACGAGACGCTGCAGGCGAAGCTGCTGTCGGGCACGTCGGGCTACGACGTCGTCGTGCCGTCCGACATCTTCTGGGCGCGGCAGCTGCAGGCCGGCATCTACCGCAAGATCGACAAGAGCCAGGTGCCGAACTACGGGCTGCTCGATCCGGAAATCATGAAGGTGCTCGCGAAGGACGATCCGGGCAACCAGTTCGGCCTTCCGTGGACATGGGGCACCGACGGGCTCGGGATGAACGTCGAGAAGGTGAAGGCTGCGCTCGGCAACGACGCGCCGCTCGACAGCTGGGCGCTGCTGTTCGATCCGAAGTATGCGCAGAAGCTGAAGCACTGCGGCATTTCGGTGCTCGATTCGCCGGTCGATGCGTTCGGGATGGCGTTCGTCTACCTGAAGAAGGACCCGAACACGACGAACCCGGCCGACTACCAGGCCGCATACGAGCTGCTGAAGACGGTACGGCCGTACATCACGCAGTTCAATTCGAGCAGCTACATCAACGATCTCGCGGGCGGCGACATCTGCCTCGCGCTCGGCTGGTCGGGCGACGTGAACTCCGCGCGGATCGCGGCCGCTTCCGCGAAGAAGCCGTATCACATCAAGTACGTGATCCCCACCGAGGGCAGCGCGATGTGGTTCGACATGATGGCGGTGCCGAAGGATGCGCCGCATCCGGACGCCGCGCTGAAGTTCGTCAACTTCGTGCTGTCGGAGAAGGAGAGCGCGAACCTGACCAACGACACGTCGTACCCGTCGGCCGTGCCGTCGTCGAAGCGTCTCGTGCGCGCCGAAGTGACGAGCGATCCGGCCGTGTTCCCGCCCGCCGACGTGATCCGCAAGCTGAGCCTCAGCAAGCCGGTTCCGCCTGAGCTGATGCGTCTGCAGAACCGTCTCTGGACGAAGCTGAAGACCGAGTAAGCCGGCCCCTCTTTCCCGCCTACCTTTCGCGCGCCCCGCCGCTCATCGCGGCGGGCGGGGGCGCGCTCGTCCCGACGACCACCCACCCCATGAAAATCAAACACATGACGGCGCTGTGCCTGCTTGCGTTCGAAGCAGCCTCGGCATTCGCGCACACGCCGCAGGCGACCGATGCGAGCAAGATGAAGGCGCTGCAGGCGCAGGTCACCGCGCTGCAGCAGCAGGTGAACGAGCTGCGCTCGAGCATGCTGGCGGCGAAGCCTGCCGGCGCGGCAACGACTGCGACTGCCAATGCCGCCTCGGGCGGCGCGAAGATCGGTTCGATCAACACGGCAGCGGCCGCCACGCCGGCCGCCGATTCGACACCTGCATTCACGAACGACGACCTGCAGCAGATGCGCGAGCAGATCGCGAACGCGTCGCTGAAGGTCGACTCGCTGCAGGAAGCGGCGACCACCGGCCCGCTCGCGGGCCTGAGCATCACCGGCTATGTCGATCCCGTGTACCTGTTCAACCGCGCGCAGCGCACGTCCGGCTTCCAGTTCCTGAACCACGACCCGGGCGCGTACGACTACTACAACAGCACGATCGGCGACCTCTATCTCGACATCAAGAAGACCTTCGGCGTCGGCCCGATGGCGCCAGCGGCGGAGATCGTGATCCAGCCGAACCGCGGCTTCGGCAACGTGTTCAGCAATTCGCACGGCGGCATCGGCAACAACATCGTCACGCAGGCGGTGGTCACGGTGCCGCTCAGCACGACGCGCACCTTCGAGATCGGGATGATGCCGAGCCTAGCCGGCTACGAAGTGCAGCCGTCGAACCAGATGCTGACGCTCACGCACGGGCTGCTGTACGACTTCAGCGAGCCGGGCAACCTGATCGGCGTCGGGCTGAAGGGTTCCAACGCGGCGATGACGCGCTTCTGGCAGGTCGTGATCGGCAACGAGGTGCTGCGCACGGCCGGCGCGATCGCGAACGCGGCGAACAACACGACGAAGACCAACTGGACGCCGACGATCACCGCGCGCTTCGACAACGCGACGTCGACCGCCTTCGACTTCGGCATCTCCGGGATGCTCGGCCGGCAGTCGCTGTTCTCGCCGTGCGCGCAGGCGGGCGGCTACGGCTACCAGTGCAACGGTTCGTCGCCGACCGGCCTCTACAAGTACGTGGAAGCCGACGTGACCTATACGCACGACAAGACGCAGGTCAACGCGCAGGTCGACTACGGCGAGTTGCAGAAGGGCGCATGGAACGGCGGCACCGCGCGCTGGTACGGGATGTCGTTGCTCGGCCATACGAAGTGGACGACGTCGTGGGTCGGCCGCATGGGCGCGACGCTGCGCGTCGACTACCTGAACAACACGTCGAACGGCGGTGGCGGCACGAACATCCAGTACGGGCTCGCGGGCGGCAATCCGTCGGTGAACGGGTCGAGCGGCTTCGGCATCGATCCGGCGTGCTTCCGGGGCTCGTCGACGAACGGCACCGAGTGCAAGGGCGCGCAGCGCTACGCGATCACGGCCGACCTGCTGTTCTATCCGACGCAGCAGATCACCGTGAAGGTCGAATACCGCCACGACGCGGCGAACCATCCCGTGTTCCTGAAGAGCAACGGCACGTACGCGCGCAGTAACGACCTGGCCGGGATGCAGTTCATCTATTCGTTCTGATCATTCTGATCGTGCTCGCCGTTCCGGCCGGTGTGCGTGCCGGCCGATCGGCTGCGCGACGCATCACGTTCCGGGCCGCGCGGGCCCGGAACTTTCAACACAGGAGAGTTGACCTTGAAGCTGCACACCTTCGTGACCGACATCACCGATCCGCGCGAGCGCGGCCGCCTGATCGGCGAGCGCTTCGCGCCGGAGATCCGCGAGACGGTCGCGCTGTATCTCGCGTTCTTCCCGAAGCTCGGCATCGCGCCGCAGCGCGCGCGGGAGATTGGCGAAGCGAGCCTGGCCGCGCTCGGCGCGTGGTGCCCGCGTCTCGCCGCCGAAGTCGAGGCGATCGCCGATGGCGTCGACCTGCCGCGCTGGCAGCTCGCATGCCTGAACGCGCGCACCGAGATTCTCGCGACCGCGCCTGCGTCGACCGAAGGCGAGTGCTCGACGACGGTCTACGCGCCGGCCGGCCCGCACGCGCCGCGCACGCTGCAGACGTGGGACTGGCACGACAGCCTCGCGCCGCAGGGGCTGCTGATGCAGGTCGCGACGCCGCACGGCCGCACCGTCAAGCTGTTCTCCGAATTCGGGATGCTGGCGAAGCTCGGCGTGAACAGCGCGGGCCTCGGGCTGCACTTCAACATCCTGCATCACGCGAGCGACAACGACAGCGCCGGGGTACCGGTGCATGCGATCGCGCGTCGCCTGCTCGAAGATGCGACGACGGTGCAGGAAGCGATCGACATTGCCCGCACCGCGCGCGTGAGTGCATCGACGGTGCTGACCGTGTTCACACGACATGACGCGAATCCGCGCGCGGCGAGCATCGAGCTGAGCCCGTCAGGTGTCGGCGTGGTGGTACCGCGTCCGGACGGCTGGCTGCTGCATACGAATCACTTCCTCGATCGCGCGCTGAGCGGTGGCGAGTGCATGCCCGACAGCTCGACCACGCGTGAGCGCTTTGCGCACCTGAACGATGTCGTGAGCGGGATGACCAGCGCCGATGTGCGCGAGCGCGCGGCGGCGATGTGCGGGGCGGCCGGCGACCAGGCCGTCGTGTGTTTCCATCCGGACCTGTCGATGCCCGACACCGAGCGCTGGGAAACGCTGCTGAGCGTGGGCATCGATACCGATGCGTGCGCGCTCGACTACGTGGCCGGCAATCCGCACGATCTCGCGCGCGACGGGGCTCAGAGGTTCTGACGCGACGCGCGACGCGCGGGCCGCGGTAGCGGTAAAGCAGGGCGGCACGCGCGTGCCGCCCTCGCGACGCTTATGCGTCGATGCGCTCGACCTTTCCTACGAGCAGCCCGTACGACAGGCTGCCGGCGAGCGCCATTGCCGCGATGTAGGTGATCGCGCGCGAGAAGTCCGCGCCGTTCACCAGCAGCCCGATCACGATCGGCGTCGCGATCGCGGACAGGTTGCCGATCAGGTTGAACACGCCGCCGGTGAGGCCGAGCAGCCGCGCGGGCGCGAGCCCCGACACGAGCGACCACGTGATCGACGCGAAGCCGTTGCCGAAGAATGCGATCGTCATGAACGCGATCACCCAGCCGGTCGACGTGACGTAGTTCGCGCCGATGATGCAGGTCGAGATCAGCAGCCCCGAGATGATCGGCAGCTTGCGCGCGAAGCCCTGCGATGCGCCGCGGCGCATCAGCCAGTCCGACAGCACGCCCGAGCACAGCACGCCGACGAACGCGGCGAGGAACGGCAGCGACGCGAGGAAGCCCGACTTGATGAAATCCATGCCTCGATACTTGACGAGGTAGGTCGGGAACCACGTGAGGAAGAACCACAGCGTCGAGTTCAGCGCGAACTGGCCGAGATAGATGCCCCACAGCTTGCGCCGGCCGAGCACGACGCCGAGGTCGCGCCACGTCGACGGCGCGCGTTCGGTGCGCGCCGCGATGCGGTCTTCGAGATCGACGAGGCCGCCGCCGTCGCGGATCAGCGCGATCTCGGCCGCGTTGACGCCGCGAAACGCGCGCGGCTCGCGATACACCGCATACCAGATCGCGGCCCACGCGATGCCGGCGAGGCCGGTCGCGACGAACACCATGTGCCAGCCGAGATGCACCTGCAGCCATGCGAGCACCGGCGTGAGGAATGCGAGGCCGACGAACTGGCCCGACGTGTAGCCGCCGATCGCGCTTGCGCGTTCGCGGGTCGGGAACCACGTCGTCACCACGCGGTTGTTGATCGGGTAGGCCGGCGCCTCGAGCGCGCCGACCGCGAGACGCAGCACGATCAGCCCGACGAACGAGCCCGCGAAACCGAGCAGCAGCGTCGCGGCCGACCACAGCGCCAGCGCACCCGCATACAGCACGCGCGGCGACACCTTGTCGACGAGCCAGCCGCCCGGGATCTGCATCAGCGCGTAGGTCCAGCCGAACGCGGAGAACACGAGGCCCGCGCGCACCGGATCGATGTTCAGCTCCTTGAACAGCGCGGGCGCGGCGATCGACAGGTTGCTGCGGTCGAGATAGTTGATCACGACCGTGATGAACAGCAGCGCGAGGATCAGCAGCCGCTTGCGGCTCGGTGGCGTTGCCTGCGCCGCCGCTGCACGGGCGGCGGGATCGGATGCGATGCCGGCGCGCGCGGGCTGGTGTTCCTGCGGGTTGGCGTGGGTGCGCGACGCGGAATGGGCCACGGTTGTCTCCTGTGTTCTGTGCCCGGCCGTCGCCCGCGAGCGGGGCGGCCGAATCGAATGGCGTTGGGGCGAACGTTAGAGCCGTGGCGCGCGGCGCGTCAACATTTGAACAGGTATCCCTATTAATGGGACGTGATGCGCTCAATATGTGGGAAAGAGCGGCGACCGCTTCGCCGCGTGCATCAGTTGCCCGTCACTTCCTTCGCGCTGCCCCAGCCTTGCACCGCGCCCGCATGCGGATTGCGATACCGCACCTTCAGCCACTGGAAATTGACGCTCGCGTCGATCAGCTCCAACGTGTCGCCCGCGACGACGTAGCGGCGAGTGGGCGCGTCGGTCATCGCGTCGTGCAGCGGCAGGCGCGCCGGGTGCACCTTGAACGTGACGGTGCCGCCGACGTAGGCGTCGGGGCGGCGCGACACGCGTTTGCCTTGCGCGTCGTAGGTCAGCAGCATCGACGACGGGCCGGAATCGACATCGATCGCGACGCGCAGGTCGTCCGGTATCGCTTCGCCGGACGGGGCGTGAGCGGGACCGACGTGCCCGGACTTTGCCGGGTAGTCACGATACCGGTACCTTTGCTGGCCTTGTTCGGGATCGGCGCGGTTGCAAGAATGGCCGCTCCATTCCTGCTCGCTGGTGAGATTGACGATGAAGACATTCAAGCCCGGTTTCGCCCTGTGTGCCGCCATGATCGCTGTCGGGACGGCGAGGGCCGGTGATTTCTCGATCGAAAGCGCGGAGCTCGCTGGCGGCGCGTTCGATCACGCGCAGGTATCGAGCAGCTTTGGCTGCCACGGCCAGAACATTTCGCCATCCATAAGATGGACGGATGCGCCGGCGGGCACGCAAAGCTACCTGCTGACGATGTTCGATGCCGACGCACCGACGGGCTCAGGGTTCTGGCACTGGGTCGTTGCCGACATACCGGCGTCGGCCCGTGGCATCGCGCCCGGCTCGGGCAATGACGTTGCCCGGCTGCCGGCGGGTGCTGTCCCGATGAAGAACGACACCGGCCACGCCGGCTATCTCGGCCCGTGCCCGGCGCAAGGCGAGACACATCGCTACGTCATCACGCTGACCGCGCTCAAGGTGGCGAAGCTGCCGGTCGAGCGTGACGCGACGCCGGCGGTCGTCGGCTTCATCGCGCACGACCAGGCCATCGCGAAGGCGACGATGACCGTGCGATTGAGCCGTTAGCCGCGCGTGCTGTCGTCCTGAAAGCCGTTCTTGCCGACGAAGATCTCCTTCAGCGCAGCGCGCAGCGCGACCGGATCGTATTGACCGGGCGCGAGATGGATCACGTAGCGCGTCTGGCCGTCGAGACGCGCGGCGAGGGCGGGTTCGATCTCGACGTCGATCGTGTCGTCCGTCAGGCGCACCGACAGATCCTTGACGCGCACGTTGATCTGGTCGCGCACCATCACTTCGATCAGCGCGTCGTCCGGGAAGCGTGACAACGCGAAGCAATAGTCCTGCTCGGCGTCGTGACAGTAGATGTTGGCGAAGCTCTCGTCGTCGTCGAGATCGGACGTCGCCGCGCCGATGGTGGCGTGAAGTTCCATGAACGGGGTTCCTGCGTAGGGTGGTAGGGGTTATCGAGTTGAATGAAGGGCCGTTTCGATCGCGGCTGCCGCGCCGGGTGTCACGCCGGTATCGCACGACGCGTCGGCATCGCGCGCCTTCAGCCACAGCCCGAATTCGCGCATTACTTCGACGACGGGCCGCAGCCGGTCGCCGTCGGCGGTCAGATCGTACTCGACCCGCACCGGCACTTCCGGGTAGACGGTGCGCCGCACGAGCCCGGCGTCTTCGAGTGCGCGCAGGTCGAGCGTCAGCATGCGCTGCGAGATGCCGGGCATGTCGCGCCGCAGGTCGCTGAAGCGCCGCGGCCCGTCGAGCAGATACGACACCAGCAGCAGCCGCCAGCGGCCGCCGAGCAGGCGCATCGCTTCTTCAACGGAACATCCTGTCGCACTCGTTTTCATCGTGCCGAATCCTGGTCGGTAAATTTTTTGTGACTACGGCACAAACGACTGCCGTCTTCTCAGCCCTGCGCCGATGCGAGATATTAGCGCCCGCGTCGCGGCGAATCGATACATGGACAACACATCAAGGAAACGCATGAAGCTCTATCACGCTCCCGGAAGCTGTTCGCAGGCCATCTGCATCGTGCTGCGCGAAGGCGGCATCGACGCGGAGATCATCAAGGTCGACGCGCGCAAGCATGTCATTGAAGACGGGCGCAATTACTACGATGTGACCGAACTCGGCTACGTGCCGCTGCTCGAACTCGACGACGGCACGCTGCTGCGCGAAGGGCCGGTGATCGCGCAGTATCTCGCGGATTTGCGTCCGGATGCGGGGCTCGCGCCCGCCTACGGCACGCTCGCGCGCTATCGGCTGATGGAGTGGCTCAACTTCCTCGGCACCGAGATCCACAAGGGCTTCATCCCGCTGCTGTATGCGGTGCAGGCGGGGAAATACGTCGACCCGGCGAGAACGAAGCTCGACAGCCGTTTCGCCTGGATCGACCGTCAGCTTGAAGGCAACGCGTTCGTCACGGGCGACACGTTCACGGTCGCCGATGCGTACCTGTTCGCGCTGACGGGGTGGGGCAAGGCCGAATGGATGCGCTCGGTGTACCACGCGGATATCGACCTGACCCGGTATGCGCATCTGCGTGCGTGGTACGAGCGGGTGCGGGCGCGGCCGGCGGTGCGGGCAGTGCTGGAGGCGGAGGGGCTGGCGCGGTAGCAGGCGGCGGCGGTCGCGGAGTCGGCGCGTCTTTCCGCTTCATCGACGCGCCGCCACACAGCAAATCCCCGCGCTATAATCCCCGCCATGAAATTCCTCCGGACCATCATCCTGCTGCTGCTCTGCGCGGTGCTGCCCATCAGCGGGCTGGCAGCCAGCGGCCTGGCCGGGGAATGTCCGATGATGCAGCAGGGCATGTCGATGTCGATGTCGATGGACATGGACGCCGGCATGTCAGCCGACATGCCGGGCTGCGATTCGATGATGAAGTCGCCGGCCGGCAAGTCCCATGCGAAAGCGAAGGGCATGGCCTGCAAGCTGACGGCGCAATGCCAGTTCGGCAGTCTTTATCATCCGGCCGCTCGTGCCGAAGTCAGTCGTCCCGCTGCATTCGCCAGCACCGTCGCGTTCCACTACGCGCAACTCCTCCCGGTCCGCGACCCGAACGGGTTGTGGCGCCCTCCACGCATCAGCTGATCCCGATCCGATAGGTTCGCCGCATTCGCGGTGAGGTTCGTCCTGTATCAGGACGTGGAATCCCTATGGGGTTCCGCCGTTGGGGTTAAGCCATGTCATTCCATTCCAGCACGCCGCTCGCGCGGCGTGCGCGTCGGCGCGCGCCCATGCTTTGGGCGGCGCTGCTGGTTGCGGGCGCGGTTCACGCGCAGCCATCTCCTTTCACGCTGGACGCCGCGCTGCAGTCCGCCACCGATCATTCCGCTTCGATGCAGGCCGCGCAGGCGTCGGTGCGCGCCAGCTCGGAGGCGGCCGTGAAGGCCGGCCAGCTGCCCGACCCGATGCTCAAGGCCGGCATCGACAACCTGCCGGTCAACGGCGGCCAGCGCTTCACCGTCGGCCAGGACTTCATGACGATGCGCCGCATCGGCATCGAGCAGGAGTGGGTGTCCGGCGACAAGCGGCGCTTGCGGTCGGCGCTCGCCAACGAGCAGGTCGGGCGCGAGCGCGCCGGTTATCTCGCGCAGCTCGCGAGCGTGCGCCAGCAAACCGCGACGGCCTGGCTGAACGCCGTCTACGCGAAGCAGGCGCTCGCGCTGCAGCAGGCGTTGCTCGATCACATGAACCATGAACTCGACGCGACGAAGGCGTCGTATCGCGGCGCGAAGGCGAGCGCGGCCGATGTCGTCCAGGCGCGGGCCATGCTCGCGCAGACGCAGGATCAACTGCTGAAGGCGGAGCAGGTCTACCAGACTTCACTCATTGCGTTGTCGCGCTGGACCGCCGTGCCCGTCGACGACGTCACGGGCGCGCCGCCCGCGCCGGAGTCGTTCGTGTCGTCGCTGCCGCCGGACGAGTTGCGGCTGTCGCAACCGGCGCTGATCACCGCCGCCGACGATATCGCCGTCGCCGAAGCCGAAACGGCCGTCGCGAACAGCGAACGCAGCCCGAACTGGACGTGGGAAGTCGCGTACCAGCAGCGCGGCGGCGCGTATTCGAACATGGTGTCGGTTGGCGTCACGATCCCGCTGCCGATCAATCGCAAGAACCGCCAGAACCGCGACGTCGCCGAGAAGGCCGCGCTCGCGACGAAAGCACGCCTGATGTACGAGGACACGCTGCGCCAGGTGCAGGCCGATATCCGCACGCAGTCCGCGACGCTCGCGAGCGGTCGGGCGCGCATCGCGAATCTCGGCGACGCACTGCTGCCCGCCGCCGACCAGCGCGTGCAACTGGCGAACGCCGCGTACCGCGCCGGTACGGGCTCGCTCGCCGATACGTTCGCTGCGCGCCGCGCGCAACTGGATGCGCAACTGCAGGTGCTCGATCTCCGGCGCGAGGTCTCGCAGACCTGGGCGCAGCTCGAATACCAGGTCGTGCCGTCGACGCTGGCCGCCGCGCAATAAAGGAGAACGACATGACGAAGCAAACACTGGCCCGTGCGGCCTTGCTGGCGTTCGCCGGTGCTGCGCTGCTCGGCGCGGGCTATGTTGCGGGCGCACGCCACGCGGCGACGGCCGCGACGGCAATGGATACCACCGCAGCGGCATCCTCCTCGCCCGACAAAACCGACCCGAAGACCGGCCGCAAGGTGCTGTACTGGCACGACCCGATGGTGCCGAATCAGCACTTCGACAAACCGGGCAAGTCGCCGTTCATGGACATGCAGCTGCAGCCCGTCTATGCGGACGAAGGTGGTGGCGCATCCGGCGTCCGGATCGATCCGGGCCTGCAGCAGAACCTCGGCATCCGCTATGCGACCGCGCGCCGGCAGCAGACGGCGGCCGGATTCGACGCGGTGGGCACCACACAGTTCGACGAATCGCGCGCGGACGTCGTCCAGTCGCGCGTCACCGGCTACATCGACCGTCTCTATGCGCGCGCACCGATGCAGCGCATCGCGAAGGGTGCGCCGGTCGCGTCGCTGTTCGTGCCGGACTGGCTCGCGCCGCAGGAGGAATACCTCGCGCTGAAGCGCGGCGGGATGGACGGCAGCCTGCTCGACGCGTCGCGCGCGCGGATGCGGGCGCTGTCGATCCCTGACGGCATGATCGCGAGCCTCGACCGTACCGGCAAGGCCCAAACGCATGTCGTGCTGACCGCGCCGGAAACCGGCGTCGTCAGCGAGCTGAACGTGCGGGACGGCGCGATGGTCGCGCCCGGGCAGACGCTCGCGAAGATCGCGGGACTATCGACGCTGTGGCTCATCGTCGAGGTGCCGGAAGCGCTTGCGTTGAACGTGCAGCCGGGGATGCCGGTCGACGCGACGTTCGCGGGCGATCCGGCGCAGCATTTCACGGGGCGTATCCGCGAAGTGCTGCCCGGCATCAGCACGAGCAGCCGCACGCTGCAGGCGCGTGTGGAGATCGACAACGCCGCGCTGAAGCTCACGCCCGGCATGCTGATGCGCGTGCGGGTCGCTGCACGACAAACCGTGTCGCGCCTGCTCGTGCCGTCCGAAGCGGTGATCGCGACCGGCAAGCGCTCGATCGTGATCGTGAAGAACCGCGATGGCCGGCTTCAGCCCGTGACCGTGACGGTGGGCAACGACGTCGGCAGCGACACCGAAGTGCTCGGCGGACTGAACGAAGGCGATACGGTCGTCGCATCGGGGCAGTTCCTGATCGATTCCGAGGCGAGCCTGAAAAGCGTGCTGCCGCGGCTGGAAAGCGGCACCGCCGCAAGCGGGGCGGGGGCGATGCCCGCGTCGACACCGAAGGCGGCGGCACCAATCTACGAAACCACCGGCAAGGTCGAGCAGGTCACGGCCGACGACATCACGTTCTCGCATCAGCCCGTTCCGGCGCTCGGCTGGGGCGCGATGACGATGGCGTTCGGCAAGCCGTCGGCCACCGCGTTCCCGGATGTGAAGCCGGGCCAGACGGTGCGCTTCGCGTTCACGCAGAGCGACGACGGCTACCGGCTGACGAAGGTCGAACCGCAGGGAGGCGAACGATGATCGCGCGCATCATTCGCTGGTCGGTCCACAACCGCTTCCTCGTGCTGCTGGCCACCGTGCTGATTGCCGCATGGGGCGTTCATTCGCTGCAGCAGACGCCGCTCGATGCATTGCCCGACCTGTCGGATACGCAGGTGATCGTGAAGGCGTCGTATCCGGGCAAGGCGCCGCAGATCGTCGAGGATCAGGTGACTTATCCGTTGACGACCACGCTGCTCGGCGTGCCCGGCGCGAAAACCGTCCGCGCGTACTCGTCGTTCGGCGACGCGTTCGTCTACGTGCTGTTCGACGACCGCACCGATCCGTACTGGGCGCGCTCGCGCGTGCTCGAATACCTGAGCCAGGTGCAGAGCCGGCTGCCTGCCGGCGCGACGGTCTCGCTCGGGCCGGATGCGACCGGTGTCGGCTGGGTGTACGAGTACGCGCTCGTCGATCGCACCGGCCGTCACGATCTCGGGCAACTGCGCGCGCTCAACGACTGGTTCCTGAAGTTCGAGCTGAAGGCCGTGCCGGACGTGTCGGAAGTCGCGAGCATCGGCGGCATGGTGCAGCAGTACCAGGTCGTGCTCGATCCGGACAAGCTGCGCGCGTACGGCATCACGCAGGCGGAAGTCGCGAACGCGCTCGGCAATGCGAACCAGGCGTCCGGCGGCTCGGTCGTCGAGCTGGCCGAGTCGGAGTACATGGTGCGCTCGACCGGCTACCTGCGCACGCTCGACGATTTCCGGCACGTGGTGCTGCGCACGAACGACACCGGTACGCCGGTGCTGCTCGGCGACGTCGCGCGCATCCAGGTCGGCCCCGCGATGCGGCGCGGGATCGCGGAGCTGAACGGGCAGGGCGAGGTGACGGGCGGCGTCGTCGTGATGCGTTCGGGCAAGAACGCGCTGACCACGATCGAGGGCGTGAAGGCGAAGCTCGCCGACCTCAAGCGTTCGCTGCCGCCCGGCGTCGAGATCGTCACGACCTACGATCGCTCGCAGCTGATCGAGCGCGCGGTGGGCAACCTGAAGGACAAGCTGATCGAGGAGTTCGTGATCGTCGGGCTCGTCTGCGCGGTGTTCCTGTTCCACCTGCGCAGCGCGTTCGTCGCGATCCTGTCGCTGCCGCTCGGCGTGCTGGCCGCGTTCATCGTGATGCGCTACCAGGGCGTGAATGCGAACCTGATGTCGCTCGGCGGGATCGCGATCGCGATCGGCGCGATGATCGACGCGGCGATCGTGATGATCGAGAACGCGCACAAGCATCTCGAAGCGTACGACCACGCGCATCCCGGCGAACCGATCACGCCGGCCAGACGATGGGAGCTCGTCGCGACGTCGGCCGCGGAAGTCGGGCCCGCGCTGTTTTTCTCGCTGCTGATCATCACGCTGTCGTTCATCCCGGTGTTTTCGCTGGAGGGGCAGGAGGGCAAGCTGTTCGCGCCGCTGGCATTCACGAAGACCTACACGATCGCCGCCGCCGCCGGGTTGTCGGTGACGCTGGTGCCGGTGCTGATGGGCTATCTCGTGCGCGGCCGCATTCCGCACGAGCACGCGAACCCGATCAACCGCGTGCTGATCCGCGCGTACCGTCCGCTGCTCGAAGCGACGCTCAGGCGCCCGTGGCTTGCGATCGGCGTCGCGGTCGTCGCGCTGGTGCTGACGGCCGTGCCGGTGTCGCGGCTCGGCGGCGAATTCATGCCGCCGCTCGACGAAGGCGACCTGCTGTACATGCCGACCGCGCTGCCGGGCATCTCGGCCGACAAGGCGAGCGAGCTGCTGCAGCAGACCGACCGACTGATCAAGACGGTGCCCGAGGTCGACACGGTGTTCGGCAAATCGGGCCGCGCCGATACCGCGACCGATCCCGCACCGCTCGAGATGTTCGAGACGACGATCCGGTTCAAGCCGCGCAGCGCATGGCGGCCCGGCATGACGCCGGAGAAGCTCGTCGACGAACTCGACCGCACGGTGAAGGTGCCGGGCCTGTCGAACGTGTGGGTGCCGCCGATCCGCAACCGGCTCGACATGCTGTCCACCGGCATCAAGACGCCGGTCGGCGTGAAGATCTCCGGGCCGGACCTCGCCGGGATCGACGCGATCGCGAAGCAGGTCGAGGCCGCGGTGAAGCCTGTGCCGGGCGTCACGTCCGCGCTCGCGGAACGGCTGAACGGCGGCCGCTACATCGACGTCGACATCGACCGGCTCGCGGCCGCGCGCTACGGGCTGTCGGTGGCCGACATCCAGTCGGTCGTGTCGTCGGCGGTCGGCGGCGACGACGTCGGCGAAGTGATCGCGGGGCGCGAGCGCTTCCCGATCAACATCCGCTACCCGCGCGAGGTGCGCGATTCGGTCGAGAACCTGCGGCAATTGCCGGTCGTTACCGCGCGCGGCGCGCAGATCCGCCTGGGAGACGTCGCGCGCATCGCAATCGCCGACGGGCCGCCGATGATCCGCAGCGAGAACGCGCGACTGTCCGGCTACGTGTACGTCGACATCCGCGGCACCGATCTGCAGAGCGCCGTGCGCGCGATGCAGCAGGCCGTTGCGCAACAGGTCGCGTTGCCGCCCGGCTATTCGATCGCGTGGTCGGGGCAGTTCGAGTATCTCGAGCGCGCGGCGGCCAAGCTGCGCACCGTCGTGCCGGTGACGCTCGTGGTGATCTTCGTGCTGCTGTTCCTCACGTTCGGCTCGGCGGCCGATGCGCTGCTGCTGATGTCGACGGTGCCGTTCGCGCTGGTCGGCGGCTTCTGGCTCGTGTGGGCGCTTGGCCATGCGGTGTCCGTCGCGACGTCGGTGGGCTTCATCGCGCTCGCGGGCGTGGCCGCCGAATTCGGGGTCGTGATGCTGCTGTACCTGAAGGGTGCGCTGCAGCGCCGGCTCGATGCCGGCGAACCGCTGACCGATGCGCTGTTGCTCGACGCGATCCGCGAAGGCGCGGTGCTGCGCGTGCGGCCCAAGGCGATGACGGTGGCCGTCGTGCTCGCCGGCCTCGTGCCGATCATGGTCGGGCACGGCGCCGGGTCAGAAGTCATGCAGCGCATCGCCGCGCCGATGGTCGGCGGCATGGTCACGGCGCCGCTGCTGTCGATGTTCGTCATTCCCGCCGCATGGCTCCTGCTTCAGCGCCGTCGTGCGCGAAGCATGGGCCACGCGCGGCATGCCAATGCAGTTCCTCACGGCACGCACGTGCCATCCATCCCAACCGGAGAATCCCGATGAAGAAGTTGATTACCGTCACCGTTGCTGCTGCCGCCGTTCTTGCTGTCGGCACGGTCGCCACCCCCGCCTTTGCCGCGGGCGACATGGCCGGCATGGACATGTCCGGCATGAAGATGTCGTCGGGCGGCGCGGGCGAGTCGAATGCCGCGCTGACCGACGCCGAAGTGAAGAAGGTCGATGCCGCGAGCGGCAAGATCACGCTGAAGCACGGTGCGCTCGAGAACGTCGGCATGCCGCCGATGACGATGGCGTTCAAGGCGAAGGACGCGATGATGCTCGAGCACGCGCATGCGGGCGACAAGGTCAAGGTGCGGATCGAGAAGGTCGACGGCACGCTGACGATCGTCAAGCTGATGAAGGCGTCCTGATCCGAGGATGCGCCGGTGCATCGCCTGCCCGTGAACCGGGACGGCGGTTGCACCGGCGCCGCGCATGTCGAGCCGGAAGCGGCTCGTGCGGCGGCGTTTGACGGTGCACGACGGGTTGGATACAGGTCGGCAGGGGATCGGCTTCGATATTTAAACAATACTTGAAATATCGAAATGATGGCGCTATCCTTCGCGCCATGGACTCCAATCTCGTCGTGCGCGCGTTGGGCGCGCTTGCTCATGAAGCGCGCCTGGCCATCTTCCGCGCGCTGGTCGTGGCCGGGCCCGAAGGGCTGCCGGCCGGCGCGATCGCGCAGCAGATCGGGCTGTCGCCGTCGAGCCTGTCGTTTCATCTGAAGGATTTGTCGCACGCCGACCTGGTCACTGCGCGCCAGGAAGGCCGGTTCATCTACTACGCGGCGAATTTCGAATCGATGAGCGGGCTCATCGGGTTCCTGACCGAGAACTGCTGCGCCGGCGCTGCCTGTGGCGTACCGGCCGCGCCCGATTGCTGCGGTGATCGCACATGACCGGCTCGAACGTTGCCCCATCGCAAGCCGTGGCGGCGCAGCCCGCCATCGGCTTCTTCGAGCGCTACCTGACCGTGTGGGTAGCGCTGTGCATCGTGCTCGGCATCGCGCTGGGCCTGGCGCTGCCGGAACTCTTTCAGCACATCGGCCGCATGGAATACGCACAGGTCAACCTGCCCGTCGGGCTGTTGATCTGGGTGATGATCGTGCCGATGCTCGTCAAGGTCGACTTCGGCGCGTTGCATGAGGTTCGGCAGCACGTGCGGGGAATCGGCGTCACGCTCGTCGTGAACTGGCTCGTCAAGCCGTTTTCGATGGCGTTGCTCGGCTGGCTGTTCATCCGGCAGCTGTTCGCGCCGATGCTGCCCGCCGACCAGATCGACAGCTATATCGCCGGCCTGATCCTGCTGGCCGCCGCGCCATGCACGGCGATGGTGTTTGTATGGAGCCGGCTGACGGGCGGCGATCCGCTGTTCACGCTGTCGCAGGTCGCGCTCAACGACAGCATCATGGTGATCGCGTTCGCGCCGCTGGTCGGCCTGTTGCTGGGGATGTCCGCGATCACGGTGCCGTGGGCGACGCTGCTCACGTCCGTCGTGCTTTACATCGTCGTCCCGGTGATCCTCGCGCAAGCGTGGCGCAGGCTGTTGCTCGCCAGGGGGCAGGCGGCGTTCGACCGCGCGATGGCGAAGATCGGCCCGTGGTCCATCGCCGCGCTGCTGGCCACGCTGGTGCTGCTGTTCGCGTTCCAGGGCGAGGCGATCCTGAAGCAGCCGCTGGTGATCGCGCTGCTCGCGGTGCCGATCCTGATCCAGGTGTTCTTCAACGCGGCGCTCGCGTACGGGCTCAATCGCGTCGTCGGCGAGAAACACAGCATCGCTTGCCCTTCGGCGTTGATCGGTGCGTCCAATTTCTTCGAGCTTGCAGTCGCGGCTGCCATCAGCCTGTTCGGCTTCCACTCCGGCGCGGCGCTTGCAACCGTCGTCGGCGTGCTGATCGAAGTGCCGGTCATGCTGCTCGTCGTGCGTGTCGTCAACCGGTCGAAGGGCTGGTACGAGCGCGCGTGAAATCATTCAGGAATCCGGATATGACCGACATCACGATCTATCACAACCCCGATTGCGGCACGTCGCGCAATACGCTGGCCCTGATTCGCAACTCGGGCGTCGAGCCTCGCGTCGTGCTTTATCTGGAAACGCCGCCGAGCCAGGATGAATTGCGCGCGCTGATCGCTGCGATGGGCATCCCCGTGCGCGACGTGATGCGTCGCAAGGGGACACCGTATGAAGCGCTCGATCTCGACAATCCGAAATGGAGCGACGACGACCTGATCGGCTTCATGGTCGCCCATCCGATCCTGATCAATCGCCCGATCGTCGTGACGCCACTCGGCACGCGGCTGTGCCGCCCGTCCGAGCAGGTGCTCGATATCCTGCCCGATCCGCAGCAACGGCCGTTTGCGAAGGAAGACGGCGAAATCGTGATCGATGCGGAGGGCAAGCGTGTCTGACAGCCTGAACGCTCTGCCGCAACTCGATGCCACGCTTTTCAGCGTACCGGACGCGAGCCGGCTGCAGCCCGCGCAACCGTCGACGCATCCGCCTCGAATCGTGCTTCTCTACGGGTCATTGCGCACGCGCTCGTTCAGCCGGCTGCTGGTCGAGGAGGCGGCGCGGCTGCTGACGGCCATGGGCGCCGAAGCAAGGATTTTCAATCCGGCCGGCTTGCCGCTGCCCGACGATGCGCCGGAGCACCACCCGAAAGTGGCGGAGCTGCGCGAGCTCGTGCAATGGTCGGAGGGCATGGTGTGGTGCTCGCCCGAGCGGCACGGCGCGATGACCGGCGTGATGAAATCGCAGATCGACTGGATTCCGTTGTCGGTCGGCGCGATACGGCCGACGCAGGGCAAGACGCTGGCGGTCATGCAGGTCAGCGGCGGATCGCAATCGTTCAATGCGGTCAACCAGATGCGGGTGCTCGGGCGCTGGATGCGCATGCTGACCATTCCGAACCAGTCGTCCGTTGCGAAGGCGTTCATGGAATTCGGCGACGACGACAGGATGAAACCGTCCGCGTATTTCGATCGGGTCGTCGACGTCATGGAGGAACTGGTCAAGTTCACGCTGCTGACGCGCGACGTCGGCGTGTATCTGACGGACCGCTACAGCGAGCGCAAGGAAAGCGCCGAACAACTGTCGCAGCGCGTGAACCAGACGCGCATCTGAATCGCTCGGGGGCGGGCGGCGCGGTGGTGCATCGTTCGCGCCGGGGCAGCGGCGTCGTGCCCGGCGCGTCCGGTGAGCAAGATCAGCGCGCCAGCGTGAGGAACAGATACCCCGCATAACCCGCCCCGTTCGCCAGCAACGCCCAGATCGCGAGCCCGCGCGTGCGCGCATTGAAGCGCAGCCACGCCGCCGCCGTGAGCGTGATGATCACGCCGGTCAGCACTTCGGGGCGCGGCTCCCACGGCGTCAGCATGATGCCAATCGCCGGCAGCAGCGTGCCCTGGAACACCATCGCGCCGGTGATGTTGCCGAACGCGAGCGTGTCCTTCTTGCGGCGGATCCACAGCACGCTGTTGACCTTCTCCGGCAATTCCGTCGCGATCGGCACGATGATCAGCGACAGCAGCAGTGCCGATACGCCGAGTACGTGCGACACGCCCTCCACGCCGTGAATGAAGCCCTTCGCCCCGCCGACCAGCAGCGCGAGGCCGATGAGCAACTGCAGCGCGATCGTCGCGAGGTTGGTCGGCAGGCCCGTGCGTGACAGGAACATCTTGTGTGGCGCTTCGGTGCCGTGCCCGGCATCGACGAGCTGGTTCGACGCACGGAACGTCATCACGACGTACATCACGTAGATGCCGACCAGCATCGCCGCGAGCAGCACGCGCACGGCCCAGTTGTGATGCGGGACGAACATCGCGGCGGTGGCCAGCGAGAACGCGGCGAGGAAGTAGTTCAGGTCGCGCACGAAGCCCGTGCGTTCGGGCGCGATCGTACCGCGCAGTCCGCGCGAGCGGATCACGGCGAGCGTCATCAGGAAGGTGGTGAGCGTCGCGAGCATCAGCGGTGCGCCGAGAATCGCGCCGACACCGATCTCCTCGTTCACGGCCTGGTTCGCCGTGCCGCCGGCCAGTGCGAGCAGCGGCACCATCGTTTCGGGCAGCGCGGTGCCGACGGCCGCGAACAGCGACCCGGTGACGCCTTCGGAAATCTTCAGGCGTTCGCCGAGATGTTCGAGCGCATTGGTGAAGACCTCGGCGGCGATGAGGATGACGACCAGCATGAACGCCAGTTCGATGAACATGAAGGTCATGCGGCACCTCCGCGGGCATGCGCGCGGACGGCGGCGGAACGCGGGGAAAAGGCGGTGGGGAACATGGGGACTCCGTGGTCGGACGCTGACGAACCATGGCGCATCCGACGACGTCCGACCAGGAACGACGTGATGCGCCCATGGTCTCGCCAAGCCGATCAGGCTGAACGCGCCACGGCCGCAGGCCGAGTGTGTTGACGCGTTCGCTTTCCGGGACGGAAAGCAGGCTACTCCCCAAAGACGAAGGGCAGTCTAGCCGAGCAGATTTCTTTCGACAAGCCTTCATCTCAAAAAAATATACCCCTCTCCCCTATAGGGGAAGCCTTCGGGATATATACTCCCCCTCCCTATGCAGGAGTCCGTCATCGATGAGTCATACCGTTCGTGAAAAACAGAAGTTGCTGAACCGAGTGCGCCGTATCAAGGGCCAGGTCGAGGCGATCGAGCGCGCGCTCGGGGACGAGCGCGGCTGCAACGAGGTACTGCAATTGATCACGAGCTGTCGCGGCGCGATGAACGGGCTGCTGGCCGTCGTGCTGGAAGACCACATTCGCGAGCACATGGTCGATGCACACGGGCCGGATGAGCACGCAGGCAGCGCGACCGAGCAGCTGATCGACGTGGTGCACAGCTATTTCAAGTAATCGGGGCGGAACATGAGCAATTTCACGAATGACGCGTTCGGCGCGGGGCACGACCATATCTTCCTCGGCGCCGCGCACGAGCAGAACGAACGGAAGACATGGATGGTCATCGGCCTGTGCGCGGCGATGATGGTGGCCGAGATCGTCGGCGGCACGATGTTCGGATCGCTGGCGCTCGTCGCCGACGGGCTGCACATGTCGACGCACGCAGGCGCGATGCTGATCGCCGCGCTGGCCTACACCTATGCGCGCAGGCATGCCGACGATCCGCGCTTCGTGTTCGGCACCGGCAAGCTGGGCGACCTGGCCGGGTTCACGAGCGCGATCGTGCTCGCGATGATCGCGATCCTGATCGGTTACGAGGCCGTCGCGCGATTCCTGTCGCCGGTGCCCATTCATTTTGGCGAGGCGATTCCGATCGCGGTGCTCGGCCTCGCGGTCAACCTGGCGAGCGTGTGGCTGCTGAGCGGCGGCCATCACGGGCATGATCACGGCCACCATCACGGGCATGGCCATGGGCATGGACATGGGCACGCACACGACGATCACGCGGACGAAGCCATGAGGGTCTTCTCGACAGCCGGCGTGTTCGACGTATCGGTGTACGAAGACGGCGTGCCGCCGGTGTTCCGGATTGCGCCCGCAACCGGCGAATCGAGCCTCGACGGGGTGTCCGTCTCGATCACGACCATCCGTCCCGACCAGTCGCGACAGCATTTCACGATGGTCGCGCGCAACGGGTTCCTGGAATCGCGCGAGACCATTCCCGAGCCGCATGCGTTCGATGCGATCGTGACGCTGAACGGCATCGAGCACGCGCTGACGTTCGTCGAACACGATCATCACGAAGGTGCGCACGCTGCCACCACCCGCGATCACAACATCCGGTCGGCCTACGTTCACGTGATTGCCGATGCCGCAGTGTCGGTGCTGGCGATCATCGGGCTGCTGCTCGCACGTGCATTCGGCTGGGTCTGGATGGACCCTGTCGCGGGCATCATCGGCGCGCTCGTCATTGCGAACTGGTCGTACGGGCTGATGCGCGATACGGGCGGCATCCTGCTCGACGTCAACGTCGATCGCAAGCTGGCGGAGCGCGTGCGCCATGCGATCGAGGTGCTGGGCGACAAGGTCAACGACCTTCACGTGTGGCGCGTCGGCCCGGGCCACATGAGCGCGATCGTGTCGGTCGAGACCGCCGACGCGGCGCGTGACGCGCGCTTCTACCATGCGCTCGTCGCGCGCTTTGACGGCGTTTCCCACGTGACCGTCGAAGTGATGGCGCCGGCGAAGGCGGCCTGACCGTGGCCGTGAAATCGCCGTGTACCGAGCTGTGCGCGTTCGACGGTCGCACCGGATTCTGCGTGGGCTGCCTGCGCACGCGCGACGAGGCGCGCGACTGGAAGAAGATGACCGACCATCGCCGGCACCAGATACTGAACGACCGCAATCGTCGTCAAGCGAAGATCCGGCGCGAGCCGGGGGAGTGAAGGGCGCGCGGGGCAGGGGCCCGACAACTCGCGCGTGCGGTATGTCCTGCTGCGAGCGGTAGTATGACCGGCGTCCCGTGCCACGATTCGACGATCGAGAGCGACCCATGCAGACCGGATCATCGACCCGCATTCTCCGTCAGATTCCACGCAGCGTCTGGGTGCTGGGCTGCGTCAGCCTGCTGATGGACGTGTCGTCGGAAATCATCCACAGCCTGTTGCCGATGTTCCTGATGGCAGGGCTCGGCGCGAGCGCGACCGCGATCGGCGTCATCGAGGGGATCGCCGAGGCCACTGCGCCGGTCGTCAAGGTGTTCTCCGGCACGCTGAGCGACTACCTGCGCAATCGCAAATGGCTGGCGGTCGCCGGATACGGGCTCGGCGCGCTCAGCAAGCCGCTGTTCGCGATCGCGCCGACTATCGGTCTCGTCGTGACGGCGCGGATCGTCGACCGGATCGGCAAGGGGATTCGCGGCGCGCCGCGCGATGCGCTGGTGGCCGATGTCACGCCGGTTCACCTGCGCGGCGCCGCCTATGGGCTGCGGCAGTCGCTCGATACGGTGGGCGCGTTCCTCGGGCCGCTGCTGGCCGTCATCATCATGCTGGTGTGGCACGACGACTTCCGCCTCGCATTCTGGCTGGCCGTGGTCCCCGGCGTGCTGGCCGTGGCGCTGCTCGCGTTCGGTATCGACGAGCCGGCGCGTGCGCCGGGCGAGCCGCGCGTCAACCCGATCCGTCGCGATGTCGTTGCGCAACTCGGCGCCCGCTACTGGTGGGTCGTCGCCGTGGGCGCCGTGTTCGCGTTGGCCCGCTTCAGCGAGGCATTTCTGGTACTGCGCGCGATGGGTAGCGGCGTACCCGTCGCGCTCGTGCCGCTCGTGATGGTGGCGATGAACGTCGTGTACGCGTTGTCGGCCTATCCGTTCGGCAAGCTCGCCGACACGACGAGCCACACGAAGCTGATGGCGGCCGGGCTCGTGCTGTTGATGGCGGCCGATCTCGTGCTCGCACACGGCACGCACTGGGGAACCGTACTCGTCGGCGTCGCACTGTGGGGGCTCCATATGGGGATGACGCAGGGGCTGCTCGCGACGATGGTCGCGCATGCCGCGCCGGCCGAGTTGAGAGGCACGGCATTCGGCGTGTTCAACCTGGTCGGCGGTGTCGTGACGCTCGTGTCGAGTGTCGTCGCGGGCATCCTGTGGGATCGGGTGGGCGCAGCGGCGACGTTCTACGCAGGGGCCGTGTTCAGCACGGCGACCATCGTGCTGCTCGTCTGCATTCGAACGTCGTTCGGCGCCGCGCAGGATCGTTAGCCGGAGCGCAGCGAGCGGTCTAGCTGTCCGTGCCGCGCGGAAAATAAAGCGCGAACGTCGTGCGCCCGTCGCGGCTCGCGACCTCGACCTTGCCGCGATGAAGCTCCATGATCGACTTCACGATCGCGAGCCCGAGCCCCGCGTTGCGCGCCGCGCCGTGCCGCGACGAATCGATGCGGTAGAAGCGTTCGAAGATCCGTTCGACCTGTTCGGGCGGAATCGCGGCGCCACGATTAGTAACTTCGACAACCGCGTAGCTGCCTTGCGCCGAAACGGCCAGCTCGATCGTCGACGCGGCTTCCGCATGTTCGAGCGCGTTCGACGCGAGGTTGCTGACGGCGCGCCGGAACAGCGTCGCATCCGCGACGACCGGCGCTTCGCCGTGCACGTCGATGCGCACGCCGGCTTCGTCGGCCAGCGCCTGGAAATACGACGCGAGCCGGCGCAGCTCGCTGCCCGCGTCGAGTTCGGCGGTCTTCAGGTGCTGTCGCGCGTTGTCGGTGCGCGCGAGAAACAGCATGTTCTCGATCATCCGCTGCAGCCGTTCGCATTCCTCGATGTTCGAATCGATCAGCGCTTCGTATTCCTCGGTCGTGCGCGCGCGCGACAGCGTGACCTGCGACGAGCTGATCACGTTGGCGAGCGGCGTGCGCATGTCGTGCGCGAGATCGGACGAGAACTGCGACAGCCGCACGAACGCGCGTTCGAGGCGGTCGAGCATCCGGTTGACCGACGTCGCGAGTTCACGCAGCTCGACCGGGCCGCCGCGCGCGTCGAGCCGCGCGTTCAGGTTGTGTGCCTCGATGCGCGACGTCTGCCGGCCGAGGCTCTCGACCGGGCGCAGGCCGCGCGACGCGACCGCGTAGCCGAGCGCACCGACGAGCAGCGCGCCCACGGCCGCCGCGAGCCAGATGTCGACGCGATAGCTTTCGAGCAGCGAGTGGCGATCGGTCGCCGTGCGCGCAAGCGCGACCTGGATCGCATCGCCCGATGGCAGCGTGGCGCGTGCATACACGCAACGTGACGTGCCGATGCCGGGCGGCGAACAGGTGAACGGCCCGCTGGCTCTGCCGGCGGGGTGCTGCGCCGAGATGACCGACGCCAGCGTATTGCCGGCTTCGTCGGAATGCTCGACGATCGCGCGGTTCTGCGCATCGTAGATACCGAGATACACGCCCGGGTGCGACAGCAGCACCTCGTGGAACACGGCCGGATCGGCACGCAGCGCGGCGATCGATCCGCTCGCGCGCGCGAGTTGCAGGAACTGGTTGAGCTTGCCGGAGATCTCGATGTCGTCGCGCCGCGTCAGCTCGGCGGACAGCGAGCGATAGAGGTACGCGCCGGTCAGCGCGAACACGAGCGCGGCGACGACCGCGAACGCGAGTGTCAGGCGCCGCAGCAGCGAATACGAGGCCGGGCTCGCGGTCACGAGCGATCCTCGAGCACGTAGCCCATTCCGCGGATCGTGTGGATCAGCTTCTTCTCATGGGCGTTGTCGATCTTCGCGCGCAGGCGCTTGATCGCTGCATCGACGACGTTCGTGTCGCTGTCGAAATTCATGTCCCAGATCTGCGACGTGATGAAGGTGCGCGTCAGCACTTCGCCCTCGCGCTCGGCGAGCAACTGCAGCAGCGCGAATTCCTGCGCGGTCAGGTCGATGCGGGTGTCGGCGCGCCGCACGCGGCGGCGGATCAGGTCGACTTCGAGATCAGCGACATGCAGGATGTCGCGCACGTTGCGCGGCGCGCGCCGCAGCAGCGAGCGGATGCGCGCGAGGAACTCGGCATACGCGAACGGCTTGAGCAGGTAGTCGTCGGCGCCCAGTTCGAGCCCGGCGACCTTGTCCTCGATCGCCTCGCGCGCCGTGAGCAGCAGCACGGGTGTCTGCTTCTGCGCACGCAGCCGCTTGAGCACCTCGAAGCCATCCATTTCCGGCAGCATCACATCGAGCACGACGAGATCGAAATCCTCGTGCAGCGCGAGGAACAGCCCGTCCTTGCCGTTTTCCGCGACGTCGACCGTATAGCTCGCCTCCATCAGCCCTTTCCGGAGGTACGACGCCATCTTGGGTTCGTCTTCGACTATCAGTATCCGCATGGTGAGGCAGGCTGTCCGTGATTCATCCGTGATTCCAGCCGGTCAGTGTAACGCGTGAGCTTACGGCGCCGCGCGTGCGCGAAGGATGACCACCGGATGACGGAATTGTCATGAAACGCCGGTCATGTTTCGGCCATGTCGTCGTCACCGCGGCGGCGATAAGCTGCGGCCGTCTTGTCCCCGGAGCGCGCCGTCGCGGCGCCGCGCCGGCCCATCCGGTCGTTGCCTGCCTGATTCCGCATCCATGTCGTACTGGCGCAAATTCGTCCTCGTCGTGCTGCTGGCGCTGAGCCTGCCGATCCAGTCGTTCGCGACCGTGTCGATGGCATGCGCGGGCACGGGCGCAGTCGTCGCCATGCCGCACGTGGAAGGAGGGGCAAGCGCTGACGATTCGGCAGCGCCGCACGCGGTGCCGGGCGCGAACGGTGGCCAGCATAGGCATCAGCACGAGCAAGACGATCATGCGCGCCACGCCCAGCCGTGCTCCGCGTGCGCGTCCTGCTGCCTCGGCATCGGCATGGCGGATCTCTCCGCGGTGTCCGTTGCGTCGGGTATCGGTATCGCGCTCGTCTCTTTCGCGCCGACGCCGGTCGTCGTGTCGTTCCTGACCGGCGGCATCGACCGGCCGCCGCGCCGGCTTCTCGTCTAGCCCCTGCCCGCGGCTCCGACCTGCCGCGCTCTGCAAACCGTTCCGGCGGCGGCATCACGCCAGCCGGACGACTCACGACGAGACTCATTCATGCGATTGATTACTGCGGCGCTGCTTGGCGCGGCGGCCCTCGTGCCGTCGCTCGCGCCTGCGCAAACCCCGCTGCCCGATCCGGCGGATGCCGCCGCGGCGGTGCCGGATGTCACCGTGACGTCCGCATTCGACGGCTACCGGCCGTATCGGGACGACGAAGGCCCGGGCTGGAAACAACTGAACCGGGACGTGATGGAGCGGCCCGCGAAAGGACGTGCGACGGGCGGTGCGGCCGGAAACGGCACTGCGCATTCGAAGCACGGAGGCGCCGCGCCATGACGATGCTTGCGATATCGCCGAGGATCGGCGCGGCCGCTGCCGTGCTGGCGTTCCTCGCGGGCTGCACGACGTTTTCGAAGGACGGCGGGTTCGACGCGGTGTCGTCCGCCGCGTCGGAGCGCATCGGAAAAGACGCGATCGTGGTCAGGACCGACGCCGACCGCGAAGCCGTCGACAAGCGCACGAAGGAGCTGCTTGCCAAGCCGCTGTCGATGGACGACGCGGTGCAGGTCGCGCTGCTGAACAACCGTGGCCTGCAGGCGTCGTACGCGGAACTGGGGCTGTCGGAGGCCGATCTCGTGCAGGCCGGCCGGCTGCCGAACCCGCGCTTCGCGTTCAGCCGCACGCGTGCCGGCGACGGCGAGCTGACGCTCGGCCGCACGTTCTCGGCGAACGTGTTCGCGCTGCTGACGATGCCGCTCGCGACGAACATCGAACGCCGTCGCTTCGAGCAGACCAAGCTCGAAACGGCCGACGCGATGCTGAAGGCGGCAGCCGACGCACGCCGCGCATACGTCGAGGCCGTTGCCGCCGAGCAGGCCGCGAACTACGCGCAACAGGTGCGCGAGGCCGCGAGCGCGGCCGCCGAACTCGCGCTGCGCATGCGGCAGGCCGGCAACTTCAGCCGCCTCGATTACGCACGCGAACAGGCGTTCCATGCCGATGCGGTTGCGCAGCACGCGAAGGCGCGCCAGCAGGCGGTGGCCGCGCGCGAGAAGCTCACACGCGCGATGGGCCTGTGGGGCGAGCGCACGCAGTACACGCTGCCCGAGCGCTTGCCCGACCTGCCGAAAGCGCGGCCGAACCTGCCTGATCTCGAACGGTTCGCGATGAGCAACCGCTTCGACATCCAGGCTGCGAAGCTGCAGACGCAGGGCGTCGCGTCGTCGCTTGGCCTTAGCAAAGCGACACGCTTCGTCAATGCGGTCGATCTCGGCTACGTGAACAACTACGAGACCGGCAAGGGACACGAGCACGGCTACGAGATCAGCGTCGAGATTCCGCTGTTCGACTGGGGCGGCGCGAAGGTTGCGCGGGCCGAGGCCGTCTACATGCAGTCGGCGAACCGGCTCGCGAAGACCGCTATCGATGCGCGCTCCGACGTGCGCGAATCGTATGCGGCATACGTGACGAGCTACGACGTCGCGACCCACTATCGCGACGAAGTCGTGCCGCTGCGCAAGACGATCTCCGACGAGCTGCTGCTGCGCTACAACGGGATGCTCGCGAGCGTGTTCGAGCTGCTGACGGATGCGCGTGAACAGGTCGGCGCGGTCAACGGCTACATCGATGCGCTGAAGGACTACTGGCTCGCCGAAACCGATCTGCAGATGGCCGTCGGGGGCCGGTTGCCGTCGCCGGGCGCCACGCCGCGCGCGACGCAATCCCCCCAGCCCGAAGCCACTTCAAACGCCGACGCTGCGCCGCAGCCGGCGTCCACCCCCGCGGCGCAACCGGCGCCCGCGACGCAACCGCATCCGGAAGGTCATTGACATGGTGTCCCGTCGACAATTTCTCAGCGGCTCGGGTGCCGCGCTGCTGGGCGCCGCGATGGTCAGCAAGGCCGGCGCCGCATCGCTGCCCGAAGCGCCCACGATGGCGAAAGCCGCTACGCAGCCGCCGCTCGTGCCGCCGAATGGCCGCCCGTACACGCCCGTCGCGACGCTGAACGGCTGGACGCTGCCGTGGCGGATGAAGAACGGCTGGAAGGAATTCCACCTGACGGCCGAGCCCGTCGTGCGCGAGATGGCGCCCGGCATGAACGCGAACCTGTGGGGCTACAACGGCCAGTCGCCGGGCCCGACGATCGAGGCCGTCGAAGGCGACAAGGTGCGCATCTTCGTGACCAACCGGCTGCCCGAGCACACGACGATCCACTGGCACGGGCTGCGGCTGCCGAACGGGATGGACGGCGTCGGCGGCCTCACGCAGCCGCATATCCCGCCCGGCAAGACCTTCGTCTACGAGTTCCAGCTGGAAGCGCACGGCACCTTCATGTATCACCCGCACGCCGACGAGATGGTGCAGATGGCGATGGGAATGATGGGCATGTTCATCGTGCACCCGAAGGACCGCGGCACGATGCCGGTCGATCGCGATTTCGTGTTCCTGCTGTCTGCCTACGACATCGATCCGGGCAGCTACACGCCGCGCGTGAACGAGATGACCGACTTCAACATGTGGACGTTCAACTCGCGCGTGTTCCCGGGCATCGATCCGCTGCCGGTGCGCGCGGGCGACCGCGTGCGGATTCGTTTCGGCAACCTGACGATGACGAATCACCCGATCCATCTGCACGGCTACAGCTTCGAAGTCGCGGGCACCGACGGCGGCTGGATTCCGCCGGCCGCGCGCTGGCCGGAAGTGACGGCCGATGTCGCGGTGGGCCAGATGCGCGCGATCGAGTTCACCGCCGATCGTCCGGGCGACTGGGCGTTCCATTGCCACAAGTCGCATCACACGATGAATGCGATGGGCCACCAGGTGCCGAACCTGATCGGCGTGCCGCAGAAGGATCTCGCGAAGCGCATCGGCAAGCTCGTGCCCGACTACATGGCGATGGGCAGCACGGGCGGCGCGATGGGCGGCATGGAGATGCCGCTGCCCGACAACACGCTGCCGATGATGACTGGCACGGGCCCGTTCGGGCCGCTGGAGATGGGCGGCATGTTCACGGTCTGCAAGGTGCGGCAGGGGCTCGGCCGCAACGACTATCGCGATCCGGGCTGGTTCAGGCATCCGAAGGGCACCGTCGCGTACGAGTACACCGGCGAACTGCCGGACGGCTGAGCAGCAGCATGCGGCGGCTGCGCGCAGGCGGGCCGCCGGTTTCATTTCATTCACTGGGAGTCGACACGATGAAGAAGGGACTGGTTTCGATGGCAATGGGGTGTGCACTGGCGTTTTCCGCGGCGTCTTACGCGGCCGGCGACATGGCGGGCATGGACATGAGCGGTGGTGCGAAGCAGGAAGCCACGGCGCAGCAGGGAATGTCGCACGGCGAAATCCGCAAGGTCGACACGGCCGCCGGCAAGCTGACGATCAAGCACGGCCCGCTGGACAACCTCGGGATGGACGCGATGACGATGGTGTTCAAGGTGAAGGACCCGGCGATGCTGTCGCGGGTGAAGGCGGGCGACAAGATCGACTTCGTTGCCGAGGACGTGGACGGTGCGCTGACCGTCGTCGAGCTGAAGAAGCCGTGACGCGGAGCGTGACCATGAAGATCCCGAACCTCGCGCGGCTGGCCGCGTTTGCCGTGGCCGGCGCGATCGTTGCGGCCGCACCGGTTGCGGCGTCGGCGCACGGCAAGCTGGAAAGCGCCGCACCGGCCACGGGCAGCACGGTCGATACGGCGCCCGACACGTTGCGGCTCACCTTCAACGAAGACCTCGAACCGGCGTTCAGCTCGGTGAAGGTAGCGGATGCGAACGGCAATGCCGTCACGCAGGAAAAAGCGAAGGTCGATGCGGCGAACCCGCGTGTGATGACGCTCGCGATGCCGAAGCTCGCGCCCGGCGCGTACACGGTGCAGTGGGCGGCGATGACGGCCGACGCGCATCGCACGAAGGGCACCTATACGTTCAGGGTGAAGGGATGAACGACGACCTTGTCGGCCTCCTGCGGCTCGTGTCGGTGGCGATCCAGAACGCCGGGTTCGCCGTCGTCGTCGGCGCGCTGCTCGGCAGCCACTGGCTCGCGCGCGGCGCGTCGGCGTGGCAGCACGGCATCGGGCGGCGGCTCGTCGCGACGCTGCGTATCGCGTCCGTCGTATCGCTCGCCGCGAGCATCACCGCGTTCTGGGCGCATTGCGCGCTGATGAGCGAGGTGTCGTTGCTCGAAGCGGGGCCGTCCGTCCGCGCGATGCTCGCGGGTACCGGGTTCGGTCATGCGTGGCTGGCTGGTGCGGTGTTCATGCTCGTCGTCGTGGCGCTGTCGTTCGTCAGGCGCGCGAACGATACGCGCTTGCCGTTCGCGATGTGGGCCGCGCTCGCCTGCGTCGCGCTCGCACGCAGCAATGGCGGGCATCCGGTGGATGCGGGATGGTTCAGCGTGCCGGTGTGGATCGACTGGCTGCATCTGCTGGCGATCAGCGCATGGGCCGGGCTCGTGTTCGTGACGGCGTTCGACGTGATGCCACGTTTGACCGGCATGCCCGCGAGCGAACGCACGATCGGCGCATCGTTCGTGCAATCGCTGTCCGATGCGTCGACCTACGCATTGATCGTGCTGTTCGCGACCGGCGCGTACAACGGCTGGCGCGGCGTCGATACGCCCGCCAATCTGCTCGCATCGACGTACGGGCAGATCCTGCTGCTGAAGCTTGCGCTCGTGCTGATCGCGGCGGTGCTCGGTGGACACAACCGATTCTTCGGGATGCCGAATCTGCTGGCCGCGCTGAAGGATCCGGCAGCATCGATGCCGTCCAGTTCGTTGCAACGGTTCGGCACGGTGTTGCGGATCGAGGCGGTGGTGCTCGGCGGCGTGCTGATGGTCGCGGCCGTGCTCGTGTCGAGCGCGCTGCCGGGCACGGTGTAGCGCGACGGCGAGGCGCCGCGGCGGCGAAGGCATGCGGGGCAATCGTCACGGGCGCGGCCGGTTTTCATCAGACGATTTCCCCGCTTTTTCAGGCGTAAACGCGCGCTCGACGGCAATCGCAGCGCGATAACGACAATTACATCAGCCTGTCTTTCGATTACCAAAAACTGTCATTGAGCGCCGCTAAGCTTTCGCCACCCTCACAACCGGGATTCCCCGACATGCGCTCGACAATCCGTCTCATCACTCCGCTATTGCTGCTCCCGACGCTCGCCGCGCCGGTTTTCGCCGCCACCGCCGCGCCCGTCAGCCCGAACTGCGGCGGCAGCACGACGCCGATCGCCGATATCCAGGGGCCGGGCGCGCCGTCGCCGCTCGCCGGCCAGAACGTGTCGATCGAAGCCGTCGTCACCGCCGATTTCGGCGGCACGGACGGCTTTGGCGGCTTCTTCGTCCAGCAGGCCGATGCGCAGCGCCGCAACCAGCCGGGCGTGTCCGAAGGCCTGTTCGTCTACGCACCGAAAGTGCGTGCGAAAGCCGGCGACCTCGTGCACGTGACGGGCAAGGTCGAGGAAAAATACGGGCAGACGCAGCTCACGCAGTCGGGTGCGATCGCGGTGTGCGCGAACAACCAGACCGTCACGCCCGCGACGCTCACGCTGCCGGTCGACAGCCCGAACACGTTCGCCGCGTATGAAGGGATGCTCGTGCGCCTGCCGCAGACGCTGAACGTGACCGACAACTACGAGCTCGGCCGCTACGGCAGCGTGATGCTCAGCAACGGCCGCCTGCGCACGCCGACGAGCGTTGTGCCGCCCGCGCAGGCGCAGACGCAGATCGATGCGAACGCACGCAACCGCCTGATCCTCGACGACGGCTCGAACAAGCAGAACCCCGCGACCGTGCCGTACCCGGCGCCGGGCCTGTCGGCCGCGAATACGCTGCGTGCGGGCTACACGGTGCGCGACATCGAAGGCGTGCTCGAAGTGCGTTACGGCGCCTGGCGCGTGCAGCCGCTGCCGGGTGCCGCCGTGCCGGCATTCGAAGCGCGCACGAACCCGCGCACCAACGCCCCGGCGCGCGATCCGAAATCGAACCTGCGCGTCGCGTCGTTCAACGTCCTCAACTACTTCAACGGCAACGGTCTCGGCGGCGGCTTCGACGATCCGAACAACCGCGGCGCGAAGAACTACCAGGAATTCCAGCGCCAGGAAGCGAAGATCGTCAGCGCGCTGAAGGCGATCGACGCCGACGTGATCGGCCTGATGGAAGTCCAGAACAACGGCTACGGCGAACTGAGCGCGGTGCGCCAGCTCGCGGCGAAGCTCGGCAGCAACTGGCGCGTCGTCGATCCGGGCGTGTCGCGCCTCGGCGGCGATGCGATCACGGTCGCGATGATCTACGACAGCCGCAAGGTCGAACCGGTCGGCCGCACGGCCACGCTCGCGATCGACGACAAGAACCGCCAGCCGCTCGCGCAGTCGTTCCGGCTGATCGGCGGCAACAAGCAATCGCTGACGGTCGCGGTCAACCACCTGAAGTCGAAGAACTGCCCGGACGCCGCGAACGACGATCTCGACCAGGGCGACGGCCAGGGCTGCTGGAACCCGACGCGCACGCGCGCGGCGGCGAAGGTCGCCGACTGGCTTGCCGGCAACCCGACGGGTGTCGCGGGCCAGGGCGTGCTGCTGATCGGCGACTTCAACAGCTACACGTATGAAGACCCGATCCGCACGCTCGAAACGCGCGGCTATCGCAACCTCGTCGCGCGCTTGATCGGCGCGAATGCGTACAGCTACGTGTACAACGGCGAAGCCGGCTATCTCGATCACGCGCTCGCGACGCTGCCGCTCGCCTCGCACGTGAAGGCCGTGCACGAATGGCACATCAACGCGGACGAGCCGCTCGCGCTGCAATACACGCTCGCGTACAAATCGGCGGAGCAACAGAAGACGTTCTACTCGCCGGATGCGTATCGCTCGTCGGATCACGATCCGGTGCTGATCGATATCGCCATGCCGGGCGGCGGGAAGTGATGGCGGATTGAACGCGAATTGACCGTGGTTGAGGGGCGCGGCGTGCGGCGAGGCTGCACGCCGCGCTTCATTTTCACCGCACAAACCGGCTGGATTACGGGTAAATAATTCCGCTGAAATTTTCGCGAATTAGCGAAATCGGTATTTTATGGATGGCGTGATGCGGATAAGCGCGTCAATTGAAGAATGGTTGACGTGACTCGAATCATAGAATGACGGTCTATGCGTGATGTCGTGCTGAATTAATCGATCGAAGATAATTAAAATGAAAGAATAATTCTGTCGATCTGAAGGCTTCCGAGGCGCGGAGTCAACGCCAGTAAAGGACGCCTGGTTTTGCGAGAAAAGCGGCAGATTCGGCGGATTATTTCCGGCAAAGCGCGCAATGCACAAATAATCCCGCTTTCTTTCAATTGCCAGACACTGTCCGCCGTTAGCATCATTGCGGGATTTTTAATATCCGAATGATCTTTGACAACGCGGCGCAGCACCGCCTATTTTTGTGTTGTCGTAAATTTTGGTCATATAAAAGTTGTTCAAACTGCAGGGGGCGTCCGAGCACCATTCTCGCCAGCAGTTTGCTGTGTCTGTATCAAGTTCAGTCTCTTAGAAGTCCAATCCCCAACCGCCGACTGCCGACCGTGCAACGCGAGTGGCGGGTCGGTCTGCGCGTTTCGCAGGCGTTGGCGGCCTTTGTGAAGCGGTATCCGTACCAAAGGACAGAGATGAAACCAGACAGGAGCTGTACCGGCAGCCGCCGTGGCCGTCACGGCCGGTTGGCCGGGCTAGGTGCATTGACCGTCTTGACCTTGGCGCTCGCGGCCTGCGGCGGCGACGATTCGTCGTCCGTCGGTGCGTCGAGCCTCGCGCAGGCCACCGCGAGCCAGCAGGCCAGCGCGCAACAAGCGGCCGGCCAGACGCCGGCCAACCAGCCTTACGTCGACCCGGTCGCGTATTCGATGAATGCGACCGACGGCCTTGCCCCCGGGCAGGTGTCCGAGAAAACGGCCGTCATGCATTACCAGTGGAAAAACGGCGGCACGACCGTCAACTACACGACGACCACGGGCCACCTGACCGCGCAGGACGCGAACGGCAATGCGGAAGCGTCGATGTCGTATGTCGCGTACACCGCGCCGAGCACGAACGGCAAGCCGCGCCCCGTCACGTTCGTCTATAACGGCGGCCCCGGCTCGTCGTCGATCTGGCTGCGGCTCGGCTCGTTCGCGCCGACCCGCGTCGCCACGCCCGATCCGCTGTTCGGCAGCAACTGGCCGAACTATCCGCTCGTCGACAACGCCGAAAGCCTGATCGACACCACCGACCTCGTGTTCATCGACCCGCCCGGGACCGGGCTGTCGGAAGCCGTGTTGCCGAACACCAACCAGAAGTACTGGGGTTCCGATGCGGACGTGAACATCATGCGCGACTTCATCCAGCGCTACCTGAACGTCAACAGCCGCAGCACGTCGCCGATCTACCTGTACGGCGAATCGTACGGCACGCCGCGTACCGACATGCTCGCGCTGGCGCTCGAATCGGCCGGCGTGCACCTGACGGGCATCGTGCTGCAGTCGGCGATCCTGAACTACTTCGCGGATGCGGTGGAAGCCGTGGCGATCACGCAGTCGACGGAGGGGCTGCTGCTCGAAACCGATACCGTGGCCGGGTACCTGCCGGGCTACGCGGCGGTCGCGGCGTACTTCAACCAGGTTTCGCCGGCACCGGTGAACCCGGGTCTGTACGCACTGCAGACGGAACTGTTCACGACGCTGATCTACAACCAGCTGCAGAAGTATTCGCAGTCTTGGGTGCTGAGCCAGCTCGGCATTCCGGATGCGCTCGGCACGCCGGTGTTCCCGAGCGATGCGACGCTCAAGTTGTGGTCGATCCCGTCGAGCCTCACGCAACAGGCGCTGAGCGGCTACTTCAACGCGAATCCGTTCGGCACGAGCCTCTTGCCTGGGACGACGATCGGCCGGTATGACGGGCGCGTGTCGTTGCCGAACTCCGATCCGCGCCTGCAGAACGACGGCGACCCGTCCGACATCCTGATTTCGCAGCCGTTCACGAACGCGCTCGCGACGCAGATGCCGGATTACCTCGGCTACACCGCACCGAACGCGACGTACCTGCCGCTGAACGACAACATCATCGGCGTCTGGGACTTCACGCACGACGGCCAGCCGATGCCCGACACGATCCCCGATCTGCTCGGTGCGCTGCAGCTCAACCCGAAGCTTCGCGTGCTCGCGGAGAACGGCTTCCACGATCTCGCGACGCCGTTCTTCAACACCGAGAAGCAACTCGCGCGGCTGCAGACGGTGAAGGGCTTCAATCCGAAGCTGCAGGTGAACTTCTTCCAGGGCGGCCACATGATCTACCTGGACGACGTCGCCCGTCCGCAGATGAAGCGGGACCTGAAGACGTTCTACAAGGGCGCGCGGATTCCGACGGCGCTGACGCTGCACACGCTGCCGCCGCCGTGGCCGGATGAAAACCCGCCGAGCGTACCGACCGGCAGCATCCCGGGCGCAACGGCCGCGACGACGCTGGCGGCGGCGCCCTGAGCGCCCCCGAGCGACGGACTCCTTGTCAAAGGAACCCTCTATTCATCCATTGAATGCGAGTGATCATGTCCCTAATCAATTTGATGCGGCGTATGTCTCCGTTGATCGTCCTCGGTGCCGTGATGAGCAGTGCCTACGCGTTGCCGCCGCAGGCGGTGGCGCCGGTGAAGCTGCCGCACGGCGGGCACGGTGTCGACGGTCCGTTCTTTCCTGCCACGAAAGTGGCGCCGGTGTTGCCGTCGACCGGCGCGACACTGCAGCAGCAGGCGCAGCAGCGTGTCGATGCGCGGCTCGGTGCCAATACGGTGCTGAGCAACGGCGCGGCCGTGACGAAGGCGCAGGCGCAGAGCAGCGGTCTCGGCTTCGTGTCGAAGCACTTCGACGAGATCGATGCGAAGCACACCGGCCGCGTGACGATGAGCGATGTGCGGCAGTTCATCCAGCAGCGGCAGGTGCAGGCGCAGCAGGAACAGCAGGACGAGTGACGTAGCAGGCAGGGCGGCGGCCGGGGCGGATTCCTTCGCACCGGCCACCGGAAGGTGAGCGACTGAGTGAACGACAGGCGCTAGAGGGCCTGGCGTGCGTAGCGCTTCGCGGTGGCCGAGGGCAGTTCGCCGAACATCGCGCGATAGTCCTGCGCAAAACTGCTCAGGTGCCAGAAGCCCCATTTGGTGGCCGCGGACGTCACGGAGTCGCCGAGCCGAAGCTCGCGGCGCACGTGATTCAGCCGCACGGCCCGCAGGTACGCGATCGGGTTCAGGTTCAACGTATCCTGGAACGCGTATTGCGCGGTGCGCCGGCTGACGCCGAGTTCCACGCAGAGTTCGGCGATCGACAGCGGGCAGGTCGATGCGTCCTGCAGCCGCTCCCGCACCGCATTGACCAGCGACCAGTATTTCGTCGGGCGCACGATCTGTGCGCCGGCGTCCGGCGTCGCGACCGTCATCACTTCCGAGATCGCGTACAGCACGGTGCGTTCGAGCAGTTCGATCCGCTCCTGCGTCGTCACGTCGTCGACGCGCGTGCTTTTTGCCGCGGCGGCGAGCGTCTGGCGCAGCAGGTCGCGCAGATGGTCGGCCACGCCGGTCGCCATCGGGATCACCGGCGCATGGGTTTGGGCGCGCAGCGACGCGGCAACCGTGCGCAGCGCCTGCGTCGACAGTTTCTCGGGCTCGATCTCGACATTCACGAGCAGATGGCGGTCGGGCGAATAGAACTCGAATTCCGGCTGGCTCGAGAACACGTGCAGGCTGTCGCGCCCGCTCTTCTCGCCGCACAGGCGCGCGTGGCCTTCCAGTTCCAGCGGCACGGCCACGGCGATCCGCTCCGACGGCACCGCGCCTTGTTGCAGGATCACCTTGTCGAGATCCTCGACCAGCAGCTTGATGCCGCCCAGCGACATGATCGACGACGAGCCGTGAAACAGCCCGCCCGAGATCTGCGTGTAGTTCATGTTCCAGCCGTCGAACGAGCGTGCCTGTTCCTCCACGTCGGTGAACGCGCAGAACGCAACGGTTCGCGCGAACAGCGGGTCGCCGGAGAAATCGCTCGGGTGGGCAGGCGGCGTCATCGAGGGCGGGAAGGGGCGGGCCGGATCGATTCATTGTAGCCGCTCGCCGCGCCGGTCAAAAAGCGTCGGACGGGTGCCGCCTCGTCAAAACCCTAACTTGCCGAAATCCGATAGTGGAAAACCTTTCGGCACCTTACCGTTGGCACCAATACGACGCTGGAGAGACGGTGATGGAACTTCCCCGTGGCGGATTCTGGAGAAACTGGGTCGGCAATCAGTCGTGCGTGGCCGCGCACCTGGCGTCGCCGGCGAGCGAGGCCGAGATCGCGGAGCTGGTGCATACGGCGACGCGGCAAGGAAAGCATGTGCGGTGCGCGGGCTCGGGGCACTCGTTCACGCCCGTGGTGGCCACCAGTGGCCTGCTGCTGTCGCTGCAGGACTACCAGGGCATCGTGGACGTCGACGAAGCGCGCAAGCGCGTGACCGTCAAGGCCGGCACCAAAATCAATGCGGTGACGCGGCACCTGAAGGAGCGCGGCCTGTCGCTCGTCAACCAGGGCGACATCGATTCGCAGGCGATTGCCGGCGCATTGGCCACCGGCACGCACGGCACCGGGACGACGCTCGGCAACCTGTCGTCGCAGGTCGTCGGGATGCGCATCGTGCGCCCGGATGGCTCGATCATGAAGGTAAGCGACCGGCAGGACCTCGACCTGCTGCATGCGACGCAGGTGAACATCGGGATGTTCGGCGTGGTGTCGGAGCTGACGCTGCAGGTGACCGATGCGTTCTGGCTGCACGACCGGGTGTGGCGCGAAGACTTCGACGCGCTGATGGAGCAATACGACGAGCTGGCCGCGAAGCACCGGCATTTCGGTTTCTTCTGGTGCCCGACGCCCGCCAGCCGCGATCTCTACTGCCTGCCCGACACCACGAAGGTGTCGAACTCGAAGAAGGACTACGACGTGTGCGAGATCAAGGTGATGGATATCACCGACGCGCGCACGTTCCATGAAGGCGAGCACGAGAAGATCGCGTACAGCTCCGAGGTGTACGCGATCCACTACGTGCCGAACTTCCACGAGCTCGAGTACGCGGTGCCCGCGCAACACGGTAAGGAAGCGCTGCGCCGGGTGCGCGAGCTCATCCTCACGAAACACCGCGACTGCATTTTCCCGGTCGAGTACCGCTTCACGAAGGGCGATCCGGCGTGGATCAGCCCGTTCAATCACCAGGACAGCGTCACCATTTCATGCTCGGGCGGGCCGAACGGCGTCGACTACTGGCCGTTCCTGAAGGACGTCGACACGATCCTGCGCGACTACGGCTCGCGTCCGCACTGGGGCAAGCTGCATTTCACGAACCGCGACGACGTCGATCGCTGGTTCCCCAAGGCCGAAGCGTTCCGCGCGCTGCGCCGCAGCGTGGACCCCGAAGGCTACTTCCTCAACGATCACCTGCGGACGCTGTTCAGTTGAGCAGACCGAACGAACCAGACTGGAGAAAGACACATGAATGTCAAGATTGACGGCCGCCTGGCCGGCAAGGTCGCCATCGTGAGCGGCGGCGCCGGTGGCTGCGGCGGCGCGGCGTCCGAACTGTTCGCCGCACAGGGCGCGAAGGTCGCGATCATCGACCGCGACGGCGACGCCGCCGAAACGCTCGCATCCCGGCTGCGCGACGCGGGCCTGCAGGCGATCGGCCTCGGCGCCGACGTGTCGAAACAGGCGGAAGTCCAGCAGGCCGTGAGCGCCGCGCGTGAGCAGTACGGCAACGCGGACATCCTGTTCAATCACGCCGGCACGCTGATCGTCAAACCGTTCCTCGACATCGAGGAGTCGGAATGGGACTGGCTGATGGGCGTGAACGTGAAGAGCATGTTCCTGATGACGAAGGCGGTGCTGCCGCAGATGCTGGAGAAGGGGCGGGGCAGCATCGTCTGCACGTCGTCGATTTCCGCGGTGTGCGCGACGCCGGGCGAGGTGCTGTACGACGCGACCAAGGGCGCGTGCCACATGTTCGCGCGGGCGATTGCGGTCGAGTATCGCGATCGCGGCATTCGGTGCAACGCGCTCGCGCCGGGGTTCATCCGCACGCCGCACGGGATGCGCGAACTCAGGGATCTGCAGGCGATGGGTGTCGATGCGACCGAGGCAGCGATCGCGGTTCAGCAAGGCCGGTTGTGCGAGCCGTCGGAAGTCGCGGCGGCCGCGCTGTTCCTCGCGTCCGACGAGTCGAGCTTCGTCAACGGTACGCATCTGTTCGTCGACAACTGCTTCTCCGCCGTCTGATTGTTGTTGCTCGCAAGAAGCTGAAGGGCAGGCCTCACGCCTGCCCGGCCGGCAAGTTCCGTCGAAGGTGTCGCAGCGATGCGACCCTTCGATTTTTTTTGCGTGCCCGGCGCGCGGTGCGTCCTAGCGGATTGTCGCAATCCTTCTATCGGCACGGGAGCGTGTCTGGTGGAATGCGAAGGCCGAAACACCATGCAGCCGGCAAGCCGCGGTCAGTCATTCACTCTCAACTGGTCAATCATCATGTTCAACCGCACCACCAGCACCGTTGCCAACGTCGATCCGGAACTTTTTGCCGCGATCGAGCAGGAAAACCGTCGCCAGGAAGATCACATCGAGCTGATCGCGTCGGAAAACTACACGAGCCCGGCCGTAATGGCCGCGCAGGGCTCGCAACTCACGAACAAGTACGCGGAAGGGTATCCGGGCAAGCGCTACTACGGCGGCTGCGAATACGTTGATGTGGTCGAGCAGCTGGCGATCGACCGCGTGAAGCAGCTGTTCGGCGCGGAAAGCGCGAACGTGCAGCCGAACTCGGGTTCGCAGGCGAACCAGGGCGTGTTCTTCGCGATGCTCAAGCCGGGCGACACGATCATGGGCATGAGCCTCGCGCACGGCGGCCACCTGACGCACGGCTCGCCCGTGAACATGTCGGGCAAGTGGTTCAACGTGGTGAGCTACGGCCTGAACGAAAACGAAGACATTGACTACGAAGCAGCCGAGAAGCTCGCGCAGGAACACAAGCCGAAGCTGATCGTCGCGGGCGCGTCGGCGTTCTCGCTGAAGATCGATTTCGAGCGTCTGGCGAAGATCGCGAAGTCGGTCGGCGCGTACCTGATGGTCGACATGGCCCACTATGCGGGCCTGATCGCGGCAGGCGTGTACCCGAACCCGGTGCCGCACGCGGACTTCGTGACGACGACGACGCACAAGAGCCTGCGCGGCCCGCGCGGCGGCGTGATCCTGATGAAGGCCGAGTACGAGAAGCCGATCAACTCGGCAATCTTCCCGGGCATCCAGGGCGGCCCGCTGATGCACGTGATCGCGGGCAAGGCGGTGGCGTTCAAGGAAGCGCTGTCGCCGGAGTTCAAGGCGTACCAGGAGAAGGTGGTCGAGAACGCACGCGTACTGGCTGAAACGCTGGTGAAGCGTGGCCTGCGGATCGTGTCGGGCCGTACGGAAAGCCACGTGATGCTGGTGGACTTGCGCGCGAAGAACATTACCGGCAAGGCAGCGGAAGCAGCGCTGGGCGTGGCACACATCACGGTGAACAAGAACGCGATCCCGAACGATCCGGAAAAGCCGTTCGTGACGAGCGGCATTCGCCTGGGCTCGCCGGCGATGACGACGCGCGGGTTTGGCGTGAAGGAAGCCGAGATCGTCGGCAACCTGATCGCCGATGTGCTGGAAGCGCCGGAAGATGCGGCCACGCTCGAGCGTGTGCGCGGGCAGGTTGCCGAACTGACGAAGCGTTTCCCCGTCTACGGCTGATGCCCGCAAGATTCAACCGCTGCAACGCGGTTGAGTCTCGTCGTTGCGCGTAGACATGAAAAAACCGACTCGCGGCATTGAGCCAGCGAGTCGGTTTTTTTTATCAGCCTGTTTCGAAGCCGCTTCAGGCAGTCGGATCGACGTTCGCCTCGAGTTCGCGGATGCGGTCGAGATTGCGCGTGTCCTTCAGCACCGGCGGCCCTGCGAACGTGTTGCGCACGCCGAAGCCGTACCAGATCACCATCAGCACCACGACGAAACCGACGAGCACGTACAGCACCTTCTCGTTCGGCGGCTGGATACCGACATACGCGAGCACACAGGCGCCGACCAGCGCGAGCAGCGCACACGGCTTCGACCAGATCCCCAGTTGAAACGGGCCCTTGTCGGTCCACGAGCGGCCTTCGGCCAGCATCCCGGAGCCGATCGGCATCGCATACGAGATGAACAGGAACACCGCGCTGCCGGCGCTCAGCACCGAGAACGCATCGCCGTACAGCGTGACGACGATCGCGAGCACCGCGCACGTCCAGATTGCGGGGCCGGGGGTCCGGTGCGTCGGGCTCACGCTGCGCAGCAGTTTCGACGCCGGCAGCCCGCCGTCGCGTGCAAAGGCGTACACCATCCGCGACGTCGACATGATCGCGGCGAGCCCGCACACGTAGTTGATGAAGAACATCGCGAGCTCGAGGGTGACGCGCAACGCCTTCGGAATCGGCGCGAGGATCGCTTCGAAAAAGCCGGTGCCCTGTTTCATGCTGGCGGTGAGGTCGGGCATCACCAGCACGAACGCGCACACCATCACATAGCCGAACACCGCGGACCAGAACACCGACCCGATGATGCCGCGCGGCACGTTCCTGGCCGCATCGTGCGTCTCTTCCGACGTGTGGGCGGACGCGTCGAAGCCGGTGATGGTGTAGGTCACGAGCAACAGGCCGGACAGGAACGCGAGCGGCGTGGCCTGCTTCGGCCATGCACCGCCGTCGACGCCGGTGAAATTGGTGAACGTCACCAGCCGATGCGCATCGAACGCGACCGGCGAGTAGTAGAGCAGCGACACCACCAGCGCGATCGTCACCACGAAGATGAGGTAGCCCGACAGGTCGGTGATCTTGCTCGCGATCTTGATGCCACGGGCATTCAGGATCGCCTGCGAGATCGTGATGAACGCGATGAACGCCGTCTGATGCCACCAGGTCAGGCTGTCCGGGCTGACGCCGAACATCGGTGCGATCAGTGTCTTGAAGAATGGATCGTAGGTGCCGAAATTGATCGCGGCGATCACGAAGATCAGCCCGATCAGGTTGATCCACGCGGTCATCCACCCCCATTTCTTCCCGCCGAGGATCGCGCCCCAGTGATAGAGGCCGCCGGCCGTCGGGAAGGCGGACGCGATTTGCGACATCGATACGGCGACGATCAGCGCGAACAGCGAGCCCAGTGGCCAGCCGAGGCCGACCGACGCACCGCCCGTCGCGGAAAAGGCGAGTTGAAACGCGGTAATGCCGCCCGACAGGATGCAGATCACCGAAAACGAAACCGCGAAGTTCGAGAAACCGCTCATACGTCTCGACAGTTCCTGTGCATAGCCCATCTTGTGCAGCAGGCTTACGTCACTGTCGGTGCCTGAATCAGGCTGGAATTTTGCATCCATGGTCGCTCCGTCACGAATGTCCTGCGTGGCAGGACCGTCATCGCCGCCCGGGCCAAGCAACCTGGCCCGCTCCTGGGATTCGTCGGCGGCTCGCGATGCCGTGGGGAAACCGGCAATCGCTTTCCAGTCCGATGCGTGAACGGTATGAAATCAAATCTCCCGGCTCTATCAGATTTCGGCAACGTAGTGAAATTCCGGATACGAGCACCGGATGCGGGCCGGCTGGCCCGTCTCGGCGTCCGGATGACAGGGCGCGCGACGGATGCGCCGCATGTGCCGACAGGCGATCGCCGCCGTGAAGCGGCCCCGCACGCATGCCGAACCGGGTGGCGGCCTATTCCGCCCGCGGCTTGTCGTGTCGTGGTCCGAAGCGCGCGCGATAGTCGCGCGGCGATACGCCGACCTGCTTCGCAAACGCGCGCTGCAGTGCGTCGATACTGCCGAAGCCCGAACGTTCCGCGATCCGTTCGATTGGCCAGTCGGCCCGCTCCAGCAGCGCCTTCGCGCGCTCGACGCGCGCTGCCAGCACGTACTGCGCGGGCGACAGTCCGGTCTCCTTGAGGAAATTGCGCGCAAACGTCCGTTCGCTCATGTGCATGCGGGCGGCCAGCGTGGCGACGCCGAGATCGCCGGCCGGATCGTCGGCGATCTCGGCGAGCAGGGCGCGCATGCGCGGCGTCGCGTGGGCGAGCGAGCCGAGCCCGACGCTGAACTGCGCCTGTCCGCCGGGCCGGTGCATGAACAGCACGAGTTCGCGTGCGACCGCGAGCGCGGTCGGCGCGCCGCAATCCGCCTCGACGAGCGCCAGACACAAATCGATGCCGGCCGTCACGCCGGCCGACGTATGGAACGGCGGATCGCTCACGTAGATCGCGTCCGGTTCGATCCGCGCGCCGGGGCAGAGCGCCTGTAGCGCCGCGCACTGGTTCCAGTGCGTGGTCGCGCGCTTGCCGTCCAGCCATCCGCCCGCGGCGAGCACGAACGCCCCCGTGCAGATGCTCGCGATGCGCCGCGTGTTTGCGATTCGCGTGCGCAGCCACGGCAGCACGCCGGCTTCCGACGCCGCGTGTCGCAGCGCCGCTTCATCGCCGCCGGCCACGACGATCGTGTCGATCCGCTCCGGCAGTGCCGCGAGCGCGGCGGTACCGGCGAGGCGCAGGCCCGCGTGCGTGACGATGTCATCCCCGTGTTGCGACGCGAGCGTGAGCCGGTACGGCACGACATGGTCGGGCAGGTAACGGTTCGCGACCGCGAACACTTCCATCGGGCCCGTGATGTCGAGCGACTGGACGCCTTCGAAGCCGACGACAACGATGTCGCGCGCCGGGCAGGTTGACTGGGACATGGCGGAAAGTGCGGTGGAGTTGTCCTTGTGACCGCGAGCATGATCCTTGTAATTTTCCGGACATGCAATCGACGGATGCGGGGGGACGATGCGGGTAGGGAAGACAGGCGGCGCAGTGCTGTTCGTGTGCGCGATGCTGGGTGTGTGCGTAGCGGGGCGGACGGCACCGGCGATGGCGGAGGACGCACTGCCGGCCGCACAAGTGCTGACGATCGGCGCGCCGAAGGCGGGCCGCACGCGGCCGCTCGTTGCGATCGTCGCGGACAACGCTGGAACGGAGACGACCGATTTCATCGTGCCGTACGCGATTCTGAAGACGTCCGGTGCGGCCGATGTCATCGCCGTGTCGGCCGACGAAGGCGAGGTCGAACTGATGCCCGCGCTGCGCATGCTGGCCGATACGACCTTCGAACGGTTCGATGCCGCAACGCCTGCGGGGGCCGATGTCGTGATCGTGCCGGCGCTGCATCGCGCGGACAGTCCGGCCGTATTGGCGTGGTTGCGCAAGCAGGCCGCTGCCGGCGCGACGATGGTGGCGATCTGCGATGGCGCGGAAGTCCTCGCGAATGCGGGCCTGCTGCGGCATCGCACGGCGACGGCCCACTGGTATTCGCGTGATGGCCTGCGCCGCCGCTTTGCCGACACGACCTGGATCGACGATCGCCGCTACGTGATGGACGGCAACGTCATGACGACGACCGGCGTATCGGCGTCGATACCCGCGTCGCTGGCCTTGGTGAGTGCGCTGGCCGGGCCGGCAGCGGCGCGCGAGACCGCGCGGCGCGTCGGCGCGCAGGCATGGAGCGACGTTCACGACGGCCGTCGGTTTGCGTTGACTGCGCGTGCGGTGGCGGTCGCGTTGACGAATCGCGTCGCGTTCTGGCGGCACGAGACGTTCGATCTTCCGGTCGAAAACGGGTTTGACGAGCTTCCGGTTGCGTTGACTGCCGACGCGTGGGCGCGAACCTGGCGCAGTGACGTCGTCGCGACGGCGGACGCGCGCGTGATCGCGTCGAGGCACGGGCTGCGGTTGCTGGCGCAGCCGCCGAATGTCCGTCACGCGCGCGTGACGATGCCGGCCGGTCGGCGTGGCGAAGCGGTGCTTCCCGGCGTGCTCGGCGACATCGCGGCCCGCTACGGCGAGGCGACATCGGGCTGGGTCGCGCTGCTGCTGGAGTATCCGAAGTAGCGGCCGTCGTGCGCGGCGCTCACTTCACCCATTCTGCGAGCGCCGGATCGGGGTAGGGCAGGAGATCCCGCGACTCGGTGGGCTCGGCTGCCCATTTCGTCCCGTTCCAGTGGAAATCGGCCTGCGTTTCCGTCCCGTGGCCGTTCGCGTAGATGACCAGCGTGCAGGCCGCCTGGCCCGGGTAAGTCGGGTTTTTCGCGCCGATGCAGGACCCGAGAATCACCATGACGTCGCCGAGGCCGAACCGCTCCTTCATCGCGTAGGTCGCGTCGAAGTCCGAGAGCCGGTCCGGTACCGGCGTCGCGTCGCACGCGGCGACGCTCGCGGCAAGCAGCAGCGCGGCGGCCCGGCTGACACGCCGCCAGGCGCACGGGGTGTTGGCTGAACGGGCATCAGCGTCGGCGCGTTTCCCCGCGCGGGAATTCGACGGGCAGGGCATTCGGAGTTCGGGTGACGGACACGACGGCCATTGTGACGGATTTCACCGGCGCCCGGGCTGACCCGATCGAAGCCTGAGTGAGCGACGTATTCGCGTCACACCGTCGACGCGAAGATCACGCGTGGTCCGTCGCAAACAGCGCTTCCCAGCCGAGAAACGCGCCAAGCGGAATGATGTCCCAGTCGATCAGCCCGGCCTTCGCCAGCGGAAACTCGCGCAGCGCTTCGCGGGCGCTTTCGATCGAATCGCACTCCGCCATGATCGCGACGCCGGGGCGATCCTGACGGAAGTAGATATCGCGGACGACCCCGCGCTTGAGCAGTTGCCAGCCGTAGCGCACTTCGTCGAGCAGATGCGGCTGATACGTGTCCGGGCTGGCGCCGGGCAGCGGGACGTCGAGGCACAGCAGTCTCATGGCGATTTCCTGGTGAACGGTGTGCTGCTTACGCGCCGGCCGCGAACCGCGACGCCAGTTCGGCGACACGCTGCCCGAGATGCGCGGCGGTTTCGAGGTCGCTTGCGATCGGCGACAGTTCCGGCGACACGTCGTCGGACTGCGCCATCGCGCCGAGCCAGCCGCCGATCCGGTTGCGCTCGTTCGCCGCGGTGCCGGCGAACAGGTCGAGCCCGACCCAGATCATCCCGTGCTGCGCCGCGAACAGCGTCATCGTCATCAGCGAGTTCAGCTTGTCGCCGTGCTGCGCGCCGGAGTTGGTGAAACCGGCCGCGATCTTGTTGCGCCAGGTTTGCGGAATCCACGCAGGGCGCGTCGAGTCTTCCATGAATTTCTTGAGCCGCGAACTGATCGAGCCGTTGTACGTCGGCGAGCCGAAGATGATCGCGTCGCTCGCGGCGAGCGCCTCCCACGGAATCGCGCCGTCGGCGACCGCGACGAGCCGGACTTCCGCGCCGGGAACGCGACGCACGCCTTCCGCGACGGCTTGCGCCTGTCGCTCGGTGTGACCGTGACCGCTGTCGAAAACGATGGTGGCAAGCATGGGGATTCCTTTGCAGTTCGTTGAACGATGGCCGCATTGTGGGCAGCGCGGGTCGCAACCGGAAGTTGGGTCCGGGTTGAGTCGCTCTCAACTTCAGGTTGATAATCGGCGCCAGGCGAAGGTGTACCGTGCAATGCATCGATCGAAGGAGGCTGCTTTGGATTTGTCACAGCGGACGCGGGCGATCCTGTCGTTCGTGCATGCGGCCGACGGCGGCAGCTTTGCGGCGGCCGGGCGCATGCTCGGCATCACGTCGGCGGCCGTCAGCAAGAACGTCGCCGGCCTCGAGCAGGCGCTCGGCGTGCGGCTGATGAACCGCACCACGCGCACGCTGAAGCTCACCGACGAAGGCAGCGTGTTCCTGCGTCAGGCGCGCGTCGCACTGGACGCGCTCGATTCGGCGGTCGACAGCATCGTCGCGCAGCGGCTCGGGCCGCAAGGACGCGTACGCATTTCGACCAGCGCCGCGTTCGGGCGCGAGCATCTGCAACCGGTGCTGCCCGGATTGCTGGCGCGTTACCCCGGTTTGTCGGTGGAGGCCGATTTCGACGACCGGATCGTCGACGTCGTGCGCGACGGCTACGATATCGTCATCCGCGGCGGCAACATCCACGATTCCGCGCTGGTGTCGCGCCCGGTCTTTCGCATGAATACGGTGCTGGTTGCGTCGCCCGCGTACCTGGCGCGTCACGGCATTCCGCGAGCGCCGGACGAACTCGGTACGCACCGGCTGATCGCGCGCCGGTTTCTTGGCGGCGCGGTCTCGACGTGGAGCTTCAGGATGCGTGGCGGGAGCATCGTGGCGGTCGATCCGGGCGAAACGGCGCTGCTGACGTTTTCCGCGCCGGAGGCCGTGCTGCAGGCCGCCCGTGATGGCCTGGGCATCGCGCAAGTCGGGGTGCACCTCGCGTGGGCGCATCTGCGCGCCGGCTCGCTGAAGGTGCTGCTGCACCGTCATCATTTGCCCGGTACCTACGAAATGGCGATGCAGTATCCGCATCGCGCATTGAAGGCTTCGCGCGTACAGGCGACGGTCGACTACCTGCTCGATGCGTTTGCCGCGAACGAGAGCCTGCATGTGCCGTTGAAGGCGCTGGATGCATATGGCGCGTGAGGGCGACGCGTCCGCCGAGCGCCGGCATCAACGCGCAATTACCGTCATCCTGAACGGCCCGCCGTTCGCCGCCGCATGCGCGACTGCGTCGTTCGCGTCGTCGAGCGTGAACCGCGTCACGTCGAAATGTCCGAGATCGAGCAACCCGCCGCGGACGAGCCCCGCCATCAGCGTCACGGCTTCGGTCGGGTACATCCACTTGCCGCGCAGCGTGATGTCGTTGCGCATGATCCACGGGTACGGCAGCTCCAGCCCTGCACCGCCGAGCATGCCGACGCCGCCCATCAGCACCACGCGCCCGTAGGGCCGTACCGCCATTACCGCGGCGCGTACCGTCGTCGTCGGCACCGACGGCGGCATCAGGTCGATCACGCAGTCGATCGGCCCCGGTGCTGCCTGCTGCATGCTGGTGCGATCCGTGGCTTCGTCCCCGGTCAGCTCGACGATGCGCACGCGTTCGCCGAAGCGGCGCGCGAGATCCGCGAGCACACCCGCATTGCGGCCGGGCGCGACCACGCACCGCGCGCCCATCGCCAGCGCCACCGCGATGCATGCGCTGCCGAAGTGGCCGGTCGCGCCGCTCACGAGCACGATCTCGCCCGCGCGCAGATCGGACGCGAGCAGCCCGCCGTACGGCACGAGCAGCGTATTGAGCGCACACCAGCGCGCGGCGTCGGCCGGTGCGAGATCGCCGATGCGTACCGCGTTCTCGGTCGGCACGCGCACCCGTTCGGCAAACGGCCCATCGTGAAAATGGCGCTGCAACTGCTGGCCGCCTTCGCCGCGTGCGCTCCAACCCTGCAACACGATGTCGGGCATCCGCGCATCGTCGCGCGAGCGCACGGTCGGATCGCAGAACACCCAGTCGCCCGGCTGCAACCGCGTCGCGTCGGGGCCGCTTTGCCGGACCCGGCCGATTGCGCCGCAGCCGGGCACGATCGGCAGCTCGATCGGATAGCGGCGCTCACCGCTGAACACTTCCTGCGCGTAGGGCAACACCGGCGTCGCCACGACATCCACGATGACCTCGCCGGTGCCGAGCACCGGGTCCGGCATCGTTTCGATCGCGAGCGGCATGCCGAGCGACTTCAGAATCGCAGCTTTCATGACGTTTCCTGAGTGTGAGGGGCGAGCCGATTCTGGCAGGCTTAGAATCCGCAACAAGGTCCGGCACGAACCCAGGATTGCCCGATACCACCCTGCACGGAGCGCACCCGATGACCGTCACTACGCGAACCCCGTTCGGCGATTTCCTGCGCTCGAGGCGCAAGAAGCTGCGCCCGGATGCCGTCGGCCTGCACGATGGCCCGCGACGGCGCACGCCCGGCCTGCGGCGGGAGGAGGTCGCGGAACTGGCCGGCATTGGCGTCGACTGGTATGTGCGGCTCGAGCAGGGGCGCGACGTCAGCCCGTCGGATGCGACGCTTGATGCGCTGGCGCGCGCGTTGAGGCTGGACAAGGCCGAGGCCACCCACCTGCGCGCGCTCGCGCGGCGTGACGAGTCGCGGGCGTTCGTGCGGGAGCGCGTGCCGCCTTCCATCGCGCGGCTCGTGGCGAACCTGAATCAGCCCGCCTACGTGACCGGGCGGCGCTGGGACATCCTCGCGTGGAATGTCGCGGCGGCCGACCTGCTCGGCTTCGACCGGCTCGCGGAAGTTGACCGCAACATCCTCGTCTACATGTTCGTCGAGCCGCACGCACGGCAACTCTTCGCCGCGAGCTGGGCCGACGAGGCACGCCGGATGATCGCGCTGTTTCGCGCGAGCCACGACCTCCATGCGAGCGATCCGGCGTTCATCGCGCTGGTGGAGCGCTTGTGCACGAGCAGCAGCGAGTTCGCGCAATGGTGGGATGCGCATGACGTGCGCAGCGGTGTGTCAGGGCAGAAGGTGTTCGCGCATGCAAAACGTGGCGCGCAGCGCTATGAATACGCGACGTTCCAGGCAAACGACGATCCCGCGCTGAAGCTGGCGATCTATACGCCGGTGAGCGGGGATGAGGGAGACTGAGGTGACTTCAATCGCCGCCGGCATCCGGCGGCCGTGCATCGAAGTATCTGCTTCGTGCGCGAGCGCCGGGGGCGGAGCGTAACGGGGCGGTGTTCCCGGTCAGGCCGAGGTCGTGGCCGTGCGCCGGGCGGACCAGCGATTCCACAGCAGGCCGGAGCGGTTGCCGCTGCGGCAGTACGCGAGTACCGGCTTCTGCAGCGTGTCGACCAGCGCACCGAATGCGTCGATCTCAGCCTCGCCGATGCGGTCGCGCTCGACCGGCAGGTAGCGTGCTTCGAGGCCCAGTTCACGGGCCGCCGCGGCGATTTCATCGAACGCCGGATGCGCGTCGCCTTCGCCGTCGGGCCGGTTGCAGATGACCGAGCGGAAGCCGGCATTGCGGATCGCCTTCAGGTCGGCCGGCGTGATCTGTCGCGACGCGGAGAAGCCGTTCGCTGCCGTCGCGCGACACTGTTCGATCGCCTGGCGGAAACAGGCGATCGCGAAGTCGACGTCTTGCTCCGTCGTGAAGCGGCCGAAGCTCACGCGCACGGTGCGGCCAGCCGTCTCAGCATCGAGGCCGATCGCGGTCAGCACGTGGGACGGCGCGCCGCTGGTCGAGTTGCATGCGGACGTCGACGACACGGCGAGCGCTTCGCCGAGCATGAACGGGAAGAAGCCCGGCGCATTCACGGTCAGGCTCAACGTGTGCGGGATCCGGCGTGCCGTGGCCGCGTTTTGCGTGACATCGCCGAGCGCGACCAGTGCGTCCGTCAGGCGGGCGCCAAGTGCCGCGATGCGTGCAGCTTCGCCATCGAGCTTTTCAGCGGCCAGTTCGCATGCAACGCCCATGCCGACGATCTGATGCGTCGCGAGCGTCCCGGAACGCAAGCCGCGTTCATGCCCGCCGCCGTGAATCTGCGGCGCGATCCGGTCCGCGATGTCGCGGCGGACGAACAGCGCGCCGATGCCCTTCGGGCCGTACACCTTGTGCGCGGACATCGACAGCATGTCGATGCCGAGCGCGCGCACGTCGATCGGCGTCTTGCCGAGTGCTTGCGCGGCGTCGACGTGGAGCAGCGCGCCCGCGTCATGCACGATGCGCGAGATTGCGCCAATATCGGTCAGCGTGCCGAGCTCGTTGTTCACGAGCATCAGCGACACGAGGCCCGTATCGGGGCCGATGGCGGCGGCGACCGCGTCGGCGGTGATCTCGCCGTCGCGCGTGGGCGTCAGGAACGTGACCGACGCGCCGTGCTTCGACAGGTTCGCCATCGTGTCGAGAATGGCCTTGTGCTCGATGCGGCTCGTGATCAGGTGGCGCTTGCCGGTCGCGTTTTCCGCGTAGCCCTTCAGCGCGAGGTTGTTCGATTCCGTGGCACCCGACGTCCAGACGATCTCGTCGGCGTCCGCGCCGATCAGCGCGGCGACTTGCGCGCGTGCCTGCTCGACCTTGTCTTTTGCCAGCCGGCCGGCGGCGTGCGAGCTCGAGGCCGGGTTGCCGAAGATGCCGTCGAAGCCAAGGCAGGCCGTCATCGCTTCGATCACGCGCGGATCGGCGGGCGTCGTGGCCGCGTAGTCGAGGTAGTGCAGCGTGGTGGTGTCGCTCATGTCCTTCTCATACTCTTTTCTTTCGGAATGGAAGAAATGATACGGGGGACAGGCGGGAAAAAGGATCCAAAGTTGGTCGTGTATTCAGCTTGATATGGAATAACGTTTTATCTGGATGTGGATTGGGGGAATTTATTTTCTGACGGCGGGCGGGGGCGATTTCCGTGTCCGAAGCCCATTTTGCGAGGGATTGTCGAGATGCAGTATGAACTGACGACGTTGTCGTGTTTGCTGCTGGAGCAGGATGCCGTTTCCGCGGGTGCGCATCGATGGGTAACGGATCCTGGGGCCGCGGGGCGTCTCCTTGGCGCATGGCGTTCGGAAATCGGCGAATTGGGGCAGATCGTCGTGTTGCGAGGCTTCGACGATAGCGACGCACTGCAGCAGGAGCGCCGTCGCGCGTTGATGAGCGGCGGGCCGTTCAATATCGGCGGTGACGATGTGGGTCTCAGCATGGAAACCTACGAACTTTTTCCGTTCCTGCCCGCGATCGAGCCGTCGAAACTCGGCAGGTTCTACGAATTTCGCCGCTATTGGCTCAAGCCGGCCGGAATCGCGCCGACGATCGCCGCGTGGGAGCAGGCCGTCGGCCCGGCCGAAGCCTATACGTCTCATCTCGTCGCGAACCTGTACGCGATGGATGGCCCGCCTCGCATTGCCCATCTCTGGGGATTCTCGAGCCTGGAGGAGCGCATGGCATTGCGAGCGCGCCACTATGCCGAAGGGCTTTGGCCGCCCAAAGGCGGACCGCAGCAGATCGAGCGGGCCACGTCGACGATTTGCCTGCCGGAGGCGTGGTCTCCGCTGGGCTGAATGTGCGGTGAAGCGTCGAAGACGTCGCGCTGCCGCGTGCTGCCGAGGGCAGCACGATGCGAAGGCTGGTGCCGTATCGATTGCCCGGGAGCGGCTGGCTTGCCACGCATCGCGGCGAAGCTGCTGCAAGCGCCGGATATTCTCCGCCGGTCTCAGAGATGGAATGCCGGCCCGGCCCGAGCGCCGGATTGCGGCGCCGGCACGCCGACACGCAACGCGATCGGCAGTGCCGCGAGCAGCATTCAGGGCTGCGCAGAGGACGCCGCGTGCGGAGCGTGCATGGCATCCATGCCCTTGATCAGGTCAGCCATGCGCCGTTCGATGTCGTCATATTGGCGTGCGATCTGCGTTGCGTCGGGATCGTGAATGCCGACGTCGCGCGTCGAGGAGAACGCCGTTCCGTGAACGGATTCGTACTGGATATCGATGGCGATATCGTTCATGGCCAGTAACTTGAGCAGGATGGGCAGGCATGAAGGTGACGCCTTATCCGACAAGGCCAGAAGCGGTACGATCTCGCCGGCTTTCAGCGGATCGTCGGGACGCGGCCAGCCGGTCCTGAAGCATCCCGTGGCGCCGACGCCCGCATCGGACTGGACGCGCGACCAGATACTGGGACCGAGGCCGGTGTATTTTCGGGTTCCGATCGTCACGGTCATGTCCTTGATAATGGCCGGTCCCAGCCCTGCATTTGAAAGATAGATGCCGCGTCTGTTTTCGGAGTCGTCAAAGTGCTGGGTTGCCACCACATAGGGTCGGTACACGAGTTCGTTACTTTTCATCGCCTCGTGAGCGAACCACGCCGAAACGATGGAAATGCCGGCGGAGACGATCGATACGATCGTCGCGTACCGTGCCGCATCGGGATTGATCGAAAACTTCATGTGACGTAGAAACCGTTGTGAATTGGGTTTGAGAGAAGTTCCGGGGCTGGAATCGATCAGGTCGCCGTATTCTGTTCATTCTGAATCGCCAATCGATATGCATCCCGCACCCATGCCTGGAGTGCGGGCTCATATCTGGCCGGGATCGTGATCGTGAGGGTGGTGAGGTGCGTGCGGTTTCCCGGTAGCTCCAGATACCGCTGCCACACCTTCCGTACAAGCTGCGACATCGCGGAACACGTCATGCCGACTTCCGCCGCCACAGCCCGTTGTGATCGGCCCTTGACGAAAATCTCGTGCAGGGCCCACTGGTTCAAGGGCTTGATTCGTGTATTTTGCATGCGCAACAGACGGAACTGTTCGACAGTCATGCGTCGGGTTTTTTGCATTCAAACTCGCCCGGAAGTGTGAAGTGAAGAAATCAAGGTCGCGCCGCATGAAGTCTTGTGACCATCGAAGGCAGAATCTTGACCTTCGACCTTGAATGCCGTGTCGCCTTCGGCAATCGTGCAAGCGCCATGAATTGGACACGAGCATGGGTCGCCGATACGGGCGACCGCACGCCCCATCACCGTGCTTTTTAGGGCGCCGGATTCGACCCGGCCGCCGTGGGTATGCGTATCTGCTACCCGGATAATTCCCCGCATGGGATTCCATCCTCCAAATGGTCTGACGCGGCGATCACGTTCGGACGAAGCGATTTGCCGCGCCGGTGCGCATCACCATGAATAACCCTGCATGCCGTAATTTGTATCGTGTCGGCGTCCCCACCACGGCAGGTAGGCATTGTTTCCGCCGCGTGCACGGAACCAGTCCTTGTCGGGATCGATCGGTGTGAGTTTCGACGGTGGCATGACGACAACCGCGACGGGATGCTCGGGGTCGGTCGTGCCGGCGACCAATGCGTTGCCGCCGTAGTGATTGATCCGGCCGATGGCGAGCGCGACGTCGGTCAATGCGCTGCCGGTTCCCATGTCGCCGAGTAGGGCGGCCGTGTTGAACGTCTGTTTGTGGTGGTCGTATTCGGGAAGCGTTTCCGTCAAGGTCTGCGCGAGCGCGGCAAGACGTGCCGACGATGCGTCGCTGCCTTTGCCTGCGTCGTGAACGATGTAGTTGACGTCGGGGGCCGCGATGCCGGCGTTGCGTGCCGCTTGGTCGATGGTCGCCTTCCACGCCTGCACGGCGCGGGTCGTGCCGACCTTCTGCGGAAAATCATGCGCGTTGCCGGTCGCAGCCTTGCCGATCCAGGCGAGCGGTTCTCGCTCGGTGTTGAAGGTAGGGCCGGCGAGGAACAGCACGACAAGGTTCTCGTTGATCTGTGCATCCGTGGGCGGGAAGTTGGGTGCGTCCCAGTTCACTACCCAGACGGTCTCGTCGGGGTTCGCCTGCAGGTAGTCCAACGCGCTGTTCAGCGAGGTGAAGCCGGCGTTCGGCCCGCCTTGCGTGATCTGGACATCGGGAAGCGTGTTTCGGCTCCACATGGTTGGAAAATACGGATTGCCGATCGAAAACGTCTTTCGAATGGAGTCCCGCAAATAGCTTTGCGATTCGGACGCGTCAAGTCGTTCCGGAATCGCAAGCTCGACGCGGATGCCGGCCAGTTCGCGCCAGCCTTTCTTGTCATCAGGTTTGACCGTGTAGAAGTATTTCGCGTTGCTTGCATAGCGTGAGCGAAGCAGCAGCGGGAACTTGGTCATGTACTTGCGATAGAAGCCTCTAAATGTTTCTGCACCTTCGTTGCCATATACCAGCGCGCCAATCGATTGAAGCGTTGTGAAGGACTTCGGATCGGTCCGTACCATGTCGTCGTTCTTGTTCGGAGACACGAGTCCCTGCGTCCACAACAATTGCCATTCGGTCGGGTAGTCCATGCGTTGCAATGGATTCAACCAGATCAAACCTGAAACCTGTGCCACGAACGGCTTCGCTGCTTCTTCCGCGGACAGCACCGCATGAGTTACGGGTTCCGTAGCGGGTGCCGCGTGCGCTGACCGTGCCGTGGCCGTGGTGAACAGGAGCACCATGAGCGCAGCCAAGCTGGGCACGAATACAAATCGTTTCATCCAATCTCCTATTTCCAGTGGGGTCGGGTCCGGTTGCTCTACGTGAGCCATCAGTGAAGCCATGAGTACGGCTGCGATCATCCATGCAGCGACCGAAACAGCGGCACGTCGCGGCCATGTAGCGATCAGTGCTTTCATCTTGCTCCCCCGACGTTCAGATAGAACTGACCTTCCCGTTCATCCGTGATCGTGTCCGGCATCGAGCCTTCACTGCTCTCTGCATGTATCCATTCGTGCATCGGAAGCTCGTCAAGCTCTCCGCGTACAAAGTACTCTGCGTATTTCTTGTTCGGGTTGCCGTCGGGAATACCGTCTCCCATCCGCCAATCGGCTTCAATCCGGAGTGCTTTCATTTGCTCGGGCGTCAGGTAGCACCGCCCGATCGCCACATCGTACGCAAGCGCCTTTTTGGCATGCTCCGGATTGGTCATCGTCGTGGAATGGTTCGTCGGGCTGTTGGTCGCACCACGATCGAGCCAATCGACAATCTGCTTATCGCGCCATTCCTTGTAGCCCTCTGGCATTTCGCTCTTGCCGTCCTCGCCGATCACGTGGCCATCACCGTCGAGCCATTCCGTATTCAGCGTGCGCCGGGCCTCCATCCGCATCAACGCGCGGTCCTCATAACGCTGTCCGGCTTCGCTCTCCGCCGTACCTTGCGCGACGCTATCGTCGTTCTTCGCGTTGTACTGGTCGTAGGGATCGTCCGCACGTTTGTCTGCCTCGCTCTTGCTTGCGTCGCGCCATGCGGCCGGCGGATCGTTGCCTTCGTTGAAGTCGCTTGTCGCATTGCCGTCCTTCGTTTCGATGGACTTGCCGAACCGCAACGCCTTCGGCGGGAACGGTTCGTCGAGTGCCGGAGCGTCCGCCACCACGGTCCAGCCCTTCGGCGGATTGGCGTTCACGCGGAACATATTCAATGCCGAGCTGATCTGGGTCACGAAAAACATGATCGGCGCGGATGCAAGCGTGGCCGCCACCCCGAACACGGACTCGTTTCCCTTGAGTGCACCGATGAGGTTGAATTTGGCAGGCGGCGAAGGCGGATACCAGAATCCCGACGTCGTTCCCTTTTTGCCATGCCGCCAGTCATCTTCCCAATACCGATAGCGCTCCTGCACGCCAACCTGGAAGCCGGAGGCGAAGACACGCTGCGTCAGCACGCCGGGGACACCGATATCGTTCAGTTCGTTCCTGTCGATGCCGCGCCAGCCGATGCCTTGAACCGTGACCGCCGAAATCACCTGGTCGTGCGGACAGCAATACGCGGTGACGCGACCGTACGTCAATTCGTTCAGGCCGTGGCGGACCCGATCCTCTTGTGCCGCAAAAGACCGCTTGCTGGTCGGCGATACCCGTTCGTTGGCCATGTCTTCATCGATCTTGTCGGCGGAGCGTTCATAGGCTTTTCGCGTGCCGATGATCGACAGAAACTTGCCGAACGTTTTCGTGCGCGCGGCGTAGGTCTGCCGTCCGCGACGGCCCTCGCCGTCCTTGGTCGCGCGTTGTGACCAGGTATCCATGAACGTATCGGATGGATTCGGACCGTCCGCACGCGCAAGGCTGTACGGCGCATTCGCCAGCACGTAGGCGTCCGCCACGCAATGCCCGTGGCGTCCCCACGGATCTTCGACATCGGGCAGCGCATCGCCGAAGAACGCCGCCGTCAGGCCCACGATGTTGCCCTGGCTATGGCACACGACGGTAATCGGTACGTCGGCCTGCATGCGGCGAATCGACTCGATCAACTTCGCAAGGCGCAACGCCGCGAGCACGCCATACGCGCGGGGCGGTGCGCGGTACAGCGGTCGGTTGGTCGGGTTGATCCCCTGCACGGTTATCCACCCGGCCGCCCGGTCGTCGAGGCCGCCGTGCCAGAGGTCGGGTAGGCTCGCGCAGCCGTTCGTGAACGGACCGCCGCCCCAATAGTCCTTCTCGTTCAGGAAAATCTTGTCGCCGTACTCTTTCAATTCCTGGGTTGTCGCCCGATAGCCCCATCGGAAATGAATGACCGGTGAAAACGACGGATCGGACTTGACGTAGTTGTCCGCGAGCAGTTTCGGATTCAGGAACCCGTCCGGCGTCACGCTTTCCGTGTACTTGGCAGGCACCAGCTGCCCGGCATCGATGCCGTGATACTTCAACTGATCGTCCAGCCGCCCGAGACGGCGGTTCAGGCCGTTGCACAGTCCCTGCTCGGAGGCCTCGAACCATTCGCCTTCGGAGTTCACGCCATGCACGAAGATGACGATACCGGGCAACGGCAGTTGCTTGATGCAGATCAGCCGGGTGTCCTTCGTCCACATCGCGACGCCTTCGCTCCGGCCGACGACGATCTGCGGCGGCTCCGGGCGCGGTGCAGCCGCGTCGGGCATGTCGTTCTTCGCGGCGTGCTCGTTTGCGCGGGCGTCCGCAGCCGGCCGAGGATCGAGAGATGAATTGGTAATTCGGACTCCTGCGCGTGCGTTAAACATTCTTCTTGGTGAACTGCACCGCCAGCTTCTCGAACCGGTCGGTATCGATCGCCGGCAGTTCCCCGGCCATGTCGGTCGTCAAATTCGACACCGTTCCCGATACCTTTCGAATCTGTCCTTCGAACCCCGGTGCCGCGTTACCGTCCGTTGGGCGGATCAGCTTCGGGACGCGGCCGAGCGTATGTTGATCGAATGTCGGCAGGTCGACGCTCATGCTTGCGGGGCCGTCCCATGCATGACCGTCCGATTTCACGGTGAACTTGCCAGGGCATCCCAGTTCGATATCGCTACCATGCAGCTTGAGATACGCGCCGCCGGACGTAACGAATACGACTTCGTCGCTTGCCGTGCCGGCAAGCTTGCCGTCGGCCGCAGTCAACTGGATGTTTTTGCCGGACTCGATTTGCGTGTCGTCGTTCTGCGATTGAATGGCCACTTTCCCCTGATTCGCGATCGCCGATACGCCGTTGCTGTGCGCGAACATCGCGACGCCATGCCCGGCATGCAGATTGATCCGCTCGCCGCTCGTGATTTGCATGTGTTGCTGCGCAATCTGATCGATGTTCTCGCCCGCATACATGACGTGCGTTTTCGGCGTGACGTTCAGCGACCCCGCTTGCGCCCCGAACGCCATGAGCGCGGATGCGTCGCCCGTGGCGCCGGATTTTGAACCGCCGGGGTTCCAGTGACGGAATGCATTGGCGATGTTGTCCTGGCCGGCCGTGTCGGCGGATTGCCCGCCATGCTGGCCGGCATGATCGCCGAGCGACTTGAACAGCTCCGTGCATCGATCGAGCAAGTGAATCAGTTCATCGCGATCGAGCTGACCACCGGTCGCGTGCGAACGCGCATAGGTCGTCAACAGCATGCCTTTGGCGGCGCGCAACGCCGCAGCGGCGTCGGTGCGCAGCTCTGCGCCTTCGCCCCGATCGTTCCCGTATCCATCCACGCGCGGCTGCGTCAGATAGCCGAGATTCAACTGGGTATGCGCATGTTCGCTTGCCAACTGCGCGGAGATTTGCGACGGCGTATCGTCCAGGCGTAGCTGGTTGTGCCGACGGCCCCTGATTTCCTTCGTCTTGATCCCGGACACATAGCGATTGCCCGGAAGCGCGCCGGTATCGCTGAAAGTCGCGGGCGGGTTCGCGCCGTTGCTCAACACCCCGATGATCACCAGACGGTCCGGATCGCCCGACAGGCTACCCAGCAGGACCTCCATGCCGACGCGCGGCAGGAACAGCGCACCGAAGCAGTCGCCCGCGAGACTTGCCGCGACGCGAATCGGCGCGCTGTCGCCGGCCAGGCCGTTCGTTCCGGCGCCTTGCGCGTGGACATGGTCCGCCGGATCCAGCCCATGAATAAGCACACGGACGCGGCCGGCCTTGTCGCAGAACACGTCCTCGCCCTGCGTGCCGACGATCGTGCCGGTCAGCAGGTGAACCGGCGGCACATCGATCGTCGGATCGTAGGACGGCTTGAGCGGTACACCGCGTTGCACGCACGTGAAACTGTTCTCGTAGCGCGCGTTCGTTTGTGCCGATGCATCGGGCGACGGGACGGTCGGCGTCAGGTTGCGGCTTGCCGCGAATAGCCCGCTTGCGCGGCCCGACAGGTCTGTCGGCAGGTTGTTGCAGATGACGTGTCGAATCGAGGTGACGACAAACCGACGATGATCGATCGACTTCATATCCAGCTCGGGGTCGCCCGCCAGCGTGAACCCGTGTCCTACCAGCATATCGCGCACGGTGCCGATGCCTTCGAAGCGCGCGGCTTCGAACTGATGGGCCAGCATCCGGTCGTGCGTGATGCGCGCGTGATCGTTCCACGAGTCGCCGACGTGCGGGATATCGATCGCGACGTCGGTCAGCAGGCGCGCAAGATCATTCCCCGACTCGCCTTGATCGATGCCGGTGACGGTCGTGAAATCGTCCACACGAGCGGTCTTGTAATCCCATGACGGGCGACGGACTTTGCCGGGCGACAGACTCTGGTCGTACGCAAAGAGGGTGACGGTGTCGCGTTGCTCGACGCCGTCGTCGCGCGGGTGAAGCCGTACGGTGCCGGCCGGGGCGTCCGGCAGACGATGCGGATCGTCGCAGAAGACGAGTGTGTGAATCGGCGGCTCATCGGTCACGTCGCGTATCCCTTCGATCGGGGCGGGCTTCGCAAAGACCGTGATGCCTTCCCGGCGCAGTAGACGTCGAATGAAGCGTGCGTCGGATTCGTTCACCTGCCGCGTCAGTTCGCGCGTCGGATAGCGTTCGGCCTGCAATGTCGACAAGTCGAAATCGAACGCTCGCGCGAGGGCGGGGCTACGCTGTTTCCATTCGTTCATCAGTGTCGCCAGAATGTCCGGCACGCTGAGCGAGCGGAACAGGCGGGCGTTCGTGCGCCGGTTCATCAGCGACAGGGCGTCGCACACATGCAGCTGATACACAGTCAGTTCGCCGTCGGATTGACCGGTTCGCACTTCGTGCACGATCGCGTTGATGGTCCGGATGTTGCCCCGATCGGTCGTCAGCCGGACCGATACGGGCAAACCGAGAAACAGCGCAGGCGGCAGATGATCGTAGGTGGACACGCAGGTCAGTTGCCCTTCGATGCCCGACATCAGCCCCTCGCGGATATCGGCGTAATGAAGCGCCAGCAGATGGCCGACTGCGCGCTGCGCCTGTCCGAAATGGAGATCGACCGGCCGCTTGTTCCCGACGGCCAGACCGGACGCAGAATCCCGGAATGTTTTTGTAATCGACATCGCTACGATCTCGTAATTTATGTTCCTGATTCGTATTAGTTCGAACGGATTTATCGGTGTAGTAAGCGAATGCGCTCTGAAATATGCGGTGAATAATATCAATCTCGGGATGGATGTGAAATGAATTTTTATTTTCAGATAACGTTTTAATTTTGATGAAACGGTATTTGACGTTTTTGATGATTTTTTTATTTAATGAAAGTCTTGCTTCGAGGCGTGTTGGCCGCGTCTGAGGAGTGGGCGTGGCAATTGGTTGGGAGTTTTTTGTCGATCTAATCGAAGGTGGATTGTTCGAAAATAGTATGTGTCCGATATCGAATGAATCGCGCCGCGTTGCGGTATTCGACGAGATGCGAATGGGATCGCGCTCGTACTGTCCGGGTTCGCTGGTTTGTTCCAGGGTTGGGTCGTTTGCCGTCGGCTGCCTGTGGGCGGCTTTTTTGCATGGTTCGCTATGGGTTGCCTGCATGGAGCCGGAAAGTCATTTGCGAGCCGAAACCGGAGGCGTGACGAGCGGGTCCGGCCACCGTTTACATCTTCCGGGCGCCACCATTCCAATAGTCGAAAAGCTAGCCCGTCACGGGGTTCGGCCCTGATTGCGCCGTTGGGTGATACAGGGTGAATCGCGGCATCTACCGGCTTGAAGCGGCCGGTGCCCAGCCTGTCGGAGGTGTTGAATGGTCCGCATGGGCGGTGCCTTGCGCGCTCACCATGTCTATGAGGGATTCCCCCGTCACGCCCGAGCGAGCGCCATGTCTACCTTGTGCGCACCCGCTCCACGCCCTCCCGCCGCTCCTTTCTGCCCGGTCCACCCGATTATTTGCGTTTCGCGAATGGCGCGTTCGCCGGTTGTTCCATACCCGATTGGCGGCCTTGCACCTATCGTGGTGACGTCGGCTGACTGAATTCCGCGCCTCGAACCGGAACGCCAGCCGGCACTTCCTCGCGATTCGCGTCGCACACAAAAGACATCGGACCTGGCTCATGCGCAGGCGCTCCGGCGCGCGCAGGCGACCCTGTGTCCACGGAGACGGACATGAAAGCAAACGAGTGGGATACCTCATACGAGTGGAAGGCGGTCACGCTGCTGGCACTCGGCTTCGGGCTGGTCGGCCTCGATCGCTGGCTGATCGCGCCGCTGTTCCCGTCGATCATGAAGGACCTCAACCTGACCGCGCAGGACGTCGGCAACTGCATCGGCGTGCTCGGCCTGTCGTGGGGCATCTTCGCGGCGCTGATGGGCGGCATCTCCGACAAGATCGGCCGCAGGAAGGTGCTGATCCCGGCCATCATCGCGTTCTCGCTGCTGTCGGGCTTCTCGGGGCTCGCGGGTGGGCTGCTCGGGCTGATGGCGATTCGCGGCCTGATGGGCGTGGCCGAAGGCTCGTTCTGCCCGACCAGCTTCGCCGCGACGGCCGACGCATCGCATCCGCGGCGGCGCGGGCTGAACCTCGGCCTGCAGCAAAGCGGCTTCGCGCTGTTCGGGCTCGCGCTGTCGCCGATCATCGCGACGCAGCTGCTCGGGTTCGTATCGTGGCGCTGGGTCTTTGCGCTCGTGGCCGTTCCGGGCCTGATCCTCGGCGCGATCATGTTCTTCGTCATCCGTGAGCCGAAGGTCACGCAGGCCGTCGCGTCTGAGCATGCACCGGCGTCGCTCGGCCATGTGCTCAAGAGCCGCAACATCCTCGTGGCGATGGCCGCCCTGTGCTGCGCGATGACGGGCGTCTTCGTGCTCGGCGCGCTGCTGCCGCTGTACCTGACCGATTACCTGGCGCTCGGCACGCAGAGGATGGGCCTCGTCGTGTCGGCGATCGGCTTCGGCGGTTTTCTCGGGCAGTTCGGCTTGCCGGGCCTGTCCGACCTGGTCGGCCGCCGTCTCGCGAGCATCGTCGGCTTCGCGGGAACGGCCGTGATGCTCTACATCTTCCGCGGCCTCGGCCCGCAGCCGCTCGCGCTGTTCGGGGTCCTGTTCGTCGCATCGTTCTTCACGCTCGGGCTGGTGTCGCTGCTGTCCGGCCCGGTGGCGACCGAGGCCGCCCCGATCGGGCTCGTGTCGACGTCGATCGGCGTGGTGGTCGGGGTCGGCGAGATCTTCGGCGGCGGCATCGCGCCGGCGATGGGCGGCTACGTCGCCGCACACTTTGGCATCCAGAACATTCTGTGGTTGCCGATGGGCGCGGTCATGCTGGGCATCGTGGTCAGCCTGCTGCTGAAGGAGACCGCGCCGGCCGTGCTGCAGCGTCGCGTGGCCGTGCGACCGGAACTGGCGGCCGGCGAGCAATCGCGGTAAGGCCCGCACCGGCAGGGCGGCGCATGCGGGATCGGGTGTCCTCGGCGATTGACATCGATTGGGGGACACAGTGACGCGTCCCGCATGACACAGCCCGCTATCCGCCCGGGTAGACTGCCGGTTTCGCTGTCGAAAAAGGGCGCGGTATGGACCGGTTTCTGAGCATCGAAGCATTCGTCAGGGTCGCGGAGGCGAGCAGCTTCGCCGAGGCGGCACGGCAGCTTGGCGTGACCAGCTCCGTCGTGACGAACCGCATCCAGCAGCTCGAGAAGTTCGTCAACGCGCCGCTGTTCCATCGCAGCACGCGCCACGTGCGCCTGTCGGAAGTGGGCGAGGCGTTCTATCGCGAGTGCGCGGAGGTGGTGGGGCGCGTCAACGAGTTGACGGACCAGATGCGCGAGCTTCGCGCGACGCCGACCGGCCGGCTGCGCATCCAGGTGCTGCCCGGTTTCGCCCTCGATCACTTCGGCGCGCCGCTGATGGAATTCAACCGGCGCTACCCGGGCATCCAGCTCGACGTCATCGTCAACGACCGTGTCGTGGATCCTGTCGAAGAAGGGTTCGACATCGCGTTCCAGATCTTCCCGCCCATCTCCGAGTCGCTGATCGAACGGCGGCTGTTCACCGTCAGGCGCCTCTTCTGCGCGTCGCCCGCCTACCTCGATGCGCATGGTGCGCCACAACATCCGCGCGACCTGCTGCAGCACACCACGGCGCTCTATTCGGGCTATCCGTCGCGCAACCGCTGGACGATGACGCGCGGCGACGAGGTCGTCGAAATGGAGCTGCCGGGCATGATCCGCTCGAACTCCGTGCACCTGCTGCGCGAGTACGCGCTGTCGGGCGGCGGCGTCGTGTGCCTGCCGACGCTCGTGGCGAGCGAGGCGCTCGTCGCGGGCCGGCTGGTGCCGATCCTGACCGACTACCAGCTCGCGCCGCTGAGCTTTGCCGCGGTGTATCCCGCCACGCAGCGACAGGCGTTGAAGGTGAAGGCGCTGGTCGAATTCCTCGCGGAAACCATCGGCGACGAACCCCCGTGGGATCTTCCGCTGCTGGCGCGCGGCTGGGTGCGTTGACCCGCACGGATTATTCGCGAAACGCAAATGCCGTAGTCGCCGTCCCGTGCCTTGTTGCGGGGGTTCCTTGCCCCTAGAGTTGAATCCAACAAGCGGTTCAACTCAGGAGACAGAAATGACCGACACGGCATTCCACACCGTCTTTGGCTCGCTCGACCGTTACCGGAAGGGCGAGATCGAAATCACCAGCGGCAGCGCCCGCCACTACGCCTTCTCGAATGTCTTCGAGGTGGCATCGAAGTCGGCCCCTTATGAAAAGGTCGTCGCCGGCAAGAACCTCGAATACGTGATCGAAGTGCTGCGGACCGATGGCCAGTCGCCGTGGTTCGCCTGCGCGCACGACGAGTTCGTGATCCAGATGGATGGCGAAGTCCGGATCGAATTCATCAAGCTCGATACGCCGCCGAAATCGGGGCGCGGCACCGTGAGCGCCGGCACCGAGCCGGCCGGCCGCAAGATGGGCTACGTCGTGCTGCGCCAAGGCCACCAGGCGCTGCTGCCGGCCGGCTGTGCGTACCGCTTCGCTGCGAGCCAGCCGGGCGTCGCACTCGTGCAGACCGTCCTGGGCGAGCTGTCCGTGGAGAAGTGGGCCGAGATCTGCCTGCACTGATTCGACCGACCTCATTCGACTATTCCAGGAGACACGTTATGGCCACCCTCGACACCCTCGACCTTTCCGCGGGCTTTGCCGCCGATCTGGTGCAAGCCACCGAAGCCGATGCCGTTACCGGCTACCGCCGCTTCCGGCTCGGCGAATTCGAATTCCAGCGCGACGAATATTTCGTGAAGATCTGCTGGCCCGCGAAAGGCCAGACGCGCACGCATGCGATGCCGGCTGACGCGTTCCTGCGCGCAATGATGCGCGACGTGGCGTGGGGCTTCTTCTACGGCTGGGTGAACTTCGACCACGTGTTCGGCACGCGCAATCACTACGGCAAGGTGGACATGTATGCGGGCACCTTCAACGGCATCCTGAAGGACGCCGGGGTCGACTACACCGAGACCTTCGACACGCCCACGATCATGGCGACCTTCAAGGCGATGCTGCACGACTGGACGAACGAGGGCTTCGACCCGTTCGCGGCGCCGGAGGAAACAGGCACGGCGTTCGGACGCAAGCACGGCGAAAACGGTGCGGCGATCGAGCGCACGCGTATCGCGACGCGCCGCATGCCGGGCCTCGAAGGCGACTCGCCGCTGCGCGACGACCTGCCGGTCAACCGCGCGTTCGTCGACGTCGCGCAGGACGAACCGGAAGTGCATGTCGAGCCGGGCTTCGAAGGCGAGCTGCACGCGTTCAACCTGTTCAAGTACCTGTCGCGCTCGGACGTCACGTGGAATCCGTCGGTCACGTCGGTGTGCGGGCGCAGCCTGTTCTGCCCGACCACCGAGGAATTCATCCTGCCGGTGTTCCACGGCAACGACCGTGTCGAATGGTTCCTGCAACTGTCCGACGAAATCGTGTGGGACATCGGCGACAAGAACACCGGCGCGCCGCGCGCACGCGTGACGATGCGCGCCGGCGACATCTGTGCGATGCCTGCCGACATCCGGCATCAGGGCTATTCCACGAAGCGGTCGATGCTGCTGGTCTGGGAAAACGCGACGCCCGACCTGCCGCAACGCTACGAGAGCGGCGAGCTCGCGCCGTATCCGATCGCGTTCTGAGCCGCGCATCCGCTTCCGCTCCTGCAATACACCGAGGACGATTCATGCAAACCCAACTCTTCATCGACGGGCGCTTCGTTGACGCCGTCGACCGCGGCACGATCGACGTGCTGAACCCGCACGACGGCTCCGTCATCACGAAGATCGCGGCAGCCACCGCGGCCGACGTCGACCTGGCCGTCGAAGCCGCGACCCGCGCGTTCCCCAAGTGGTCGGCCCTGCCGGCCGCCGAACGCGGCCGGTTGCTGCTGCGCCTGGCCGACGCGATCGAGGCCAACGCGGACGAGCTGGCGCAGCTCGAATCGCTGGACACCGGCCACCCGATCCGCGATTCGCGCTCGCTCGACGTACCGCGCACGGCCGCCTGCTTCCGCTACTTCGGCGGCATGGCCGACAAGCTGCAAGGCTCGGTGATTCCGGTCGAAACCGGCTTCCTGAACTACGTGCAGCGTGCGCCGATCGGCGTGGTCGGCCAGATCGTGCCGTGGAATTTTCCGCTGATGTTCACGAGCTGGAAGATGGGCCCGGCGCTCGCCGCCGGCAACACCGTGGTGCTCAAGCCGTCGGAAATCACGCCGCTGTCGACGCTGCGCATCGTCGAGCTGATGGCCGAGGTCGGGTTCCCCGCGGGTGTCGTCAATATCGTCCCCGGCTACGGGCATACGGCCGGCCAGCGGCTCGCCGAACATCCGGGCGTCGGCAAGATCGCGTTCACGGGATCGACGGCCACCGGCCGCCGGATCGTCGAAGCGTCGCAGGGCAACCTGAAGCGCGTGCAGCTCGAACTGGGCGGCAAGGGCGCCAACATCGTGTTCGACGATGCCGATCTCGACGCGGCCATCAACGGCGCCGCATGGGCGATCTTCCACAACCAGGGGCAGGCGTGCATCGCCGGCTCGCGTCTGGTGCTGCACGAGCGCATCGCAGATGCGTTCCTCGAGCGCTTCGTTGCGTTGGCCGCGTCGATCCGCATCGGCAACCCGCTCGACGCCGATACCGAGATGGGGCCGCTGACGTCGAAGCAGCACCTCGATCGCGTGCTGTCGTTCGTCGACGTCGCGCGCGAACAGGGTGGCCGCGTGCTCACAGGTGGCAGCGCGCCGCAGGATCCGGCGCTCGCCAACGGCTACTACGTGCGCCCGACGGTCATCGAGGCAAAGAGCGCGGCCGACCGCGTCGCGCAGGAGGAAGTGTTCGGCCCGTTCGTCACGGTGCTGCGCTTCGGCAGCGACGACGAGGCGCTGGCCATTGCCAACGCGACCGAATACGGGCTGGGCAGCGGCCTCTGGACGAAGGATCTCTCGCGGGCACACAAGATGGCATCGCAGATCAACGCGGGCATGTGCTGGATCAACTGCTACAAGCGCGTCAATCCGGGCAGCCCGTTCGGCGGCGTCGGCCAGTCGGGCTACGGCCGCGAGATGGGCTTCGAGGCCATGCACGACTACACGGAAGCGCGGTCGGTGTGGGTCAACGTCGACGGCAAGGTGCCGCCGCACTTCAAGCGCTGAGGTTCGCCATGGATCGCTTCGTCTATCAGGGCACCCCTTCCCGCGTGGTGTTCGAATGGGGCGCGCTCGACAGGCTGCCGGACGAGCTGTCGACGCTCGGCGCCCGCCGCGCGCTGATCCTGTCCACGCCCGAGCAGCGGCCGCTCGCCGAGCGCGTGGAGGCGATCCTGGGCGAGCGTGCCGCCGGCATCTGCGCGCAGGCGGTCATGCACGTGCCGGTCGAGGTCGCACATGCGGCGCGCGAGATGGCCCGCGAGCTGGACGCGGACTGCTGCGTCGCGATCGGCGGCGGGTCGACGATCGGGCTCGGCAAGGCCATCGCGCTCGAATCGGTGCTGCCGATCCTGGCCGTGCCGACGACGTATGCCGGCTCGGAGATGACGCCGATCTTCGGGCTCACGGAGGGCCGGCTGAAGCGCACCGGGCGCGACGCACGCGTGCTGCCGCGGACGGTGCTCTACGACCCGTCGCTGACGTTGTCGCTGCCGCCGGACATTTCGGCGGCATCGGGCATCAATGCGATGGCGCATGCCGTCGAGGCGCTCTATGCCGAAGACGCGAACCCGGTGATCAGCCTGATGGCCGAAGAATCGATCCGCGCGCTCGGCGCGGCGCTGCCCGTGGTAGTGCGCGATCCGGGGAACCGCGAGGCGCGCAGCCGCGCGTTGTACGGCGCATGGCTCGCGGGTACCTGCCTGGGCGCGGTCGGCATGGCGCTGCACCACAAGCTGTGCCACACGCTCGGCGGCACCTTCAACCTGCCGCATGCGCAGACGCATGCGGCGATGCTGCCGCACACTGCGCACTACAACCACGCTGCCGCGCCCGATGCGCTGCGCCGCGTGGCGCGCGCATTGGGCGGGAACGACGCAGCCGAAGCCGGCCCGCTGCTGTTCGCACTGAACGCGCAGCTCGGCATCGCGCCGGCACTGGCCGCCCTCGGGATGCCGGAGGCGGGTCTCGACGAAGCGGCCGACCTCGCGTGCCGCAATCCGTATGCGAATCCGCGGCCGATCGAACGCGCGGCGATTCGCGCGCTGCTTCAGCACGCATGGGAAGGGCGTGCGCCGCAATGAACGGCCCGACGCGTCAACGGAGACAGAGATGAGCCACGACCACCATGACGACGACGCCAGGCTGACCGGGCAGGTCGTCGCCAGCTTCGACGGCACGCCGAGCCCGCGCCTGCGCGCGCTGATGCAGAGCCTCGTGCGCCATCTTCACGCGTTCGTGCGCGAAACGGAGCTGACGGAGGCGGAGTGGATGGCCGCGATCCGCTTCCTGACCGAGACGGGGAAGCGGTGCGACGACGCGGTGCGACAGGAGTTCATCCTGCTGTCGGATACGCTCGGCGTCTCGATGCTGGTCGATGCGATCAACCATCGCTTCGCGACCGGCGCGACGGAAACGACCGTGTTCGGCCCGTTCTACATCGACGGGATGCCCGAGCGCGCGTATGGCGAGAACATGGCGTACACGCCCGGTGTGCCGGCGGTCGTGCGCGGCCGGGTGCTGACCACCGACGGCAAGCCGGTGGCGAATGCGCTGCTCGACGTGTGGCAGACGGCGGAAAACGGCATGTATTCCGGCCAGGATACGGCGCAGCCGCACGGCAACCTGCGCGGCCGCTACCGCACCGACGCCGAAGGCCGCTACGCGATCACGACGATTCTGCCGATCAGCTATCCGATTCCGACCGACGGCCCGGTCGGGAAGATGCTCGAGGCCACCGGCCGACATCCGTGGCGGCCCGCGCATCTGCACTTCATGATCGACGCGCCGGGCTGCCGTACGCTCGTGACGCATCTGTTCGACGAGGACGATCCGTATCTGAAGTCGGACGCCGTGTTCGGCGTGAAGCCGTCGCTGATGGTGGCGTATCGCCGGTGCGACGCGGATGACGCGCTCGCCCGTCAGTTCGGCCTGACCGGCCCGTATCGCGAAGTGACGTACGACTTCGTCCTCGACCGGAGCTGACTGTCATGGCGCGATTCTTTGCGGTGTTTGCGACGGACCAGCCGGGCATGCGCGACGTGCGCGATCGCGTGCGGCCGAGTCATCGGACTTACCTGCGCTCGGCCGACCAGCACGGCGTGGTGGTGCGGCTCGGCGGCCCGACGCTGGACCCGCACGGCGACGCGATGAACGGCACGCTGCTCGTCGTGGAGGCGGACGACATTCAGGCGGTGATGCAGTTCATCGGCAACGATCCGTATGTGAAGGAAGGGCTGTTTTCGCGCGTGGAAGTGCGGCCGTGGGACTGGAGCCTCGGTAACCCCGAGCAGCGAGTGTGAGACATGGACGCACGACAACTCTGCCGGTTTTCCGATGTGCCCGACGGCGGCGCGCGGGTCGTCGATGAAGCCTGCATCGGACGTCCCGTGATCGTGGTGCGACGCGGCGAGCAGGTATGGGCGTACGTGAATCGTTGTCCGCACTTCTCGGTGCCGCTCGATTTCATACCGGGCAGCGTGTCCTGTTACCGGTCGCAGGTATTGATGTGCGCCCATCACAGCGCGCTGTTCCGGTTCGACGATGGCGTGTGTATCGACGGGCCTTGTTCGGGATCGGCGTTGGAGGCCGTGGTTGTCGAGGTGGACGCCGCTGCCTGGATCATCTATCGGGGCGCTTGATTCGAGGGCTTCGATGCGTATGGGCGGGGCCGGTCGATACGGCGGTAATCGTATTGATCAATCAGTAAGACTAATCATATTGAATGTGTCGTTCGTTCGACACCGGAATGAAGGCGATTTCTTGTGAAGCATCGAGCGAGCACCTGCCACGTAGCGGGTGGCAGCCTCGCATTTTCATAAAAAAGACGGAGACACAATGAAACTCAGGTTTGGAGCAGTGGCGATTCTCGCCGTGGCGCAGGGCGCATGGGCGCAGAGCAGCGTGACGATGTTCGGTCTGATCGATGCCGGCATCTCTTATGTCAGCAACGAGGGCGGCGGAAAGAACGCCAAGTTCGACGACGGCATCTACGCACCCAATCTCTTCGGCTTTCGCGGGACGGAAGATCTCGGTGGCGGATATCGCGCGACGTTCGCGCTCGTGAACCAGTTCTCGATGGCGAACGGCAGCATCATCGGGACGGGGATTTTCGGGCGCAACGCATACGTCGGCCTCGAAAGCGACCGGTTCGGCAGCATCACGCTGGGCAATCAGTACGATTTCATGGTGGATTCGCTGTTTTCGAAGAACAACGCGATTTCACGGGATATCTCGGGGCTGTACGGCTTCCGGAATGGCCCGTTCCAGCGTCTCGCGCTTCCCGGTAATCCGACCGGTGCATTCGATTGGGATCGCACGGCGGGCAGCAAACCGATCGCGAATTCCGTCAAGTACAGTTCGCCGACGGTGTCGGGTTTTTCCGGTGGCGCGATGTATGCGTTCGGCGGGGTGGCCGGGTCGGTCGGCGCGGACAACGCGGTCAGTGCCGGGTTGAACTACGACATGGGGCCGTTCGGTGTGGGTGCGGCCTACACGAACGAGAAGTACGGCCCCGCGCCCGGCGTGCCGTCCACCAGCGTGCGCAACTGGGGCGTCGGGATGCACTACGACTTCGGTGTCGTGACCGCGAATGCGCTGATGACCACCGTGCACAACTCCTTCAACGATGCCGGCGTGTGGATGGCCGAAGCGGGCGGGTTGTGGCACGTCAGGCCGGATGTCGTGCTGGGTGCGAAGTACATGTACATGAAGGGCAATGAAGCGGTGAACAACAACCACGCTCACCAGGTCAGCGTGGCGCTTCAGTACCTGTTTTCGAAGCGGACGATGGTGTATGTGTCGGCGGACTACCAGCGTGCGAACAACGGCGCGAATGCGCAGGTCAACGGCGTGCTGGATCCGAACGGGGCTTCGAGCTCCGCGACCCAGACGGTGGCGCGGATCGGCTTGCATACGGTGTTCTGACGAGGCGGGCGGAACGGGCATCCCGTTCCGCGTTGCCTTGTGCCGGTGGGCTACCTGGCAGGTGCGGCGGCCGTTTTCGCGTGGTCCTGCTCCGCCGCCAGCGCGGCGTCGGCCGCTTGCGCGCGCTGGATCGCCGGACGCGCGAGGATGCGGTCGATGTACGCGCGCACCGTCGGTGTCTCGGGCATCAGCTTGAACATCGTGATCCAGTGCAGCGCCGCGCCCCACAGTACATCGGCGGCGGTAAAGCGCTCCCCAAGCAGATACGGCCCCTTGACCAGTTGCGTCTCGATCGCGTTGACGACGGTATCGAAGTCGCCATAGGGCGACGTGGAGTACGGTGCGAGCGGGCGGTTCATCGCGCGATCGACGACGGCCGGCTCGAAGCACGAACCGTAGAACACCATCCAGCGCAGATACGGTCCGCGCAGCGCATCGCCTGCCGCCGGCGACAGACCGGCTTCCGGATACAGCTCCGCCGCATACAGGTAGACGGCGGCCTGTTCGGTGACGATCACGTCGCCGTGGCGCAGTGCGGGCACCTTGCCCATCGGGTTGGTGCGCAGGTAGTCGGGGTCGTGATGCTTGCCGCTCGACAGGTCGAACGTGTGCAGTTCATAGTCGGCGCTCAGTTCTTCGAGCAGCATGCGGGCGCCGGCCGATCGGCTGCGCGGCGCGTGGTAGAGGATCAGGTGACGGTCTGGTTGCATGGCGGGCTCCGGAATGCGGTCGGGGAGAGGGCGCCCAATGTAGGACGTCCGGATACCGTTGTCTTGGAAAAATCCGCTGTGGCGGTGCATCATCGTGACATCGCCGCTACCGTCCACATCATGTCCGACTTGCGCAAGGTGACCGATACCCCGAAGGGCGTGGTCGGCCCACAGGCTGCCCGGCAGCGCTTCCGCCTGAATCGCTACTTCCCGTGTGCGGAACTGGCCGGCGTGCTGGATCACCACTGGATCGTCGAATGGGATTTGCGCGACCAGCCGCCCCATGTGCAGCGCACGCTGCCGTATCCGTGCGTGAGCCTGGTGTTCGACCGGCGGCGCACGGGCATCTTCGGGGTGGTGTCCGGTGCGTTCGAAACCACGCTGGCCGATACGGGGCGCGTGATCGGCGTGCGCTTCCGGCCCGGCGCCTTTCGCGCGTTCTTCGGCAAGCCCGTGCACTTGATGACCGACAAGGTGCTGCCGGTGTCGACGCTGTTGGGTGGCAGCGATGCGGAAGCCGAGGAGGCGGTGCTCGGTGCGCCGGACGACGCCGGCATGGTGTCGGCCGCGGAGTCGCTGCTGCTGCGGGTGCTGCCGCCACCCGATCCGCAGGTCGAACGCATCCACGACATTCTGCAAATGCTGCAGCAGGACATCGGGCTCACGCAGGTGCGTGACCTGGCCGAACGTGCCGGCGTGAGCGAACGCACGCTGCAGCAGCTCTTTTCCGGCCATGTAGGTGTGACGCCGAAGTGGGTGATCTGCCGGTATCGGCTGCATGAGGCGGCGGACCAGCTCGCCAGCGGCGAGGCGGTGGATCTGGCGGAGTTGGCGCATGCGCTCGGCTATTTCGACCAGGCGCATTTCACGCGCGACTTCCGCAAGCTGGTGGGCAAGGCGCCGGCCGAATACCGGCGCGACGACGCGAAGCAGTGAGGCCGCCCGGGCATCCGTGAGGGCGCCCCGGCCCTCATGTAAGATGCGCACAGCTTCACCCGGTCTTGAGAGGGGCCGGTTCTCGCGCCACAACGGCAATCAGCCGCACAACAACAAGGAAGCCACGAGATATGCCGGGGATTCCCGCTGAAGATTTTTCTGTCTGGCACACGATCCTGACCGTGGCCCGACACGCACCGTCGCCGCACAACGTTCAGCCATGGCGCGTGCAATTGATCTCGGACGATTACGCCGAACTGTTCATCGACGGCACGCGCACGCTGCCGAAGGAAGACACGACAGGGGCGTTCCTGCTGTCCGCGATGGGCATGTTCATCGACGCGATCGATCTGCTCGCGGCGCCGCACGGCTTGCGTGTCGAATGGCAACTGCATCGCCCGGTGCAGGCATTCGCGGCCATCCTGTCGCAGCCGACGCAGCCGGGGCTGATACCGTTCGCCGCATTGCGGTTCGTGCCCCAGGCGAACGCGAACGCGTCGCGCGACGATCCGTCCGCGCTGATGCTGGCGCGCCGCACGTCGCGCGTTTCGATGGAACCGACACAGGTACCGGACGCGGCCGTCGCACAACTGGCGGCGCTGGCCGACGAATGGGGGCATCGATATACGCACCTGTCGGGTGCGGAACGGATCGAGCCGATCATCGCGACGAACATCGACGCCGTGTTCCATGACATGAACGTCGCGGACTACCACGACGAAATCACCGCCTGGTTTCGCTTCACCGAGCGTTCGACGACCCTGCATCGCGACGGTCTCGACTGGCGCTGCATGAACCTGTCGCGGGCGGAGTTCTGGATGTCCGCGCGTCTGTCGAAGATCCTGATGTTCAAGCCGACGCGCTTCTATTTCAAGCGCCGCTATCGGTCGCAACTGGGCCACGTACCCGCGATCGGCGTGTTGAGTGGCGATTTCTTCAATCCGGAGAACGCGATCGAATCGGGCCGTTTCCTGCTGCGCTTCTGGCTCGCGCTGACGAGCCTCGGCCTGTACCTGCATCCGTACGGCAACCTGGTCACGAACCCCGATGCCGCCGCGTGGTTCAGCGCGCATACCGGCGTCGACCGGGCCTGGCTCGTGTTCAAGGTCGGCTATTCGCGTACGCCGCCGCAGAGCCAACGCAGGGCGCTTGCCGACATCCTCGTCGACGCGCCGGCCCCGTTCCACACGCCGAGATCCGCATGAACACGCTCATTCGCCTCTTCCTCGAAGCCATCCTCTGGACGCTCTGGTTCCTTCGTCGCGTGATCAGCGTCGACGGACGTCTCTATGTGTTCCTCAACGCGCCGATTTTTCAGCCCTATCTGGCCTATGTCGGCCGCATGCGTGCCCGCGTCGCGTTCCTCAAGGCGAGCGCGTCGTGCCCGGCGTATATCGAGTTCCTGAAGGCCGAAGGCTACAAGGCCGGCGGCACATGGCGGCTGTCGGACCTGCCTGCCATGACCAAGGAGAACTACATCAAGCGCTATTCGATCGAGCAGCGCTGCTATGGCGGCGCGATTCCGAAGTCGGGCGTCGTCATCGACGAATCGTCGGGATCGACCGGCCAGCCGAACAACTGGGTGCGCAGTGCGGCCGAACGCAGCGACGTCAAGCGCATCCTGCAGCTGAACTATCAACTGGTGTTTCGCGACTCAGGCAAGATGCTGCTGAACTGCTTTGCGCTCGGGCCCTGGGCGACCGGCATGAACGTATCGATGTCGCTCGTCGACGTCGGCATCATGAAGTCGATCGGCCCGGACAAGGCCAAGCTGGTCAACACGTTGAAGCTGTTCGGGCCGAAGTACCAGTACCTGATCTTCGGCTACCCGCCGTTTATCCGCTCGGTGGTCGACGAATGCGACCTCGACCTGACGCCGTATCACATCGATTTCATCGTCGGCGGGGAAGGGCTGTCGGAAGCGTTGCGCGACCATCTGCTGCGCAAGGCGAGCACGGTGATTTCGTCGTATGGCGCGTCGGACCTCGAGATCAACATCGGCGTCGAGACGCCGACGACGATCGGCCTGCGGCGTGCGTTGCTGAGTCGCCCCGAGTTGTGCCGCGAACTGTTTGGCCGCGATACGCCGCCGATGATCTTCCAGTACAACGCGCTCGATTACGTGATCGAGACGAATGATGATGGTGAGCTGCTGGTGACCATCGGGCGGCAGTCCGGTGCGGCGCCGAAGATTCGGTACAACATTCGCGATTCGGGCGGGACGTATAAATTCCGCGAGCTGAACAAGCGCCTGTCGGCACATGGCATGCGCCTGACGGACTTTGCGTCACGCACCAGCCATTTTCCGTTTTTGTTCGTGTACGGGCGTAACGATTCGAGCGTGCCGTTTTATGGCTCGAAAGTGTTCCCGTCGGATATCGAGCAGGTTTTGTCCGCGTCGCCGGTGCTGCATGACGCGATCAGCACGTTCCAGCTCGCGACGACCGAGGATGCGCAGTTGACGAGCTTCCTGCATGTCCATCTCGAACGGGCTTCGGGGAATGGGGCGGTGCAGCTTGATGATGCGGCGCTGCACGGCGAGGTGTTCGAAGGGATGAAACGCGTGAATCAGGATTTTCGCGAGGTGTCGAGGTTGTTCGATTCGAAGCAGGTGATCGTGCATGTGCATGAGCACGATACGGGGCCGTTTCAAGGGCGGGATATTCGGATCAAGAACAAGTACATTGCGTGAGGGTGGGCGAGCCCTCGTGCTGGTTGTGATGTTGCACGAGGGTTTTCGTACCGGGAATCCTGAGGTTGTCGCGCGACGCCAGTTCGTGAGCCGTGCAGCCAAGTATCTTCGTCAAAAAAATGAACTTCATCCTCGGAGAGTAGGCGATGAACGGCTATTTTTTGATGTTTCTGCTTTTGTTGATCGTCTTGAGTGCGCTAATTGTGTACTCGAACCAGAGACGCATCAAGCACATGCGCGCAAGAAACTACCAGTGGTATCGGGCCACGTACCCTGACGCGATGCGCGGAAATCGAGTCGTGTGCCGCAGTTGTGGCAACGACCGAGTTCATGTCCGCAATATCATGCAGCACACGTTCATGCGGGAGCACTTCTGTGGCCAGTGTGGCGAGAGCCTTTACTACAGCCAGGAAGGTGCGGCGCGTTAGCGTTGCTGCTATATCGAACTACTCTGTATGCCGGTGGGCGGCAGATGATTGACCATTTGATGATCGCGTAGCTGTCGTCGCGCGCCAGGCCAGCACACCGGGTCATTCCGCATCTTCCTTTGTTGCGTCATCCCAGTCTGACTGCATCTGCCGGCCGTCCGCAAACTTGAACGTCCACGGGTTCCCCCGGGCGCGTGAGCCGGGAAGAGTCGCTCTCCCGGCACTTCTTGCCCAACGCCTGTTTTTCGGTATAATGAACCAACGTTCGGAATGTCGAACGTGAGAAGTCAAGCATCCAGAGTCGGACTATCCGACGCCAACCTGCCCTCCCGGGCAAGGTGGACGCCTTCGAGGCGATGCGGCCGATTTACGGCAACGAAACGGGAGCAGCATGGCTGGCACCGGTTCGATAACCACTCATCCGGAGCAACCATGCGTCAAATTTCCTCCGCTTCCCGCCCGGCAGTCTGTGAAGACTGGTCACACTTCCTTCCCGGTTTCACGCTGACGCATACGGTTCATCTCGTGTCGAGACGGAATCCAGGCATCGTCTCGACCGCGGCGGCTGTACTGGAAGGTGAAACTGCTACGGTTGACCGTTGGGCCATCACCCGCTGTGGGGACGTTCTCGAGCAGAAAATCGTCCTCGGGGAAATGACGGAAGGGCAGGCGGTTCGAGTGCGCGAACGGCTTGCCGCGCTGGATGGTGTGCTCCGAACGAGGGTGGAGCATCATTTCGTGCGGGGTGGGTCAGTTGCTTCCGAGAAGGCGTCGGCGAGCGGTTGTTAGGCGATGGCAGTGCGCCCTGTCGCCCCTGAGCTTGAACGTTTCTCACTGCCAGCCAAGCTAACGAGAGTTCACATACGACTTCCTCGACATGTTTCGGAGACGTAGCCTTCAAAACTAAAGTGCCAGTGTCATCTGGTAGTCAGAACTCTTGAGCGACGCGTTCGACCGCCCGGAGATTTCCTCGCCGCGCTGAGCACCCGTCAATGCATAGAGCCCGACGGAGTGTATCCGTGCGTGAATCTGGTGTTCGATCGGCGGCGAACCGGTCGATTTCGCGGAGCTGGCTCATGCGCTCGGGTTGTCGATCAGGCGCATTTCACGCGCGATTTCCGCAAGCGGGTGGGCAAGGCGCCGGCGGAATACAGGCCGGAGGATCGGCAGGAGTGAGGTTGCGGTTTCGCGACGGGCAACTGAATGTCACTGCCCCCGCCCGTCGCGCCGCTGCTCGCTTGTCGTGGATTGTTGTAGTCTGGGCAATACGATAGTGTGGCGCGCCGGCCTGCCGCCGAACTGACAATGAACCTATGATGTGTCGCGCAGGCGATCGGTGAACCCGAACGGTTGGTACGTTACCGATCGTTTGATCCTGCCGATCTCATAGTCGACCGATCCGCCAGAAAATCAGGAGTTTGTCGTGTTTCCCCGGAAATCCATGTTGGGCCGTCTGAATGTCGCGTGCGTCGTCGCCGTGGCGATCATTCTGGCCCCAGGCGCGACGCGTGCAGCGGCCGACAATGTCAACGAAACGGCGAGCGTCGCGCCTGCCGTTTCGGCCAACACGTCGCTCACGCGGCCGATTGTCGGCGACGATCCGGTTGCGATTCGGGAGGCACTGGAGAAGCTGCACGTCAAAAGCGCGTCCCCGAACCTGAGCGATCGCGTCCGCAGCCTGATCCCCGGCGTGGCCGACAAGCATGGCCAGAACGCCGACCTGGCCGCGGTCAACCTGGATCGTGAGGTAACTTTCCTGGTGCCGGTGTCGTACGGGCTGCGATATGAGTCGCAGAAGCATCTGTTGAAGGTGGACGTCGACCTGATCGACGCCGACGGCGAAGGCCGGACAGGCATCCTGCTCAGAAAGGTCATTACCGGGCCGCGAGGGCGAGGGCTGGTGATCGCACCCGAGGCGAAGGCAAAAGGCTATATCCAGCAGATCGACATCATCGAACTCGATCCCGGAAAAGGCAGGAAGTCCACCGTGCGCGGCCGCGTGAGGCTGTCACCCGCTGCGTACGCGCAAACGCATGGCGGGTTCGTGTTCGCTCTTTCCGGGCGCCTGGTCCGGCCGTACCTGACCGAACACATCGAGCACGCCGAGCCGAGCAACGACGAGCCGACCGACATCACGACGAGGACTTCGAGGTTGTACCTGGATATCGAATCCATTTCGCTCGTGAGTCCGGCGAGTGGTGCGGTTTTGTTGAAGAAGCTGAGTCTCTCGAAATAGCGGGTTTCTTGCGCGAGTCTTTGGCCGGTAAAGGGGCTCCGCAACGGAACATTTCGAGCGTGCGGGGTTGAGCGAGCGCACGCTGCAGCAGCGTTTTTCCAGCGATGTGAGCGTGACGCCGAAGCGGGTGATCTGTCGATACCGATTGCATGAGGCCACCGACCGGCTCGCCGGCGGCGAGCCGGTCGATATCGGGGAATTGGCTCATGCCCTCTCGGGTATCTCGATCAGGCTCGCTTGACGCGCGATATCCGCAAGCTGGCGGGGAAGACTCGGGCGGAGTATCGGCGGGAGCATGGTCGCGGGTGACTCCGCGACACACGGCGGCGCCGCCACGTCAGGCCGGATTGTGCTGCTGCGGAAACAGGGCGACGTCAGCCTGATCGTTGCTCGGCTGCGATGCGGGCAAGTCATTCCGGAAAACTTCTCGCGCTGCGCGTCGTCATGCCCGACCCGAATCGCTGATCCGGAGACCCTCACTCCACCGTCACCGACTTCGCCAGATTCCGCGGCTTATCGATATCCGTCCCCCGTGCCAGCGCAGCGTGATACGCGAGCAGTTGCATCGGCACCGTATGCAGAATCGGCGAAAGCGGCCCGTAGTACTCATTGAGCCGAATCACCTCAATCCCCTCGCTGGGCACCAGCCCGCAGTCCACATCCGCGAACACAAAAAGCCGGCCATTCCGCGCGCTGACCTCATGCATGTTCGACCGGAGCTTCTCGAGCAGCATGTCGTTCGGCGCAACCGCAATCACCGGCATCTCGTTACTCACCAGCGCCAGCGGCCCATGCTTCAACTCCCCAGCGGGATAAGCCTCCGCATGAATATACGAAATCTCCTTCATCTTCAGCGCGCCCTCGAGCGCGATCGGATAATGCATCCCGCGCCCGAGAAACAGCATGTTGTCGCGTCGCGCGAGCAACTCTGACCACGCCATGATCTGAGGCTCCAGCGCGAGCACTTTCGACATCGCATCGGGCAGATGCCGCAGCGCACGCAGATGCTCCTTCTCCTCGTCGTCGCTTAACCGCCCGCGCACCTGCGCAAGCGACAACGTCAGCAGAAACAACGCAACGAGCTGCGTCGTAAAGGCCTTCGTCGAAGCCACCCCGATCTCGATCCCTGCGCGCGTCACGAACTGCAGCGCACATTCCCGCATCAACGCACTCGTCGCGACGTTGCAGATCGCGAGCGTATGCATCATCCCGATACGTTTGGCGACATGCACCGCACCGAGCACATCGGCCGTCTCACCGCTTTGCGACACCGCGACGACGAGCGTGCGCGGATTCGGCACACTGTCGCGATAGCGGAACTCGCTCGCAATTTCCACGGTGGCCGGCAGTTTTGCGATGCTCTCGATCCAGTACTTCGCGGTGAGCGCCGCGTGATAACTCCCGCCGCACGCGAGCAACAACACCGAATCGACGTCATTGAAAACCCGCCACGCACCGTCACCGAACAACTCCGGCATGATCGAAGACACATCGAGCAACGTATCGGCCACCGCCTGCGGCTGCTCGAAGATCTCCTTCTGCATGTAGTAGCGATAGGACCCGAGATCGGCCGCGCCGCTATGCGCGGCGACCCGCTGCACCGCGCGTTCGACGCGCTGGCCGGCTGCGTCGACGATCCAGTAGCGATGCAGCTGGATATCGGCAACATCACCGTTCTCGAGGTAAGCGATGCGATCGGTAATCCCCGACAGCGCAATCGCATCCGACGCCAGAAAATTCTCGCCTTCGCCGACGCCAACGACGAGCGGCATGCCATCACGCGCGCCGACGATCCGGTGCGGCTCGTCGCGACACATCACCGCGATCGCATAGCTGCCGCGCAGTCGCGCGACCGCGCGCCGGACCGCATCGAACAGATCGCCGTCATACAGGTGGTCGATCAGGTGCGCGATCGCCTCGCTGTCGGTCTGGCTCGCGAACACGTAGCCGTGCGCTTGCAGTTCGGCGCGCAGTTGATCGCAGTTCTCGATGATCCCGTTGTGCGACAGCGCGATGCGCGCATTGGCGTCGCTCGGCGAGAAGTGCGGATGAGCGTTGAGCGTGACGGGCGCGCCATGCGTGGCCCAGCGCGTATGCGCGATGCCGGTGTAGCCCGACAGCGCTTGCTCGGCGATCTCGCGCTGCAGGTTGGCCACACGATCGACGCTGCGAGCGCGCGCCAGTGCCCGGTCGCGGTAGACCACGACGCCGCACGAATCGTAGCCGCGGTATTCGAGCCGCTTCAGGCCGTCGACCAGGTTCGGCAGGATGTCCCGCTGGGCGACCGCCCCGACAATTCCACACATATCGCGCTCCGTAAATGTCCTGTCTGGATCAGTGAGAGCGATAGTAGAACTGCCTAAATGGAATTAAATTTCAAAATACAAGCACAAATGAAACTAATGAGATATCGTCTATCATGTTGAAATTAAATTTCACGCCCTGACCGGAAGGAGCCGCCGATGGCCGGCATCACCCTCGACGATCTCGACCGGCGCATCCTCGCGATCCTGCAGGACGACGCGTCGGTGTCGAACTTGCAACTGGCCGAGCGCGCGCTGTCGTCGCCGCCCACTTGCATGCGCCGCGTGCGGCGGCTGACGGAGGCCGGCGTGATCCACCGGCAGGTCGCGGTGCTCGATCCGGTGGCGATCGGTACGGCCGTCACTGCGCTGATCGAGATCAGCCTCGACCGCCAGACAGCGGAAGACTACGACGCATTCGAAGCGTACGTGTGCGCGGAGCCGGCCGTCACGCAGTGCTATCGCGTGTCGCCGGGGCCCGATTTCGTCGTGGTGGCCGATCTGGCCGACGTCGCCGAATACGATGAATTCGCGCGACGTTTGTTCACCGGCGCGTCGAACGTCCGCAACGTGCGGACGTTTTTCTCGACGCATCGCGCGAAATTCGAGGCGAACGCGCGGGTCACGCATGCGATGCGCAAGCGCGCATGAAGTGATCGCACCATTGTGCGCAAAGCGTTCGCGAATGCATTCGCGACGTCATCACGCAGCCGCGTCAGCCGCGCCCACCAATTGCAGCGGCTTGCCATACCCGAAGCAATGCGCGGGTTCCGGAAACACGCGCTGCCGCACATCGTGCGCATACTGGCGGATCGCATCGCGCATCACCGCATTCGCATCGGCATAACGCTTAACGAAGCGCGGCGTGTACGCATCGAATGCGCCGATCATGTCCTCGGTCACGAGCACCTGCCCGTCGCACGCGGGCGATGCGCCGATGCCGATCGTCGGGATCGTCAGTGTTTCGGTGATATGGCGCGCGAGCGCTTCGGCAGTGCCTTCGACGACGACGCTGAACGCGCCGGCCCGTTCGGCCGAGCACGCGGCGTCGAACACCTGCGCGGCCGAGCGCGGGTCCATCCCCTGCGCGCGGAAGCCGCCCGTCGCGTTGGCCTGCTGCGGCATGAGGCCGATGTGCGCCATCACCGGAATGCCGCGCTCGGTCAGGAAGCGGATCGTGTCGGCCATCTCGCTGCCGCCTTCGAGCTTCACGGCCTGCGCGCCGGTTTCGGCGAGCAGGCGCGCGGCGGAGCGATACGCTTGCGCGGGCGATTCCTGGTACGTCGAGAACGGCAGGTCGACGACGACACACGCCTGCGCGGCGCCGCGCACGACGGCCGCACCGTGTGCAATCATCATGTCGAGCGTGACGCGCAGCGTATCGGGCATCCCGTACAGCACCATGCCGACGGAGTCGCCGACGATGATCACGTCGGCCACCTCGTCGACGAGTTTCGCCATCGGCGCGGAATACGCGGTCAGCGACACGAGGCTGCCGATGCCCTTGGTCGATCGGATCGCGGTAACGGTCTTGCGGGTGGTGCGGGTATGAGCGCTCATGAACGGAAGCCGTGTGAAAGAAGAGCCGCCACGGTAGCATCGCGCTCGTTCGTGCAATGACCTTCGGAGGACGTCTTATGTTGCTGGCGGGACAATCGGGTGACCCTTACGCGGTGCCGCCGATGGCGCGCCTGCCGAGGCCGCTGTACGTGCGCGCGTTCGGGATTCCCGGCAACGTGAGCATCGACGCGCACAGTCATCCGTGGGCGCAGCTGATGTACGCGACGAGCGGCGTGCTCGAGGTGTCGACGCCGTCGGGCCGGCACCTGCTGCCGCCGCACTATGCGATGTGGATTCCGCCGCACGTGCCGCATGCGGTGTCGACGCGCGATTGCGTCGCGTTCCACAGCCTGTATCTCGATGCCGCGATCGCGCGCGACGACGTGCACGACGATTGCGCGATCCTCAGCATGACGCCGCTATTGCGCGAGCTGGTGATCGCCACGGCCGAGTTGCCGGTGAACTACGACGAGACGGGGCCGGACGGCGCGCTCGTCTGCCTGATCGCCGACCGGATCGCACGGATGCGGCAGGCGCCGCTGACGGTGCCGCTGCCGCGCGATCCGCGTCTGCTGAAAATCGCGCGTGCGTTGCATGCGTATCCGGGCGATACGCGCAATCTCGACGAATGGGGCCATCAGGTCGGCGCGACGCGGCGCACGCTGTCGCGGCTGTTTCGGCAGGACACGGGGCTGTCGTTCACCGAATGGCGGCAGGCGGTGCGGCTGCTGGCGTCGCTGCCGCTGCTCGATGCCGGCGAGCCGATCGGCGCGGTGGCCGCGCAACTGGGCTACGACTCGACGTCGTCGTTCATCGCGCTGTTCCAGGCGAAATTCCAGGTGACGCCCGGCGCTTATGCGAAGCGTGAAGCGCGCCGGCCCGTGCTGAACGCGTGACGCGGCGGCACACCACGACTCAGAACGCGAGCGCCTGCTGCACCGGATGGTGGGCGCCGCGCTCGAACCCCGCGCCTTCGAGCGACAGCAGTGCGCGCTTGCGATCGATGCCGCCCGCATAGCCGGTCAGGCTGCCCGATGCGCCGACCACGCGATGGCACGGCACCATGATCGACACCGGGTTCCGGCCGACCGCACCGCCCACGGCGCGCGCGCCGCTCATCGGCAACCCGACGCGCTCGGTGATGTCGCCGTACGTCACGAGTTCGCCGAACGGAATCGCGAGCAGTTCCTTCCATACGCGTCGCTGAAACGCGGTGCCGCGCAAGTGAATCGGCACCGAGAACGTCTCGCGCGTGCCGGTGAAGTACTCGGCAACTTCTTCCGCGACCTTGCGCGCAAGCGGCGACATCGCGCGCGCGTCCGCCTCGGTCACGATCGCAACGGGCGGGAAGTATTTCTGGCCGACGAAGTACAGGCCGGTCAGCGCATCGTCCTCGATGCGCACGGCGATGTCGCCCAGCGGGCTCGGAATCAGGTGAGCGGGAGTCATCGCAACACATCTCCATGAAGGCGCCACACGTGCAGTGCGGCATACGCGCGCCATGGCGCCCAGCGCGCCGCATGCGGCGGGGATGATGGCACACGGGCGGGTTCGGTGCGGGCGGGAAGCCACGCATCGTCGGCCGGGAACGCATTCGGCCAGGCCATCGCGCGCATCGCGACGTACTGCACCGCGCGTTCGTCGAAGCCGGGTAGCGCGCGCAGCGCGGCAAGCGTCGCGTCGAGCGGCGCCATCGGTTCGAGCGCGAGCGTGCCGTCGTCGACTGTGCGGGCGAGCGACACGATCGCCTGGGCGGCGTCGCGCGCAATGCCGATCGTTTCGAGGGCGGAAGGCGGCAGGGCGGCCAGCGTCGCGGCGGAGGGCAGCGCGTGCGCGAGGCCCGGCGGCGCGCCGTCCACCGATGTGCCGAAACGTTCGGCGATGCGCGCCAGCACCGGCGTGCCCGCATGCATCGTCGCCAGCCGTTCGCCTGCGATCGCACGGATCGCGATCTCGACGCCGTCGAACGCGCCCGGGACACGCAGGCCCGGCGAGCCGCTCGCGAGTTCGCCGAGATGCGCGTCGATCACGTCGGGGCGGCTGTCGAGATCGAACAGCCGCCGCACACGTGCGAGCGCGGCCGGGACGACCGGCGTCAGCGCGGGCGATACGGTGACGGCCAGCGCGAACCGCTGCGGTACGTGCGTAACGGACAACCAGCCGGCGACGCGCCCGCTATCGCCGTTGCCGTTCCGGTTCGGCATGTCGACGATGCGCGCATAACCCTGCGCATCGATCCGCTCGACACCGTCGATCTGCCGCTGCGCGAGAAAGCGCATCAGGTCGTCCCATGCGAACGGCGGCCGGTACGGCAGCGGAAACGTCATGTCGCCATCGGCCGATGCGCGGGCCCCTTTGCGCAGCCGCAGCGGATTGAGGCCGTAACGCTGCAGGAACAGGTCGTTGAAGCGCCGCACGCTGCCGAACCCGGCCGTCGACGCGACGACGGCCACCGGTAGCGCGGTATCGGTCAGCAGCCGCTTGGCCATCAGCAGCCGGTGCGTCTGCGCGAATTCGACCGGCGACACGCCGAACTGCGCGCCGAAGATCCGGCGCAGGTGGCGCTCGGTCACGCCGACGCGCTGCGCGAGCGCATCGACGGAATGGGCGTTCAGGAAACCGTCCTCGATCAGCGTGGCGGCCGCGTCGGCGAGATTGCCGGACAGGTCGAGCTGCCCGTGGCCCGGCGCGAGCTCGGGGCGGCAGCGCATGCAGGGTCGAAAGCCGGCCTTCTCGGCGGCCGCGGCGGTCGGGTAGTAGCTGCAGTTCTGCGGCTTCGGCGGCTTCACCGGGCAGACGGGGCGGCAATACACACCGGTCGTCGCCACGCCGACGAAGAACCAGCCGTCGAAGCGGCGGTTCCGCGAAAGCAGGGCGTCGTAGCAGGTGTCGGGATCGAGGCGCATGGGGCGACTGTAAACCATCCCGGCCCCCGATTCTGGCTGGAATCGGACATGTGTATCGGCGGCCGTCCTCGCGCGCGCCCGTCGGGAAAATCCGGGAAAAACGGTTAATGCCACGCCACGAAACAGTCGTCTCTTTTGCTGTGACCAATTTGAGATGACTCATCGAAATCCCCGACTGACAGGGCGCCGGCACACGCCCTATCCTTTGAAAAACGTTTTCCAGATTGATCGGCGGAATCGGTCGTGCGCGACAGCGCGCCACCGTCCGCCCCGGCGCCGGTCGCCGGTCAACGAACATCGTGCGGCGCGACGGGCGCGGCCGCGTATCGGAGACATTCATGCAATCTGCCGTCGTCGGCGCCGTGCGCGCTGCCGCCAGCCGCTACCGCTGGACCGTCTGTGCGTTGCTGTTTTTCGCGACCGTGATCAACTACATGGATCGGCAGATCCTCGGCCTGCTCGCGCCGATGCTCCAGCACGACATCGGCTGGAGCCAGGTGCAGTACGGCCGCATCGTGATGGCGTTTTCCGCGTTCTATGCGCTGGGCCTGCTCGGCTTCGGGCGCATCGTCGACCGGCTTGGCACGCGCATTTCGTATGCGCTGGCGATGCTGGTGTGGAGCATCGCCGCGATGCTGCACGCGGTGGTCGGCTCGGTGATGGGCTTCGCGTTCGTGCGCGCGCTGCTCGGGATCGGCGAGGGCGGCAACTTCCCGGCCGCGATCAAGACGACGGCCGAGTGGTTCCCGCGCCGCGAACGCGCGCTGGCCACCGGCATCTTCAACTCGGGCGCGAACATCGGCGCGGTGTTCGCACCGGCGATCATCCCGGCGATCGCGGTGGCCTACGGCTGGCGCGCGGCGTTCGTGATCATCGGCGCGATCGGCCTCGTGTGGCTCGCGGTGTGGCTCGTGTTCTATCGCCAGGCCGATACGCGCGCGCTCGCCGCCGAGTACAACGAGCCGCGCGACGAAGCGGAAGCGCTCGACGCGGCGAACGCGAATGCCGGTGCGCCGCGCTGGGGCGAACTGATCCGCAAGCGCGAGACGTGGGCGTTCCTGATCGGCAAGTTCCTGACCGATCCGGTGTGGTGGTTCTACCTGTTCTGGCTGCCGAAGTGGCTCAACGAATCGCGCGGGATGGACATGCAGCACATCGGCCTGCCGCTCGTCTGCATCTATGCGCTGACGACGGTCGGCAGCATCGGCGGCGGCTGGCTGTCGTCGATGCTGCTGCGTGCGGGCTGGAGCGTGAACGGCGCACGCAAGACGGCGATGCTGATCTGCGCATGCTGCGTGCTGCCGATCGCGTTCGTGTCGCAGGTGCAGAGCCTGTGGGCCGCAGTGCTGATCGTCGGCCTCGCCGCCGCCGCGCACCAGGGCTGGTCAGCGAACCTGTTCACGACGGCGTCCGACCTGTTCCCGCGCCGCGCGGTGGCGTCGGTGGTCGGCATCGGCGGGATGGCCGGTTCGATCGGCGGCGTGCTGTTCTCGGAAGTGATCGGCCAGGTGCTGCAGCGCACGGGCCACTACTGGGTGCTGTTCGCGATCGGCGCGTCGGCCTACCTGATCGCGCTGGGCGTGATGCACGTGCTCACGCCGAAGATGAAGCCTGCGCAACTCGACGCGTGACGGGGCGATCGCTCAATCGCTCGATCGTGTAATCGTGTAATCGCGTATCCGCAAACGAACGCGCCGCCCAAGGGCGGCGCGTTTTCTTTGGAAGGCGCGGAGCAGGGCGCTCAGCCGACCGCGGCCGTCGACGCACGCATGATCAGCCGCGGCTCGAACGTCGAATAGCTCGCATCGGTACGCCCTGCGAGTGCATCGATCAGCTTCTGCATCGCGAGCTCGCCCATGTTCTCGCTCTGGATATCGACGGTCGTCAGCGCGGGCGCCGCGTATTCGCCATACGGCACGTTGTCGATGCCCGCGACCGACACATCCTGCGGCAGCCGGAAACCGAGCGACGCGGCTTCCTTCATGAAGCCGAGCGCGATCAGGTCGTTGTAGCAGATCACGGCCTGCGGGCGCTGCGGCCCGAGCATCACGCGCGAACACGCGCGCTCGCCGGCTTCGGCGGTCGGCGCATGCGCATCGTGCACGTCGAGCGTGAGCCCGGCTTCCGCGAGGCAATCGTGCGCGCCCTGGATCCGTTCGTCGTTCACGCGTGCGGTGCCGAAGCCGAGATACGCGATGCGCGTGTGGCCGAGATTGAGCAGATGGCGCGCGAGCATGTAGGTCGACAGCCGGTTGTCGATGCCGACGCTCGGAATCGGCAGGCCGGGGCTGCGCCGCAGCAGCACGAGCGGCTTGTTGAGGTCGAGCATCCAGCCGGCTTCTTCATCCGGCATCCGCGTGCTGACGATCAGCCCGTCGACGCGCTGCGCGAGCGCTTCGATCAGCGAGCGTTCGCGCGTCTGGTTCTCCTCGGTATCGACGAGCAGCAGCGTGTAGTCGTGCTGCAGCGCGACGCGGTTCGCGCCTTTCACCACGTTCGTGAAGTGCGGGTTGCTGATGTCGAGGATCACGAGGCCGATGGTGCGCGTGCGCCCGGTGATCATCGAGCGCGCGAGCGGGTTCGACCGGTAGCCGAGCCGGTCGATCGCCTCCTTGAGCCGTGCTTCGACGGTCGGCGAGAAGCGCTGCGTGCCGTTCACGTACTTCGATACCGTCGCGACCGACACGCCGGCTTCCGCCGCTACGTCGCGGATCGTCGGGGAAACTTTTTTCATCGGCAGGGTAACGTTTTCGTTCGATAACGCCAGATTGTGGCAGAAAAAGGGGGCGTGCGGCCACGCGGCTATATCGGGAAAGTGCGGATGGCTGCGGACGGGTTCGAGCATTGACGTTCGGCGACGCTCCCGCGTATAGTTGGAAAACGTTTTCCGATTCAGTCAGATTTCAGGTCAGATTCAAGGAGACTCAATGAACGCCTCATCCACCGGCACGCGCAAACCGTTCGGGCGCCTGCTGCTGACGGGCGCGGCCGGCAACCTCGGCCGCCAGTTGCGCGGCGCGCTCGCCGACTGGGCCGACGTCGTGCGCGTCAGCGACATCGCGACGCTCGGCGACGCGGCCGCGCATGAAGAAACCCGTGTCGTCGATCTGGCCGACCGGGCCGCGGTGATGCAGCTCGTCGACGGCGTGGACGCGATCGTCCACCTCGGCGGCATTTCGGTCGACGCGCCGTTCGACGATCTGGTCGGCGCGAACATCACCGGCACGTACAACCTGTACGAAGCCGCGCGCAAGCACGGCGTGAAGCGCGTCGTGTTCGCGAGCTCGAACCACGCGATCGGCTTCCATCCGGTCACGGACGTGCTCGACGCCGATTCGCCGCTGCGCCCCGACAGCCTGTACGGTGTGACGAAGTGCTTCGGCGAATCGCTGTCGCGCTACTACTTCGACCGCTTCGGGATCGAGACGGTGTGCCTGCGGATCGGTTCTTCGTTCGAAGTGCCAAAGAATCCGCGCATGCTCGTGACGTTCCTCAGCTATCGCGACTTCATCGAGCTCGTGCGCTGCTCGCTGCTGACGAACCGCGTCGGGCACGCGATCGTGTACGGCGCGTCGGACAACCCGGTGAAGTGGTGGGACAACACGAAGGCCGGCTTTCTCGGCTTCCGCCCGCGCGACAGTTCCGAGCAGTTCGTCGGGTTGTTCCCGGTGACGGCGCCGACCGCCGACTACGACGATCCCGCGCAGCGGTTCCAGGGCGGCGGGTTCGTCGTCGGCGAGCCGATGGAGCGCAAGGCGTCGTAAGCGCCGCCGGCGTGGCCGATCAGCGCAGGATGTCGGTCGCCTTGTGCGGCTCGTCGACGCCGTCGATCAGGATCAGCGGGCCGCTCGCGTGTCGGGCACGCAGCGGCTGGATCTGCCGGTACGCATCCGATTCGTACCATGCGCGCGCGGTGTCGAGATCGGGAAACGCGATCGCGATCAGGTCGCCGCGCCACACACCTTCGCGTACTTCCGGCCGCGCGCCATGAATCACGAAATGGCCGTCGAACGGCGCGAGCGTGCCGTCGATGCGTTCGAGGTATTCGACGATGTCGTCGCACATCTCGACGTCGTGCAGGTGGGCGATGGCGTAGGCGGTCATGGCGGGCTCCTTGGCGTGATGCGGTTCGTGCGTCGATGGAGCCATGATCGCGGCGCGGGCGACGCGCGTCGATTACCTGCGACGTAAGCAAATCGCAACGAAGTCCCGCCTTGCCAGCCGGCCACGGGTCGGTAAGAATGCGGCGAGACCACACGCGGCCAGGCGTCGATGCGCCCGGTACGCATGACGACAATCGAACCAGCACGGCGGCCGCCCCGGCGCGTTCGCCCGATCACCACGCAACGCTATCCGCCATGATCCGGCGCGCTACCCGCCATCCGCTCGCGATCGCCGCGATCGTCCTGATGCTGCTGCTCGGCGTCACGCACCTGGTCGTCGTCCAGCTCGACGCGCGCGCCCGTGCCGCGGCCGACCTGAAGTTCGGCGAATTCGTCACCGATACGAGCAACAAGATCCAGGTTCAACTGTTGCGCTATGTGGACGTGCTGTCCGGCGTGCGCGGGCTGTGGTCGGTCGTCGGCGAGCCGACGCAGCAGCAGTTCACCGACTACGTCGCGTCGCTGCACCTGGCGCGGCGTTTCCCCGCGCTCCAGATGATCAACTACTGCGACTACGTTGCGACCGCGGACACGCGGCAATACGAGCAGACGATGCGCGTGCGGCTGCGGAAACCCGATTTCACGGTGTTTCCCGCGAGCACGCCGCATCCGTTCCGGGCGGTCCTGCGCTACAACATGCCTTATACCGCGATCTACATCGGGCGCGACGTTGCCGTGAACTTCGGCTGGAATGTCGCGGAAGAGACGAACCGGACAGGCGAGCCCTATACGTCCGGCGTCGGCGTTGCGCAACTCGACGGACACGTCGGCCCGGGCCTCGGGATTCGCCTCGCGGTCTATCGCGGCGGCGAGGTGCCGCCCCTCGCCGAGCGTCTGTCGCGCGCGATCGGGTCGGCCGGCATCTTCGTCGAGGTCCGTTCGCTGATTCGCGAGGCGGTGCCTGACGACGACTGGCAGTTCGTGTCGCTGCGGCTGCACACGGTGGCGAAGCCCGGTGAAGTGGCCGATGTGCGGCGCCGCGTGCTGTTCGCGTACGACAACGACGCGCTGTCCGGCAAGCCGACGATGACGGAGCGCCGCACGTTCGTGGTCGCCGGCCGGCAGTTCGTGCTCGACATCGCGGTGCCGGCCGGCCACTTCCAGGACGTAATCGGCCGCCATCTCCGTGCGATCGGCTATGCGCTCGGCAGCGCGATCAGCCTGGCCAGCGCGTTCATCATCTACCTGCTGCTCGTGTCACAGCGCCGGCTGTCCGACACCGTCACGCAGCAATCGGTGTCGCTCGCGAGCACGCAGCACCAGGTGTCGACGCTGCTCGACGCGCAGCTGCGTGCCGAGCGCGAGCTCACGCGGCAGGGCGAGCGGGAGCGCCAGCAGATCGGCCGCGAGCTGCACGACGATCTCGGCCAGAAGCTGACCGGCGCGTCGCTGATGCTGAGCACGCTCGCGCAATCGCGCCGCGACGGCGCGGACGACCCACAGCAGGTGATCGACAAGGTATCGGCGATCGTCGAGGACGGCATCGAGACGATCCGCACGCTGTCGCGCGGGCTGTCGCCGTTCGACGGATCGCCGCACGATCTCGCGGCCGCGCTGCGCGAACTGTGCGGCGATGTCGACCGCATTGCCGCCGGCGGCTGCCACCTGAGCGTCGAGTACGATACCGAGTTGCTGTCGCCGGACGCGTCGCTGCACCTGTACCGGATCGTGCAGGAATCGATCTCGAACGCGCTGCGGCACGGGCGTGCGACGCGGATCGAAGTCGCGCTGTGCGACATCGACGGCCGCGTCGCGCTGTCGATCCACGACAACGGCACCGGTTTCGCGCCGGGCATCGATCCGGCCGCGCAGCCGGCCTCGCGCCTCGGGCTGCGCAGCATCCGCTCGCGCGCGCAATTGCTCGGCCTGCAGGCGCGCTTCCTGACCAACGAAACCGGCGGCATGACCGTCGAAGTGAACTGACCGATGAACCAGACCCTCGTGCTCGTCGACGATCATCCGATCGTTCGCGAAGGCCTCGCGACGCTGCTGCATTCGGTGCCGGGCTACCAGGTGGTCGCGCAGGCCGGCAACGAACGCGACGGCCTGGACGCCGTGCGCACGCACCGGCCCGACATCGCGGTGATCGACCTGATGCTCGGCGACACGCTTGCGCTGCGGCTGATCGAGACGATCGCGCAGACGTATCCCGACACGGCGGTCGTCTGCATCTCGATGCACTCGGATGCCGCGTATGCGGAACCGGCGGCGCTGGCAGGTGCGCTCGGCTACGTGAACAAGGCGAACGTGAGCCGCACGATCCTCGACGCGATCGACTCGGTGCTGCGCGGCGTGCCGTATTTCCCGCCGGAAGTGCAGCAGAACCTGCTGCGCCGCGCGCGCGGCCAGGCCGCGAAGCCGACCACGCCGCTCGCCGCGTTGTCGCCGCGCGAGATCGAGATCCTGCGGATGATCGGCGAAGGGCTGACGAAGCAGCAGATCGCCGAGCGGATCGGCCGCAGTGCGAACACGGTCGAAGCGCATCGCACCAACATCAAGCGCAAGCTCGGCCTCGACAACAACGCCGAACTGATCCGCTTCTCCGCACTGAACCTGTCGCCCGCACCCACGCGCTGAACCGCGAAGCGAGGCCCCCTCGCTCACGGGTTGATGGCGACATCGATCCGTCGAGCGATTGTCCGGCCCGCGCGCCGGCCCTACGATCCCGATCAATACGACAACAACACCGCGGGGTCTTCATGCCATTCCGACTTTTGCCCGACAGGCCCGGCCCGGCCGGCCTGTTGCCGGACCCGCGCGACCTGACGGCCTGAACGCAGCGGCCGCGCGCACGGCAAGTGCCTGCCGTCGCGCGTGCCGCTGTCGCTCGCGCATCGCTTGCCGGCGCCGACGTCGTCGCACCCGGTTCGTCGTTCACATCCTTTCACCACCACAAGAGCGAGACCACGATGAAACAACAGACCCTGGCCGGCCTGCTCGCCGGCACGACCCTGCTCGGCGCGCTGGCCGGATGCGGCGGCGGTGGCGACAGCAGCACGCCGTCGTCGAACAACAGCGGCAACAGCAACGTGACGACGACGCTGAGCGGCACGGTCGCGACCGGCGCGCCGCTCGGCAACGCGACGATCACGGCGTACGAAGCGGACGGCAGCGAGTGCGGTTCGGCCGTGAGTGCGGCGGACGGCACCTACGTGATGCACAACATCCACTGCACGTCGCCGTTCCTGATCGAGGCGCAGACGGCCGACGGGCTGCTCGTGTCGCCGTACGTCGGCTCGGGCATCGTGTCGAACATGAACGTGACGCCGCTCACGACCGGCATTTTCTTCGGCACGATCGCGAAGAGCGGCATCACGCGCACGCTGACCGATTCGCTGCAGACGCTCGATGACGCGCAGCTCAAGGGCTATTACGCGAACGTCACGGCCGACCTGCAGACGATGTTCCCGCCGTCCGCCTATGGCATCGACTGGATGAGCACCGATCCCATCACGACGCCGTTCCAGGCGAACCACCAGCTCGTCGACGCCGTGCTCGACCATCTCGGGCTGATCCGTCCGACGGCCGACAACCCGTCGGTGACTTACGTGAATACCAGCACGAGCCAGAAGTTCTCGACGACGGCATCGGACAACGGCGGCGCGGCGGCGGTCAGCGGCGTGACGGCGCAGGCGCCGCTCGCGTCGTCGGTCGCGCCGGCGAACACGACGGTCGGCTATCTCGACTTCAACTACCGGCAGCCGCTTGCATCGACGACGAGCCTGCGCGGGTCGATTCTCGATTCGGGCACATCGGGCGTTTCCGGCGGCGGGATCGCGGGCACGGTGTCGTTCGGCAGCCCGCAGGTGGCGTCGGCGTTCACGAGCGTCGGCGGCAACTACACGTGGGGTTCGAATATCGCGGCGGCCAACGGGTTCGATGCGAGCGCAACCGATTTCAACCTGCCGGCCGTCGCGATGCTGTGCCAGTCGATCGCGGGGCAGGGCACCGGGTCGTCGTACCTGAAGTCGACCGACGTGCTGGTACCCGCCGACGCGGTGCCGGTGACGCAGGCGTCCGACCTCGTCGGCGTGTCGTTTACGCGTTACTACGAGGATTGCCTGCAGGGCGGCACGAGCCCCGCGACGACGACCGGCAACTACCTGTCGTTCGACGGGCAGGGCGGCGCGACCTTCGTCGTTGCGAACGGCGGCTCGACGCCGCAGACGATCTCGGTGCCGGCCACGCAGGTGACGGGGGCGCTGACGGGCACGCCGCTGGTGTCGCTCGGCGGGCAGCCGGGCAACACCGTGTTGTCGGCATATCGTTACCAGACGGCGTACGGGATGACGCGCTACGTGCTGGTCGAGCGCGGCAGCGCGGGCGCATCGTCCGCGTATGTGGGGGTCTGGCTGCAGTAACTGGTGGTGAGTCGACCGGCGAGGCTGACCATGTCCGCATGCCGCGCCGGTCGATCCGCGTGGCGTGCGGGTGCCTTGCCTTGTCGCGTCGCGTCGCGTCGCGTCGCCGTCAATGCGGCTTGCTGCAAGCCGGATCGGTGTCGCGCCGCTCGGCCGCATCACACCAGTAACTCGGCCGCCATGCTTCGAACGTGACGGCTTTCGCGGCATTGGCGCGCGTGACGCGCACCGGGTCGGCTTTCAGCGCATCGCCGTCCGGGTCGTCGTTGGGCCGCCAGTTCCGCATCACTTCCCGATGGAACACCCAGGTGTGATGCGCGACGTCGTAGCGAAACGTCACGCGGTCGCGCCAGTGGCTCGGCCCCGCGAAGACACCCTGTTCGACCGTGAAGGTGCGAGGTTCGATCGTGAGCGCGTTGTCGGCCACGCCATCGAGATACGGGTCGCCCATGCCGCCTTCGTCGGCTTTCATGATCACGGCGTCGTTGCGCGCCGCCAGCCGGTAGTGCCCGTCCTGGCCCGGCAGGAAGATCAGCAGCGGACGCAGCGACGCCTTGCGCATCGAATCGTCGGGCTGATGCGCGACGACGACATAGCCGATGCGGGCGCTGTCGGTCAGTCGTCCCGACGCGGCATCCAGCGCTTCGTAGCCGGCGGGAAGCTGCGCGACGATGTCGTGCGGAAGACCGGCGGTGTCCGGGCAGCGGATCGAAGCCGGCGTGTCGCCGCAGGTCGCGGCGAAGGTGCTGCCGATGCCGAGCGTCAGCAGCGCGGCGACGAGGAATCCTTTGATGCGGGGGATCGTCATGCGGATCGGGATTGGATGAGGTCGCGCTGTGGAAGCCGACGGGCACGCGTCGTCTTGTTTCGCCGCAGCGCAGGTTGTGTATTTGTCGGGTGACGCTGTGTAGCCAGTCATGCGCGCTTGCGCGTCGGCCGCGGGACGGGCACGGGCACCGGTGCCGGCGGCTCGTCGGCCTGCGCGCACAGCCGGTCGAGCATCCGTTGCGCGGCGCCCGCGCAATCCTCGCCCTCCGGCTTGTTCACGATCTCCTCGATCAGCACTTGCAGATGTTGCCGGTTCTGCGCGAGACGCTGTTCGAGCAGCGCGATTTCGTCGACCTTGTGCCGCAGCGCGACCAGCAGTTCGTCGCGCGGCCACGCGCCGAGATCGGGCGGCAGCACCGCGCGGATTTCGTCGAGCGCAAAGCCCGCGCGCTGCGCGCGGTCGATGATCGCGAGCCGCGTCAACGCTTCCGACCCGTATTCCCGATAGCCGTTTGCCTGCCGACGGGCCGGTTCGAGCAGGCCGCTTGCTTCGTAGAAACGGATGCGCGATGCCGCAAGGCCGCTTGCTTTCGCCAGTTCGCCGATTTTCATGGTGTGCTCCAAATGACGCTTGACCTTGAAGTTGACTTTAAAGTTATCGTTGGGCATCGTCAATCGAGGGTGCCCTCCATGAACCTGTTTACACCGCTGACACTGCCCAACGGGGCGGTGATTCCGAACCGTCTGGCCAAGGCCGCGATGGAAGAGAACATGGCCGATGCGAACCACGCACCGTCCGACGCGTTGCTGCGCCTGTATCAGGCGTGGGCCGATGGCCAGGTCGGCCTGATCCTGACCGGCAACGTGATGGTGGACGGCCGCGCGATGACGGGGCCGAACGGCGTCGTGCTCGAGAGCGATGCGCATCTCGACCGCTTCCGCCGCTGGGCGCAGGTGGCACGCTCGGGCGGCGGGCATGTCTGGATGCAGATCAACCATCCGGGGCGCCAGATGCAGGCGGCGCTCGGCCAGACGACACTCGCGCCGTCGGCCGTGCCGCTCGCGCTTGGCGCGCTGTCGAAGCAGTTCCCGGTGCCGAAGGAGATGACGCCAACCGATATCGCCGACGTGCAGCAGCGCTTCGTGCGCGCCGCGCAACTCGCGGAGCAGAGCGGCTTCACCGGCGTGGAGATTCACGCGGCGCACGGCTATCTGCTGAGCCAGTTCCTGTCGCCACTGACGAACCGCCGGCAGGATCAGTGGGGCGGCAGCGTCGAGAATCGCGCCCGCCTGTTACTCGATATCGTGCGGGACGTGCGCGCGACGGTGTCGCCGGAGTTTGCGGTCGCGGTCAAGCTGAACTCGGCCGATTTCCAGCGCGGCGGCTTCAGCGCGGACGATGCAAAGCGCGTGGTCGAACTGCTGAATCCGCTCGGCGTCGATCTCGTCGAACTGTCGGGCGGCAGCTATGAAGTGCCGGCGATGCAGGGCGAGGCGCGCGACGGACGCACGCTGGCCCGCGAAGCGTATTTCCTCGAATTCGCGCGCGACATCACGGCCGTTGCTCGGATGCCGCTGATGGTCACGGGCGGCATCCGGCGCCGCGCGGTTGCCGAGCAGGTGGTCGACAGCGGCGTGGCGATGGTCGGCATCGCAACCGCGTTGTCGATCGAGCCGAACCTGCCGCGCGACTGGCGGGCCGGCAAGGACAGCGCGCCGGTGCTGGAGCCGATTCGCTGGAAGAACAAGGCACTGGGCGCGCTGGCCAACATGGCCGTCGTCAAGTTCCAGCTGACGCGGCTGAGCGTTGGCCGCCGCACGCACCCGCAGGTGTCGCCGCTGCGCGCGCTGGTCGGCCAGCAAATGGCTGCGCAGTGCCAGACGCGGCGCTACCGAAAGTGGATGGCGGGGCGCGCGGCAGGCACGCGTGCGTGACGTGTGCGCGCAGGGCTGCATCGACCGCCCCGCACGGATCGGCCCGCCGCCTGGCGGGTCGTTTCAAGGCTCGATCCTTTCGGATGACTTTCCGAAATATCGAGCCTGTTTACTGCATTATTCAGGCGCCTGAGCGTGATTTCAGCGTGGCATAATCCACCACCTTCATCGCCAGACATCCTCGTCGCGCGTCATGCACGTCGCCCGTTTCCGCAAGCCAGGCAGCCTGATCGGATTGATCGCAATCCTGATGATGGCGCTCGCCCCTGCGGTCTCGCAGATGATGGCGTCGCGTCACCGGCTCGTCGATGCGCTGGCCGTCTATTGCACGGCGAGCGTCGAAGAAGCGGTGGTCGCGCACGACGACGGCAAGCCCGCGCATGGCGTCAAGGCGCACTGGCAAGCTTGTCCATATTGCAGCTTCGTTGCTCACGCCGCCGCGCTGCCGGGCCATGCCGTCGCCTTCGCCGTTCCGCTTCCGGATGCGCAGCGGCCGATCGTGTCGGCATCGATTCCGGCCCGCATCCGTCTCGTCCATACCGTCGCGCAATCGCGTGCGCCGCCCGCGTTCTCCTGAGTTCGTCTGATTTTCCTGCCTGACACGCCGCCGCTTCGCACTCGGAGCGAGCGGCCGTTCGTCGCGCGCGTGCGCGACGGCATCGAACGACAACCGGAGAACACACAACATGCCCCGCTTGAACGAACGGCACGCGCCCCGCGCATGTGCCGCGCTGCTGGCCGCCTTGGCCGGCCTGTCCCACGCTTCTTTCGCACACGCGCACGCCGTGGTCGGCGATCGCGTCTTTCCTGCGACGATGACCGTGGACGACCCCGGTGTTGGCGACGAATTCGACACGCAGTTCGGTCACATCAAGTCCACCGACGACAGCGGCAACAGCTTCAACGTCAATACCGTGTCGTACGAGTGGGACAAGCTGATCACGAAGAACCTCGCGTTCAGCGTCGCCAGCCAGTACGTGTCGCAGAACGTCCCGGACGGCGGCTCCGCGAAGGGCTGGGACAACGTGACGCTCGGCGTGAAGTACCTCGCCTATGTGAATCCCGCTCACGAATTCATGGCGTCGGTCGGCCTGAAAACCCAGATCGGCGGCACCGGCGCGAAATCGATCGCGAATCCGTACTCGACCTTCACGCCGGCCGTCTATGTCGGCAAGGGCTTCGGCGATCTGCCCGCGTCGCTCGGCTACCTGCGCCCGCTCGCGCTCACGGCCGAGCTCGGGCCGAACCTGACCACCGCGTCGTCCGACCAGGGGCCGAATTCGCTCGGCTGGGGCGTGACGCTGCAATACAGCATCCCGTACCTGCAGCAGCAGGTGAAGAATCTCGGCCTGCCGCAACCGCTCAGCAACATGATCTTCGTCGTCGAGGCACCGATGAGCACCTGTACCGCGGGCGCGTGTTCGGGGCAGACGACGGGGACGCTCAACCCGGGTGTCCTGTGGCTCAATCGCTATGGGCAATTCGGTGTCGAAGCGCAGATTCCGGTCAACCGGGCGAGCGGCCATCATGTCGGCGTGCTCTTCGATGCGCATCTGTATTTCGACGACCTGTTCCCCGGCTCGCTCGGCAAGCCGCTTTTCTGATCGACGGAGAAACCACATGAACCGCTTGACCACGATGCGTGTGGCTGCTGCCGCGCTGATGCTCGCCGGCGCGCAGTTCGCGCATGCCCATGCCTTTCCGACGCATCAGGCGCCGTCCGCGGGCGAGACGGTGACCGCGTCGCCGCCACGCGTCGCGATCGATTTCGACGACGGGCTCGAACCCGCGTTCAGCTCGATCGCCGTCACCGATGCGCAGGGCCACGCCGTCACGAGCGGTAAAGCCGAAGTCGACGCGTCGAACCGCAAGCACATGTCCGTCGCGCTGAACCCGCTGACGCCGGGCATCTACACGGTGGCATGGGTGGCCGTCGCGCTCGACGGCCACCGCACGCAGGGGCACTACGCGTTCACGGTGAAGTGACGGCAGGCGTGCTCGTCGACGCGCAGAGCGCGCTGGTGGCCGGGCGAGACCTCCTGTTTGCCGTCGCGACCGGCGCGTTCGCCGTCGTGCTCGTCACGGGGTTCTACAACGTGCGGCGGGATACGGCGCTCACCGGCGCGCGGCCGCTCGGGCTGGTGTAGGGCCGCGTCCTCGCGGCCCAACTCGCGTGCGTCGCGTGCGCGCCGCTGCCCGGCGGCTGGAACCGGATGGTCGCGCTGCCTGCGCTGCGCCTGCGCGCCGAACAGCACGATCCCGGCTATCCCGCCGCGCAGCGGCACTTCGACGCAGTGCTCTGAGCCGAGGCCGCTGTCATGCGCGCGGCGCTCGGACTCGCCGCGGTGCTCGGCCAAACAGCGCCGACCGCCGGCGCGCCTTGAGGCAGCATCCACGGCCGCAAACATCGAGGGCCTCGCACCGGGGCCTGCTTCACCCTGATGTCACATCGCGGTCGCCCAGGTTCGTGCCGACCGTCGCGTCGCGATTGTGCGTGGCCACTTATAATGAGAACGATTTTCATTTTTCTTCCGTAGCGTTCTCCCCGCCATGCGCCTCTCGAATCTGACCCAACACACGCCGGCCCTGGTCGACCATGTCGACGACGCGCGGCCCGACGACCCCATCGCCCAGCGCCTGCGCGATCTCGGCTTCGTGCGCGGCGAGCCGGTACGCGTCGTGGCGCGCGGGCCGTGGGGCGCCGATCCGCTGCTGATCCAGGTCGGCTCGACCCGCTTCGCGCTGCGCCGCGCCGAAGCGGAACGTGTCAGCGTGAGCGTGCAGGAGGGCGGCCAGTCATGAGCGCCACGGCATTGCGTATTGCGCTGGTCGGCAACCCCAATTGCGGCAAGACCGCGCTGTTCAACCAGTTGACCGGCGGCCGGCAGAAGGTCGCGAACTATGCCGGCGTCACCGTCGAGCGCAAGATGGGACGTTTTGTTGCGCCGTCGGGCCGGCAGATCCAGGTGCTCGACCTGCCCGGCGCGTACAGCTTCGATTCGACGAGCCCCGACGAGCGCATCACGCGCGACGTGCTGCTCGGCCGTCACCCGGGCGAAGCGCCGCCCGACCTCGTGGTGTGCGTGGCGGATGCGACCAACCTGCGCCTGCACCTGCGCTTCGTGCTCGAAGTGCAGCGCCTCGGCCGGCCGGTCGTGCTGGCGCTGAACATGATGGACGCGGCCGAACGCCGCGGCATCCGGATCGACGTCGACCTGCTGGCGCGCGAGCTGGGCGTGCAGATCGTGCAGACGGTGGCCGTGCGGCGCGGCGGCGCGAGCCGGCTCGTCGACGTGCTCGACCGCGCCGTCGCGAACCCGCCCGCGGCACCGGCCGGCCAGCCGGCCGCGACCGGCACGGCCGATCCCGACGCGATCCACACGCGCGTGCGCGCGCTGCTCGCGGCCGCCGTCGTGATGCCGCGCGCCACCGACGTACGCGACGATCGAATCGACCGCTGGGCGCTGCATCCGGTGCTCGGGCTCGTGATTCTCGCGGCCGTGATGTTCCTGGTGTTCCAGGCCGTGTATTCGATCGGCAAGCCGATGACCGACGCGATCGGCGACGGCTTCGGGTGGCTCGGCACGCTGGCCGGCGCACACCTGCCGGACGGGCCGCTGCGCGGCCTCGTCACCGACGGGCTGATCGGCGGGCTCGGCACCGTGCTCGGCTTCCTGCCGGAAATCCTGGTGTTGTTCCTGTTCATCCTGGTGCTGGAGGAGTCGGGCTACCTGCCGCGTGCCGCGTTCCTGCTCGACCGGATGATGGTGTCGGTCGGGCTCACCGGCCGCTCGTTCATTCCGCTGCTGTCGAGCTTCGCTTGCGCGATTCCCGGCGTGCTCGGCACCCGCAGCATTACCGACCCGCGCGACCGGCTGGCGACCATCCTGGTCGCGCCGCTGATGACGTGTTCGGCGCGCCTGCCGGTGTACGCGCTGCTGATCGGCGCATTCATCCCGTCGCAGCGCGTGCTGGGCGTCTTCAACCTGCAGGGCGTCGTGCTGTTCGTGCTGTACGCGGCGGGCATCGGCGGCGCGATGCTGGTGGGCTGGATCATGAAGAAGGTGCGCGGCCCGCAGGGCGAGCACGCGCTGCTGATGGAGCTGCCGTCGTATCGCCTGCCGCGCGTGCGCGACGTGGCGATCGGCCTGTGGGAGCGCGGCTCGATCTTCATGAAGCGGCTGACCGGCGTGATTCTCGCGCTGACCGTGCTGATGTGGTTCATCTCGACGTTCCCGTCGCCGCCGGCCGGCGCGGTCGGCCCCGCAATCGACTACTCGTTCGCCGGCTACCTGGGGCGTGGCCTGCAGTACGTGTTCGCGCCGCTCGGCTTCAACTGGCAGATCAGCCTGTCGCTGATCCCCGCGTTCGCCGCGCGCGAAACCGCCGTCGCGGCGCTCGCGACGGTCTACGCGGTGAGCGGTGGCGACGCCGACATCGCGAGCGTCGGCCACGCACTTGCCGCCAACTTCTCGGTCGCCAGCGCGTTGTCGCTGCTGGCGTGGTTCGCGTTCGCGCCGCAATGCATGTCGACGCTGGCGGTGATCCGTCGCGAGACGGGCTCCTGGCGCAACGTCGCGATCTCGTTCAGCTACATGTTCGTGATGGCGTATGCCGCGTCGTTCGCCACCTACCAGATCGCGCGGGCGCTGACATGAGCGCGGCCCTTGCCTGGCAATACGCGGCGATCGCGGTGCTGGTCGCCGCCAGCGTGCTCTTCATGTTCCGCAAGCTCGCGCCGAAACTCGCGGCGCGCGGCCAGCGCGCCGCCGCACTCGCGTTGTCGCGGCCGGGCCGGCCGCGCGCGCTGCGCTGGCTCGGCGCGCGCCTGATGCCGGGCACCGCCGCGGGCGGCGGCTGCAGCGACGGCTGCAGCACCTGTGGCGCCTGCGACACTGGCGGCGCGCCCGCGCCGTTGGACGAACAGCCGCTCAGGTTCCATTCGCGCGCCGGAGACTGAAGGGCGCGGCGAGGGTCGCGATATCGCGACCGGACAATGGCCCGGCCATCGCATGCGCGGCCGGGTTCCGGCGGGGTCGGCCGTCGCGACAGGCGTGCAGCGCGCTGGCCGCGCGGCGTCTCCCTACCATTTGAAAGTGCGCCACCGGTACGTATCGTCGAGCGACTCGATGACGAGCCGCTCGACCGGCACCGGCTTCACCGATCCGCACCACTCGAGCGGGTCCGCACCCTGCCGCATACCCTCCGTGACGAGTGCGTCGCGCGCCGCGTCATCGACACGCGCGCGCTGCCAGAGCGTCTGGTCGTGAAGCAGCTTCGTCGCATCGATCCCGAAGCGCACCAACCCGCCGCCGGCCTGGCGCGTCTGCCACATCGTCAGTGTCACGCGATCGCCGGTCACGGGATCGATCGCCCGCCTGTTGGCCATCTTCTCCCAGTGGGGATTGCGCGAGAACCAGGCGACGGGTTTCGCTTCAGGCGCCATGTCGAGCGCGTTCGGCATGATGACTTCGCTCATGACGATCGACTCGAAGTGCAGCATGACCGTGTAGTGCCACGCCATCGTAGCCATCCGGCATTCTCCTTTTTCGAATGAACGTGTCCGCCGCGCGATCCGGCCCGGCCCGCCCGCGTCGTCCGCCGTGGCGGATCGGCGGCGCGGGCGCGGACTGCATCGCGTCGCGTCAGAACCGGTAGTTCGCCACCACTTCGAGCCGCCGGTCGTTGCCGAGCAGGTACTGCGTCTCGTTGTAGTACGCGGACTGCACGAAGCGCCGGTTGAACACGTTGTAGGCGCGCGCGGTGATCGTCGTGTCCTTGCGCGGCTTCCACGCGAGGCCGAGGTCGACGGTGGTGTACGACGGCATCACGAGCTGGTTCGCGGTGTCGGCGAAGCGCTTGCCGACGTACTTGACGCCCGCGATGCCCGTCCAGTCCGGCGCGAAGCGCCAGCTCACCCACAGGTTCGCGAGCCGCTGCGGCACCGATATCGGCACGTTGCCCGCGCGCGAGACCGTCGTGCCGCCGGACGTCTGCTGGAAGTCGTCGTATTTCGCGCGCAGGATCGACACGTTCGCGTCGACGCGCCAGTCCTTCGCGATTTCCGCGCCGACCGTCGCCTCGAGCCCGCGCGACGACTGCTGGCCGACCTGGATCGACTGGTTCGGGTTCAGCGGGTCGGCCGTCAGGAGATTGCTCTTGACGATCCGGTACGCGGCCAGTGCCCATTCCGCCTTGCCGCCGAGGAACGACTGCTTCACGCCGATCTCGATCTGCCGGCCGGTCGCGAGCGTGAAGTTCGCCTTCGACGCATTCAGCGACAGCAGCGAGCTGATCGGATCGGCCGCGACCGAATACTGGCCGTACACGGCGAGGCCGGGCTGCACGTCGTACACGGTGCCGATGCGCCAGCCCGTGTTCGCGAAGACTTTCGTGAACGCGCCGCCGTTCACGAGATCGTCGCGGTTCACGCTCGCGTGGTCGTAGCGCAGCCCGCCGATCACCGACCAGCGCGGCGTGAGCTCCAGCCGGTTCTCGGCGAACAGCGCGTACTGGTTCGCCTGGCTGCGGTACTTCGGAAAGGTGCCGGCCGTGTTGATGAAGCTGCCCGGATCGAAGTTGAACGGATCGACCGTCGACGTGCCCGAATACGGCGAGTTGTTGTCGTGCTGGAACGTCGTGTGATTGAACTCGAAGCCCGCCGAGAACGTGTTGCGCATCCCGAGCAGCGCGGTGGTCACGGTGGCCGCCGTCACGTTGCCGTACTGCTCCTGGTCGTGGAAGATCTCCGTGAAGCTGCTGCGCCGCACTTGCGCGGTCGACGGCAGGTACGTGTAGTACTCGGCATCCTTCCAGTGACGGTTGCTCTTCATCCGGTACAGCGTGCTCGTCACGTTCAGGCTGTCGCTCGGCTGCCAGTTCGCCGATACCGTCGCCCAGCTGTCGCGGAACGCGATGTCGCTGTCGCCGACGTTGTAGTTCTTCTTGTCGAGCGCGCGATCGCGCGCACCGTTGACGAGCGGCACGCCGAAATACTGCATCGGATGCTGAAAGCCCTGCGCATACGACGCCGTCACGTACAGGTCGGATGTCACGTCATAGCGCAGCGCGCCGGAGATCGACAGGTTGCGCGAATTGCCGCGGTCGACCCAGTTCGACGAGCGGTTGCCGCTGATGTCGAAGCGGTACGACAGCTTGTCGTTGATCGCGCCGCCGCTGCCGAACGCGGCCCGCGCCGTGCCCTCGGTGCCGCCGCCCACCTGCAGCTCGTTCTGGATCGCGCCGCGCGTCGGCTTCTTCGGCACGATGTTGACGACCCCGCCGATCGCGCCTTCGCCGTAGATCACCGAAGCCGGGCCGCGCAGCACGTCGATGTGGTCGACCGACCACGTGTCGAACGGAAAGGTGATGCCGATCGCGCCGTACGGGCGCACGCCGTCATAGAGCTGCGTGACCGACGACGCGCCGACGAAGCCGCGCGCGCCGAGCTCCGAGCCGCCGTTGCCGGGATGCGGTGAGGCGCTGATGCCGGTGGCGCGGCTCACCGCGTCGACGATCGAACTGTCGCCGCGCGTGTCGAGCGTCTTGCGGTCGATCTGCTCGACGCTCGCGGGTGTTTCGAGCGATGTCAGGCCGAGTCGGCTGCCCGTATCGAGCGGCTGCGTGAGCGGCGTCGCCTTCTGCGCATTGACGCGAATCGGTGCAAGCGTGGTGCCGGTTTGTTTGGCGTCGCTTTCCTGGGCTTGCCCGGCCGGCGCGAAGGCCGCGAGAAACGCGGCGGGCAGCATCAATCTGAACTTCATGTTTCGTTATCCTTCGAATCGGTGGAATCGCTTCGCGATCACGCTGCCGCGCGTGCCGCACGGCCGAACAGCAGACGGTCGAGCAGCCAGACCGCGACGATCGTCGCGCCCATCAGCGGGAAGACGACGCCGAGCAGCACGAGCCCCGCGATCCAGCCGCGCATCGGCGGCCTGCCGCGCTCGCGCGACGGCGCACCGAGCTTGGCCGCCGGGCGGCGCTTCCACCACATCACGGTGCCCGTGACGGCCATCGCGGCGAGCCCGAGCGACAGCACCGCGCAGACGATCTGGTTCGCGAGCCCGAAGTAGCGGCCCATGTGCAGCGACGTGCCATACGACACGGCGCGCGAAACCGCGCCATAGTCGTCATAGCGGATGTCCTTCAGCACGGCCCCGCTGTACTGGTCGATGTAGATCGTCCGCTCGGCCTTCGGGTCGTCCGGGAAGTACGACGCGGTGAATACGCCGTCCGCGCCGGACGGCAGCGCGAGCGTGTAGCCGCTCGTCACGCCGAGGCCCGCGACGATCGCGATCGCGCGGGCCAGCGGCAGCGGTGCCGGCGTCGGTGCCGACGGCGAATGCGGGACGGGCACGTTGCCGACCGCCCACGGCGTTTGCGGCAACGGCAGGTCGTCCATCACCATCCCGGGCATCGACTCGCCGGATTCGTGATGATGGCCGGACGGCGCAGCGGCCTCGGCAGGCGCGGGCGCCGCGGCAGCACCCGGGCGCGTCGAGCGCACCGACCCGCCGCCCCATGCGCCTTCCGGCGCGCCGAGGTTCACGGTCGCGGCCAGCGCCTTGAAGTTCTTGCCCCACGAGCCCGACCACGGCAGCCCCGTCAGGATGAACGCCACCGTGCCCGCCGCGAGCCAGATGCCGGCTGTCGCGTGGAGGTTTTTCCACAGCGGCCGGCCGCGCAGCGACAGGTCGGGGCGCAGTGCCTGCCCGACGCGCGCAGCGCCTCGCGGCCACCACAGCGCGATGCCGGTGCCGATCATCACGAAGGTCCAGCACGCGGCGAGCTCCATCAGCAGTTCACCCGTCTTGCCGAGCAGCAGCTTGCGGTGCAGCATCCGGTCGATCTGCATGAAGCGGTTCTCGACGCTCAGCGTGCCGAGCACGCTGCCGTCGTACGGGTTCACGTACACGCTCTCGCGGCTGCCGTCGCGCAGCCGGAACACGTATTCGGCGCTGCGGTCCGGCGCGGTCGAGACCTGGACGGAAACCGGCGTCGCGCCGGCCGGCATCGCGGTGCGCGCGTTCGCGAGCAGCGCGTCGGGATCGAGCCGCGGCGTGGCACGCGGCTCGACGACGAGCCGGTGCGGATACAGCAGCGGCTCGATCTGCGGCTGGAAGCAATAGAGCGTTCCGGTGATCGCGAGGACCACCAGGAACGGCATCACGAACAGGCCGGCATAGAAGTGCCAGCGCCAGAGCGTGCGGTAACCGGCGTGGGCGGATTGGGCGGGCGAGATCGCCCGCTCGACGGTGGTCGACATGGTGTCAGCTCCTCGTGTTCGTTGAGCGGCCACGCCGGCGCGGGCCGGCGGACGTCAACGTGCGTCGCGCCCGCCTGCGCGCATCGGCGGAACGGGCGGCGCAACGCCATGCGCGGAAGGGGCGCATGACGGCGTCGCCCGCGCGATGCGGGCATGCGGGTGAACGCTTGAATCAGGTCGTACGAGACGAATGGCGTGCAGGCCCATGCACATCGACGTGCACGAGCCGCTGGACGGAACCGTCAGCAGAACAGAGGAGGCGCGCGGGAAGGTGGGCGATCGTCGAAGATCGATCGCACGAAGGGAATGCTGTCGAAGTGAATCCGGAAGCGCCGCGGCGCGGCGGCGGGAAACAGCAACACCAGCAGCACGAACGACGCGAGCGCCGTGAACAGCGCGGCACCGAATGCACACAGGCTGTCGCCGTTTCCGGAGGACGCCGTGTTGTCGGCATGCGCGTCATGCTTGAGCGCATCGGCGAGCGCCAGCGCGTCGTTGGCCGGTGTGATCGGCGCGCCGGCATCGAAATGGGCAGCCAGCGCGGCCACGTTGACGATCAGCGGGCCGCGGCCCGAACACAGCACCACCGAGCCCGCATCCGGACCATCCGGATCGAGCATCACGGCACCCGACATCAGCGCGCGGGACAGCAGCGTCACGAGGAGGAACCCCCACAGAAGCTGTCGCGCGACACCGTGCCGGAGCAGGAAGCGGCGAAGTGCATTCATGGCGCGCGATTGTACCTCCGTTTGCGGGGAGGGGGCGGCCGTCACGCTGATGCGCGGCATCGGCCCGGCGTGCCGCCGGCAGCGGATCGGGCGTGTCCGCGGCGGCTAGTCGGAGCCGCACGCGCCGCTGCCGGGCGGCGCGTTCGCCGGGCCATACGACCAGCTGCCGTCCGCGCGGGCGGTCAGCACGTTGCCCGAGCGCCGGTCGTAGAGATGCCACTGTTCGTCCGCCGGGTCGTCGCCGTAGGGCCAGGTCGTCAGCTTGCCGCCGAGGTCGAAGTCGAACGCCCATGAACCCGGCTGGGCGCGCGGTGCGACCGATTGCAGGATCTGCCCGTCGAGACGTTGCGCGGCGGCCGCGATGTCGCCCGATCGGGATTCGCTGTGCGCGAGCTCGTGACCGTCGAGCGAGATCGACCAATGGCAGTAACAGATCCACAGATGCCCGTTGCCGGTGATCGTCACGTGCCGCGACGCGAGCCGGTCGCGCGCCGCCGCCGACAAGCCGCGCGCGCCGGCGAGCGGCTCCCTGACATGCAGCGCGGGTTGCCCGAATTCGAATGTGAGAAAGCTGCCCTGGCCTTTCGTCACGGACCAGGCCGGGGTTTCGCAGATGGCCGGCCAGATCCGGTCGAAGTCGAGCGCGTTCACGGCGTGCGTTTCACATCGGCGAAACCGGCGTCGGCGTCGTCCGCGCTGGCGTCATCGTCGGCCAGCAGATCGGAGAGGTCGGCCGGCGACAAGCGCCGCATCGTGCGCTCGACGTCGTGATCGTAGCGGCGATCGTTCGGGTCGAGATGCTTCTGCGCACGGCGCCCGTAGCGCTTCACGAACACGCCGAGTGCGCCGGCCAGCCGGGATTTCCGGTTCCTGATGCTCATGCGGCGAGATTATCGGGCATGCGCACGAATCGGGCATGGCTGCCGTGGCCGCGCTTGCCGCGTGCGCCAGCCGCTGCGTGGTACCGGCTCAGGCCGGATACGCATCGTCGACTTTCAGGTTCGCGAGCCGGAACAGCGTGCGCAGCGTCTGCGGATGAATGTCGCGGTGCGCGGCGAGCGACGTCAGCATGAAGTCGAGCACCTTCGCGTAGCGGAGCAGCACGAGGCAGCGCGCGAGATCGGGCGTGCGGCCGCGCATGTCCTCGGCGAGGTGGACCATTTCGGTGGACAGCGAGCGCGCCATCTCGAGTTCCATCTGCTGTTTTTCGGTCCAGTCGGGCAACGGCTGTTCGAGCAGTTTCGCGAGAAAGAGCTGGAACGACGTGTCGGACGAATTGGGCAGCGCATCCATGAAGGGCCTCGTTGCTTGCGCGGATCGATCGGGCGTATCCGGTGGATGTGCCCGAGGGTGTATTCGTGTCCGCGCGGTGAACGGCGCGGCTGTCCCCCGAACGGAACGCAGGTTCCGTACCAGCGCCGCGAAACGATGGTCGAGCATGGTTGAGCGGCGCTGCGGCGCAGGGCGCCGAGTCCCGCCGGTACTGGATGGCGGAGGGGCGCGAGGCGGCCATCGAGATGCGCGGCGCGATGCCGGTCGGGTGCGACGGGCGGTGCGGCGGGGCGAAATGCTTCACGGATGTAACGTAACGGCGGGTTAAATTGCGCGGTGTGTTCCTCGTCGGATTGACGAAACGGCGCGGCCGGTGCGTGCCGCCTGCGCCTGCCAAGCGTTCGGCCGGCCGCACGCGGCGGGACGGGACGGCCGCGACGGTCGGCGAAAACCGCTGGCGAATGTGACGAGTGTTTCAAAACCGAGACGGATTCGCCAGCGGCGATCCGGTGGCGCGACCGTCCGCCCAACTGGCCCAGCGAATTGCCGGCCAATTGTCCATGGGCAGACGGCGCGCGTTTGCCAACAATCTCCTGATCATCCCTGCGAGGTTCGACATGAGCGTCCACGCCTTCTTCTCGGCCAACCTGCTGCTGGCCTACACCGCCTATTTCATCGGTACGGCCAGCCCCGGGCCGAGCAATCTCGCGATCATGTCGGTTGCCGCGAACCAGGGGCGCAAGGCCGCGCTCGCGTTCGCGCTCGGCGTCATTTCAGGGTCGATGTTCTGGGCGACGGTGGCGGCGCTCGGCGTGTCGGCCGCGCTGCTGGCGTGGTCGAAGCTGCTGGTCGCGATCAAGCTGTTCGGCGGGTTGTACCTGCTGTGGCTCGCGTTCAAGTCGGGGCGCACTGCGTTGTCGGGCAAGGCGGCGGCGTCGCTGAACGCAGCGGGCGAGCAGCGGCTGTCGCGCTTCTATGTACGCGGCGCGATGCTGCACCTGACCAATCCGAAAGCGATCCTCGTGTGGGTGTCGATTGTCGCGCTGTCGTCGAACGGCGCGGGTGCGTCGCACGGCGCGGTCGTGCCGGGCTGCCTCGTGATCGGGTGCCTGGTGTTCGGCGGCTATGCGCTCGTGTTCTCGATGGACGGCGCGCGCCGGCTGTACGTGCGCGGCCGGCGCGCGATGGAAGCGTGCCTCGCCGTCGTGTTCGGTGTGGCGGGGATCAGGCTGCTGGTGTCGAACGTCTGAGGCGGCACGCCCGCGTGTCTAGCGGGCGACGCGCCGGGTGGCCCGCCTGCTCCGCGGGGCGCGTGAACAGCGACACGATCGTCTGCCGGAGCCAGCGGTGCGCGGGGTGGCTGTCCCAGCGCTGATGCCAGATCACGCAGTAAGGCCGCGCGGACATGCGCACCGGCGGTTGCCGCGACACCAGTTCCTTTTCATGGATCGACAGATCGAGCAGTGTGGTCGGCAGCACGCCGATGAAGTCCGATTCCCTGATGATCGCCAGCGCGGGCGAGTACGCATTCAGCGTGAGGACGAGATTGCGCTGCAGGCCGTGCGCGGCGAGCAGGCTGTCGTACACCGGCACCCGCATGCCGGAAAACCCGACGTCGAGATGCCGCGCCGCGAGGAAGCGCTTCAGCGTGAGCGGCCCCTTCGCGAGCGGATGATCCTTGCGCATCAGGCAGCTCCAGTGGATCGGCCACATCTCGTGCGTGCGCACGCCGCTGCTCGGGCTCGAGTCTTTCAGATAAAGCACCGGAATCAGCGTTCTACACCTTGCCATTTCTTGCAATCGTCAGGCCAATAGGCTGTAGAATCGGCCGGCCCAGTATGTCAAATCAATGACGATACGTGGGCAAAAATAATAAAGGGGCGGAACATGAGTGCGCAGGATATTGTGAGGGCAATTCGTGGCGGCTTGATCCAGAATGAGAGGCTGGTCAAGCTCGATACGCCGCTCGGCCCGGACGTACTGTTACCGCAACGGGTTGCGGGATGGTCACGCATTGGCCGACATTTTGAGTTCACGCTCGATGTCCAGTCGACCAACAGCGATATCAAGCTAGAACAGTTGATTGGTCAGCCTGTCACCCTCTGGCTCCATCAGACCAATCAATCCTATCTCCCCTGCCACGGTTATGTTTATTCGGTCAGGCGGTTAGGCTCGGAAGGCGGGTTGACCAGTTACCAGATTCGTTTTGCATCGTGGATGTATTTCCTCAAATTTCGCCGCGACCAGCGCATCTGGCAGGATAAAACGATCGATCAAATCCTGACCGACGTTTTCAATGCGCATTCCCGAGCGAAAGGACAGTTCAATTTCGCAATTTCGAAGCCCCTCGAACCACGTTCGTACTGCACGCAATATGAAGACGACTGGACCTTTGTTCACCGGTTGATGGAAGCGGAGGGCCTGTTCGGTATCTGGAAACAAGCCGCGGACGGCAAGTCACACACACTGACGATCACCGACCACTTGGACACGTGTGAACCGCTGGCGCCGCAAACGGTATCGTTCTCACGCGACGGTTTGAACAGCGAGATTGACGCGCTGCTGCATTGGTCGGGCACGCGAAGTTTGCATAGCGCCGTGCTGGCGACCCGGACGTTCGATTATAAGAGTCCATCATCACTCGCCAATCCGAAAGGCACCCACGTGCCCACACTGTCGCACGAGTTGCCGGAGGAGCTGGAAGTCTACGAATACACCGGCCCCTATACGTATCTGAAGGACGATCGCGGTGAGCACCTGACTAAAATCCGCATGGAGGAATGGGAGTCACGCGCAGAACGGTTTTATGGCACAGGCGGCTTGCGTGGAGTCGATGCCGGACGATGGTTCGAGCTAACCGGACACCCGGAGCATGATCAGGATTCCACATCTCGACGCGAGTTCGTGGTTCTGGAGGCCAACTGGCTGATTGAAAATAATCTTCCGGGGTCCAGCCATCATGCGAACTTGCCCGGTAGCCTCCAAGGCAAGATTGCAGACGCAACGCAGGCGGCTAGTGTCACTCATCCGGACGGCTCCACGGGTTTTTACTTCGTCGAGATCGAAACGCAACGCAAGTCCTTGCCCTTCCGCAGTCCGTTCGAACATCGCAAGCCTGTCATGCAGATGCAGACGGCAACTGTCGTCGGGCCGCAAGGTCAGGAAATCCATACCGACGAGTTTGGTCGCGTAAAGGTCCAGTTTCATTGGGATCGGATCGGCGAGCGCGATGAGCGCAGTTCGTGCTGGGTGCGTGTCGCGCAGCCGTGGGCAAGCGGCGGCTTCGGGGGCATCCAGCTCCCCAGAATCGGCGACGAAGCGGTCGTGTCGTTCCTTGATGGTGATCCGGATAGACCGATCATCACGGCCCGCGTCGGAAACGGCGCAAATCGGCCGCAGTGGAACTTGCCCGACCAGCACCCGCTATCGGGATTCGTCAGTAAAGAAATCGGCGGTGTGCAAAACAATGTCTGGCTGAAAGACGACACTCAGGGGCAGGTGCAAACGCAAATACGCAGCGACCACCTTGAGTCGGGCTTCCACGCAGGTTATATCACGCGCGTGAGTGAACCGGCCGGTCGCGGCGAGAAGCGCGGCGAAGGGGTCGAGCTTCGCACTGACGGCAATGCGGCCGTGCGCGGTGCACGCGGGCTGCTCCTGACGACCCATCCCCGGCCCGGGGCGAGCGGCGATGCATTCAGCGTCGATGAAGTCAATCTTCAGTTGGCAAATGCCCAGGACACCGCAACGAGCCTCGCGCAGTCCGCACAATCGGCGGGCGCGCAGGACGGCGAGCAAAAATCCATCGCCGGAGCGCTGAAGGCGCAGGCGAAAGGCATCCAGGGTGGTGGTTCATTGAAGCAGTTCGAGCAACCGCACTTGGTGCTCGCAAGTCCTGCCGGTGTCGCTACCAGCACACCGGAACTGATTCACGTCAGCAGCGGCAAGAGTACGTCCGTTACCGCCGGCGCGCATGTGTCGGTCAGTACGGGTGGTGGTTTCTTCGCAAGTGCGCGCCGCGCGTTGCGCCTGTTTGTCGCCGAAGCAGGCATGCGACTCGTTGCAGCCGCAGGCGACATCGACGTGAAGGCCCTGAAGGACAGTATCAATCTGTTGGCGAAACTGAACGTGACGGTAACAGCGAACAAAATCACCATCAGCGCTCAGCAGGAAGTCGAGATCAACGGTGGTGGCAGCTATACCCGCTGGACAGCAGGACAGATCAAGAGCGGCACGTCGGGCGGCTTCGAGGTGCACTCGGCGACCCGCACGCTCACGGGACCGGATAGTGTTAGTACGCCGAATATTCCGGCGCTACCACCAGAAAAGGAGCAACTACACTTCGCGTTGGGGGCGTTGCCCGGTGAGGCACATCAATACGTGAGCGAGCCGTACGATCTATACAAGGGTGGAGCAAAAATCGGACAAGGGGTGACGGATGAGTTCGGACGAGTCGTCGTGAAAGACCATGAGCCCGGTACGCCGGCCTATCAGGTCAAACTCGCCAACGGCGGACAGTTTGACCTAAAGGTCAAGGACTCGCTCCAGGGTGATCCTGACCATACGGACCAGCGAACCAATCGAGGCGAACGGCTAGACGGCTAACCGCATCCTTCCTGACTCACTGACAAAGAGGACCTGAACGTGGCCGACAGTACCCTGAAAACCCAAAATCCGGCAGCTGTTGCGATTGATGAGCAGTTACGCACTGCAAAGTCATCGGCACAATGGTTGCTGGAAACGCGCAAGGACGTTGCGCCCATCACCTTTGAAAACCACCTCGATTTCCTGATCTGTGGCGAAGAAGGGTTCGCGAACATCGCGAACGACCTGAAGCTTGCCAAGGGTTCAGTCAATCTCTGCTGTTGGGGCTTCGACCCGGGCATGGAGCTGATCCGCGACAAAGATGCACCGGAATGGCCACGCGGGCATCAGACATATGGCGAACTGCTTGAGGAAGTCGCAAACAAGGGCGTAACGGTTCGCTTGATGGTCTGGTACGACGAAACCGGTTCGGCAAAGCAGAACAATGTCCCAGGCTATTCCGACACCGGACATAACCCGATTACTCATTTTCCCGCGTTTCTCGTTGGCACATCCAATTCCCCCTACGACAGCAAAAAACGCCAGCAATACTGCATCGATTGGTGGAAAAGACACCATCCCAAGGGAAATTGCAGCGGAACGAACAAGAACCTGCTGGTCACTTTCCGTTCGGTCGATTCGGCGGACGCAGCGCACGCGTTGTCCGATGAAGAATTTAAACCGCAAGACGGGAAATTGCCGACCAAAGAACGTCCTTTGATGGTGGACTACCCGACCCATCATCAAAAGCCGATTGTGATCGACTACGACTACAACAACGGCTACAAGGCGGTTGGCTATGTGATGGGTCTGAACTCCGTGACCGACTACTGGGATACAACGACGCACGCTATCGATGATTCCGTGCGAGAACTACTGACGAAGAAAACATTGGGAGCAGAGCAGGCTCATGAGGAGGCGACGCTGGAGCAGCCGCCTACAAAGGGTTATAAACATGTCCGCCCCTATCAGGACTATGCGTGCCGCCTGTTCGGCCCTGCCTTAAAGCGGGTGTATGACAACTTTGCGCGAGATTGGAATCACTACGCCCCTGCTACGCACCGGATGCCGGAGCATGCGGAGATACCGAGCAATATTCAGAAAGCACCTTACAATCCAAATCACGCTGTCCAGATTGTGCGTACACATCCCAGGGACAAGGATAAAACGATCAAGGAACTCTATATCCATGCAAGTTCCTGGGCGCGCAACTACATCTACATGGAGAATCAATATTTCTTCTATCCAACCTTTGCCCAGAAATTAAAAGAGGCGCGGCAGGGCCACTGGAAGGCTTGGGCAGAAAAGTCCGGAAGACCAAGTAGCGAGATGGGAATCCTCTACATGTTCATCGTCATTCCGCATCCCGAGGATGACGGAATGATTCCCCGCACCTATGACATGCTGACCGAGTTTGGCGCAAGCGATCCGACCGAGAACAACCCGGCCATGTCTAATCAGGGGGCTTACGACAAGGAAAATCATCGAGCTCAAGACTATCCGGACGCGAAGCTGTTTTCGTATACACGTGAAACAGGAGTGGGTCCGGTCATTTCGCAGGTCAAGGTTCTCGATCACCCAAGTGTGCAGGAACTGGCATCCACCTATGGAATCAAGGTCAGTGTTGCTCGACTACGTGCCAGCGGACCGATCCCCGGTCACGATATGGCCTACCGTGAAATCTACATTCACTCGAAGCTGATGATCATCGATGACGTATTCATTACGGTCGGAAGCGCAAACATGAACCAGCGCAGCATGACGGCGGACAGCGAGATCAACATCGGTGCGACTGGATTGGACTACGCCGCCCCACTGCGGGAAAGAATATTCAAGCTCCACTCGGGCGGTGATATCCCGGGTAGTGGAGACTTCAAAGAAATTCCTAATGTCTTTGAGGATTGGAACAGACGGATGGCAAAAAATCGTAGTACCTGGAAGGGTGGGAAAATGGCGCTCAAGGGTTTCCTGCTTCCATTTGAAGATCACCGCGCTACAGGCACGATGCACGCCCAAGTGACCGTTCCGTCAACGTCAGACGCTTCAGCCATCGCCTGAGATGAATCGATTCGACACGAAATTTCTGCGCGTCTTTCTGCGACTCCTGTTCGCCAGTCTCTGTGTGCTGGCAACAGATTCGCACGGTAACCCCCTTACAGCCCTGACTAGCAAGCTGAGCGCATCCATGTCCGACCTGCCACGTTACGAAAAACTGCCGTTGTTCAGCCCACATCGCAAAACCTTCACCTGTGTGTATCAGGCACAACACGTACCGCCCGTTGATCCACAAGCTGAGTTGTGGTTCCAACAAGCGCTGGCACTCGATGATCCCAACATCGACTATGACAAGCGCGATTACGCGAAGATTTACCAGCTCTACACACAAGCCGCCGAACGCAATCACTGGAAGGCCATGCTTAATATCGCCTCGCTGATATTGAGCGATCGTCGAGGCGTACCAACCCATGATCCTGAGATCGCGATTCGCTGGGTGGAAAAGGCAATGAAACTGGACGTGCCTGACGCCTACGACATGATGGGAATCTACCATCAGAATGGACTGATCAAAGGTGGCGACGCCACCAGTGCTTACACCTTCTTTCAGCGCGCCGCCGATATGGGTAGCCCATCTGCGCAAACATTCATCGGAACAAAGACGGATGCTGCATATGACGATCCAGGCGGTGAATTCTGGGGAAATCTGCCTATTGCAACGCAAATGCTTGAATGCGCCTTCGCACAGGGATATGGAGACGCGGCAGACGAGTTGGGTCACGTCTACGCAAGAGACAATACCCCTGAAGGTAAGTCGCGTGCCCTAAAAATTTTGCATGAGGGTGTAAAACTCGGAAGTGCAAAATGCGCGCATAGTCTGGCACCAGAGTTTCGGGGCTTAGACCTCGCTGATGGAACTAATTTGGTCGGTCATATCGACAAGGCGCGTGCTGAACGTTACAGCAAGCTTGGAGATGCGCTGGAGTTCTATCAGGGTCGCCTGAAGTTGCCTAATCTCGACAAGGTACTTCCGTTGCCACCCGCAGCGTTGCCGAAGTGGGATGGTAGCGTACAGACGTTGATCAATGGCGCAAAGGCCGTGACGCCGTCCCCCAAACCGCAAAAGACCACTGCGCTGCAAGGCCGCGAATTCATTCCGCGTGGATATGCAGTGGCCACACGAGAGCAAAGCACGATGGTGGCCGCGGGCAACAATCCCGTGCCGCGCGAAGGCTACTGGCTCGCGCTGTATGGTCCCCCAGCTACCCCCAAGTCCGACCTGCTCCCCGCCCGTCGGAATACGCCGGAGCGCTATCGGGCGGGTGAGCGCTTCGAGGCATCGTCATTCGAGTGGCTGGCCGCCGAGCAGGTGCAGTGGCATTACCTTGGCGAGGCCTATGCCCTTCCACCACAGCAACACGATTTCCTGACGCACATGGTCGAAGCCGGTTTGTTGCGTGAAGTCCCCGAACCCGCGTCGCCAGTCAGGTGTAACGGCCAACAACGTTGCCCCCAAACAGGGATATGGGAAAGTCGGGTCGCAGCTGATCACCCGATGGAGACGCTGTACAACCGCTGGGACCAGCAGGCTTTCGTCGAAAAAGGGCAAGCATTTCCGCAACCCGGAGACCGTTTTATTGATGTAGCCGCGAGAGACATGCAGTGGACTTATCTAGGCAGTCCGAATGCGGAAACCGGTATGCCTGGCATCTATACGATTGGTATGTAAGCGCACGGGGCCGGCACGCTGCCACACGCGAGAGAGAAAAGCACATGGTTCGTCAGGTAATTGTGGTGGGTGATACGCTCGCGCCGCATGGCGGTACGGTTACGGCAGGTTCGAATGCCGATGTGGTTGACGGCAAGGCAATCGCCCGCAAAGGCGATACGGTCGAATGCCATCAGCACGGAATGCAGACGATCGCTGAAGGCGATGCGAACGGCATGGTCAGTGGTGCTCCGGTTGCGTTGCACGGGCACCATGCAACATGCGGTTGCACACTGGTCAGTCGCTCAACCACTGTGTCGTGGTCCTAAGCATAAGCAGGATCGCTGACACCTGGAAGACTCCGACAGAAGGAGGGTGTACCAGCATGGGTGAATACGGATTCGACATTGCATTTTCCGGTTATCACGGACTGGGTGGTCAGCCTCCGCGCTGAAAAGGCATCGTTCCTGGCCTCTTACTGAGAATCAGCACTGGACACATCAGGGGCAGGGATAGGGATCACGTAGGCAAGGTCATAGCCAAGGCTTGGTATCCGGTTCGCCCCAAATTGGTCGAATGGCTCACTGCGCCCGAAGCGCCGGTGGGTATGCATGGTCCATGCGCAGACGCCAGGCGAGCGCGTGTGCATCGACATCATCGACGATGTCCGGATGATCAAGTCAGACTACGAGATCGGCCGCCACGTGTATGCGTGCGGGATCGCCGCCGACGCGCACAACCTGCTGCTGAGCGAATCACGCTCTGGCTTGCTCGACTACGTGCCAGCGGACCGATCCCCGGTCACGATATGGCCTACCGTGAAATCTACATTCACTCGAAGCTGATGATCATCGATGACGTATTCATTACGGTCGGAAGCGCAAACATGAACCAGCGCAGCATGACGGCGGACAGTGAGATCAATATCGGTGCGACTGGATTGGACTACGCCGCCCCACTGCGGGAAAGAATATTCAAGCTCCACTCGGGCGGTGATATTTCAGGTAGTGGAGACTTTAAGGAAATTCCCTCGACGTTCAAGCGATGGGTGGCTCGTATGGATAACAATCGCGATGTATGGAAAGCGGGTAAGGCGCCTCTGAAAGGATTTCTCCTGCCTTTTGAGGATCACCGTGCTACAGGCACGATGCACGCCCAGGTGACCGTTCCGTCGACGTCCGGCACATCAGCCGTCGTCTGAGATGAATCGACCCGACATGAAATTTATCGATCTTGCTCTGCGACTTCTATTCGCCAGTCTCTGCGTGTTGGCAACTGCGTCACAGGCTAGCCCTTTTACAGCCCAGACCATCAAGTTGAGTGCATCCATGTCCGACCTGCCACGTTACGAAAAACTGCCGTTGTTCAGCCCGCATCGCAAGACCTTCACCTGTGTATATCAAGCTCAACACGTACCGCCCGTCGATCCGCAAGCTGAATTGTGGTTCCAGCAAGCGCTGGCGCTCGATGATCCCGACATCGATTACGATAAGCGCGATTACGCGAAGATTTACCAACTCTACACACAAGCAGCTGAACGCAGTCACTGGAAGGCCATGCTGAATATTGCTTCGTTGATACTGAGCAATCGTTCGGGAGTCCCAACCCATGATCGCGAGACTGCTATCCGCTGGGTGGAAAAGGCGATGAAACTGGGGATTCCTGACGCCTACGACATGATGGGAATCTACCATCAGAATGGGCTGATTAGCGGTGGCGATGCCACCAGTGCTTACGCCTTCTTTCAGCGCGCCGCCGATATGGGTAGCCCGTCTGCACAAACATTTATCGGAACCAAGACGGATGCTGCATATGACGATCCAGGCGGTGAATTCTGGGGAAATCTGCCTATTGCGACACAAATGTTGGAGTGTGCACTCGCTCAAGGATATGGAAATGCAGCGAAGGAGTTAGGACATGTTTACGCCAGACCGCAAACTGCCGAAGCGAAGCTACGTGCGCTGAAGGTTCTTCATCAAGGGGTCAAGTTGGGCTCTGCCGAGTGCGCGAATAAGCTGTTTACCGAATTCGATGGAATGGACCTTACTGACGGCACTAACCTAGTCGGCCAAATCGACAAGGCGCGTGCTGAACGATACAGCAAGCTTGGAGATGCGCTGGAGTTCTATCAGGGTCGCCTGAAGTTGCCCAATCTCGACAAGGTACTTCCGTTGCCACCCGCAGCGTTGCCGAAGTGGGATGGTAGCGTACAGACGTTGATCAATGGCGCAAAGGCCGTGACGCCGTCCCCCAAACCGCAAAAGACCACTGCGCTGCAAGGCCGCGAATTCATTCCGCGTGGATATGCAGTGGCCACACGAGAGCAAAGCACGATGGTGGCCGCGGGCAACAATCCCGTGCCGCGCGAAGGCTACTGGCTCGCGCTGTATGGTCCCCCAGCTACCCCCAAGTCCGACCTGCTCCCCGCCCGTCGGAATACGCCGGAGCGCTATCGGGCGGGTGAGCGCTTCGAGGCATCGTCATTCGAGTGGCTGGCCGCCGAGCAGGTGCAGTGGCATTACCTTGGCGAGGCCTATGCCCTTCCACCACAGCAACACGATTTCCTGACGCACATGGTCGAAGCCGGTCTGTTGCGTGAAGTCCCCGAACCCGCGTCGTCAGTCAGGTGTAACGGCCAACAACGTTGCCCGCAAACAGGGATATGGGAAAGTCGGGGCGCCTCCGCGCTGAAAAGGCATCGTTCCTGGCGTCTTACTGAGAATCAGCACTGGACACATCAGGGGCACGGATAGGATCACGTAGGCAAGGTCATAGCCAAGGCTTGGTATCTGGTTCGCCCCAAATTGGTCGAATGGCTCACTGCGCCCGAAGCGCCGGTGGGTATGCGGGTCCATGCGCAGACGCCAGGCGAGCGCGTGTGCATCGACATCATCGACGATGTCCGGATGATCAAGTGCGACTACGAGATCGGCCGCCACGTCTATGCGTGCGGGATCGCCGCCGACACGCACAACCTGCTGCTGAGCGAAGCGCGCCGTGGCCTCGGAATGGCGGAGATGTCGTCGCGCATTCGCAGCTTCATCATGCAGCGGCTGCTGGCCGACGATCCGTCGCTGAACCCCTCGGCGACGCGGATCGTCGCGGTGTGCCAGCCGGGCAGCGTGTCGCACGATCCGCACAACTTCAGCAACATCGACATGCTCACGAACGACTCGCTTCGGAACTTGAAGCACCCATCGATGCACTTCAAGATCTGCACCCCATGATTCCGAGGATTTTCATCGCGGGCATCGTGGCCTCGCCTATAGTCACGAAAGACAACGGTGACTAGGCTTTCTTCGCGCCGAACATGGACGCGCCGCGTGCTTCTCGGCAACATGGTGCAGATCATGAAAGATATCGATGTGCGGGGAGGATCGTGATGGCGCGTTTCGTTCGTTCACTGCTGTTGCTGGCGGGGCTGTGTGCCTGCTCGTTTGCGTATTCCGTGGAACCGGGGATGAGTAATCCGTTGTTATCGGAATTGCGTCCGTGGTGCATCGGCCGCCTGATGTTCGACCGGCCCGTCTCGAGCGAGATCTCGAACGAGTATTACGAGTACCGCGGCGAAAAGCTGGTGACGACGCACGATGTGTCAGTGGAGGACTACGATGCCAAAGTCGCGGCGCGCGAGAAGGAACTGCGCACCAAACAGCGGGTGAATCCCGTCAATCTGCAGGAGACGACGGGGCGCGCATGGCTGGAAAAGGCATTTTCTCCGGTGCAGCACTCACGGGTTTTCGTCTTCAACAATGCGGTGGTGAAAGCAGTAGCCTTGCCGTTCGATACGGAAGGTTATCTGTTTGCGAACCGCACGCTCGTCCAGACGACGAGCTTGATCGGTTCGGATGCGCTGGACCGGGCCGAAAGCATCTATGACGATACCTACCGCCGCATCAAGGTACGCGATAACTGGACCGTGCCGACGGAATCCGGTTTTTGCTTCGATGGCGGGATCGTCACCGGCCCGTCAACTTACTCGGAAGAAGTCAGCCAGTCCTTCGCGTTGATGCCGGGCCGACCGGCGCTGCTTGTGATCAAGCTGCGGGATGCGGTGGACGAGGATCTGGCGCAGCCGCTCACTCGCAATCTGCGTGCGCTGCGCGCGACGCTCAATCGTATGCCGGGACACTACAGCATCCTGCGCCAGGGCAAACGGCAGGTCGCCGGCATGGACGCGGAGGAGGTGCTGTTTGCGCTCAGGGATGGGGCGGTCACGGTCTATCGCTTCTACTTGCTCGCGCCGGGGAATCCCGCGACGGTGGAGCAGCCGCATACGTCGGTCGAACTGCTGCTGGGCGCGCCCGCGCGCGCCGACCTGCCACCGGAGGTGGCCACCTCGCCCGTCGATGAAGCGGGCGCGTTGCAAGTATGGGACACACTGCTGAACAGCCTGCGCGCGAGGCCGGGTGCGATCTGACCGGAGGCGGACGAGGCGGGGCGCGCTTAACCCGATGACTCCGCCGCATTGACGCGCGGCGGAGGGCTCCCGAATCAGAGCGGCTTCAGAAAATGAAGCCTGTATTGATGAACTTCGAGTAGTGATCCGACACGATCGAATCGAGCAGCTGCTTGCTGCTGTCGGTCTGCTTTGCCGCGACCATCGAGCGGATCGAGAACGCGCGCAGCGCGTCGCTCACCGACAGCGTGCCTTCGGCCGAATCCTTGCGGCCCGCGAACGGGAACACGTCGGGCCCGCGCTGGCACTGGCAGTTGATGTTCACGCGGCACACCTGGTTCACGAGCGGATCGACGAGCGCGCCGATCTGCGCTGGATCGGAACCGAAGATGCTGACCTGCTGGCCGTGATCCGACGTCGTCACGTAGTCGAGCGCGGTGTCGACGTCGTCGAACGGCGCGACCGGGATGATCGGCCCGAACTGTTCCTCGCGATACAGCTTCATCCCTTCGGACACCGGATACACGACGGCCGGATAGAACAGCGTCTTGCTGAACTCGCCGCCCGAATGGTTGACGACCTGCGCGCCCTTGGCCTTCGCATCGTCGATCGCATCCGTCATGTAGGCGGTGCGATGCATGCCCGGTAGCGGCGTGATGCTGACACCCTTCTCCCACGGCATGCCGATCTTCAGCTGTTCGAGCGCGGCGGTGAAGCGCTTCAGGAATTCGTCGACGATCGAGCGGTGCACGAGCAGCATCTTCAGCGCGGTGCAGCGCTGGCCGTTGAACGACAGCGCGCCGAGCAGGCATTCCTTCACGGTGAGGTCGAGATCGGCGTCGGGCAGCACGATCGCCGCGTTCTTCGCGTCGAGGCCGAGGATCGCGCGCAGCCGGTGCGACTTCGGGTGCTGCTTCTTCAGGTGATCGGCCACCTTGCTCGACCCGATCAGCGCGAGCACGTTGATCTTGCCCGACGCGAGCATGTGCGGCACGACCACCGCGCCCGGCGCGTAGATCGTGTTGATCACGCCCTTCGGGAACGCGTCGCGGAACGCTTCGAGCAGCGGCTCGAACAGCAGCGTGCCGTACTGAGGCGGCTTGAACACCACGGTGTTGCCCATCAGCAGCGCGGGGATCAGCGTCGCGAAAGTCTCGTTCAGCGGATAGTTGTACGGCCCCATGCACAGCACGACGCCGAGCGGCGTGCGGCGGATCTGGCCGATCGTGCCTTCCGCGATCACGAAGCGCGAATTCGCGTTGTCGAGCTCCTTCAGCGCGTCGATCGTCTGCGTCATGTACGTGACGGTGCGGTCGAATTCCTTCTGCGAATCGGCGAGGCTCTTGCCGATCTCCCACATGATCAGGTTCACCACCAGCTCGCGCTGCGCGACCATCCGCTTGATGAAGTCCTGCATGCACGCGATGCGCTGCTCGACCTTCATCGTCGGCCACTCGCCGCGGCCGGCGTCGTACGCGCGTACCGCGGCGTCGAGCGCCGCATCGCTTTCCGTTTCGCCCATCACCGGGTAGCTGCCGATCTCGACCTGCTCGACGGTGCCGTCCGCCTGCCGCACGCACACGGGCGACAGCACGGTCTTGGTCGCGCCGTCCCACGGCCGCAATGCGCCGTCGACGAGCGACACGCGCTGGTGGATCGGCGAAGTCAGCCGGTACTCGGCGGGGATGTCCTGAAAGGCGGGAAACAACTGCTGCAGGGAGGCGGAATCGGGCATGACGGTCTCGTTTGACGGGGTGTCCGGGAAGGACGGGCGATGCGAATCCTGAGCTGAGCGATCCTCGATCCTGAATCGGCATCATGACGCGCGGACGACGAAGCGTCACGCATCGGCATGGCCGAATCGAAGAATGGAACCAGTTCCATTAAAAAGGAACGCCGGGCCGAATGCAAGATTTGCCGAACGGGATCGTGTGAGGCGAAAGTGAAATGCAAGAAAGTGTCAGAATGCCGGGTATAACACGTTCAACGCATGCGCAAACGTTTCACGCGGGCCAGTTTCAGCGGATAATGGCGCAGCGCGGTAACGTAAAAAATGCAGGGAACCTGAGAGAACAGAAGAAGTGAAGAACAGGAAAAGTCCGCCGCGCTGCCGAAGCGAGGTCGGCTGCCCGGAGCGCCGGGTCGGGGATACCCGGCCCGGCGCACGCCGGACCCCAATACGTCCCGCCGGCTTCAACGGATCCTTCGCGATTCCTCTCCTTTTTCAGCGCGGTCGTGTGCCCGGCTTCGGTTTCTGTCCGGCCGGTGCGGCACGAAACATTGCTCGCGGCCGATCGCCGCTTGCCCCCGAATTCCCCCGATCGTCGCTGCCGTGCACGGCCCGCGTACGCGGTCTGCCACGATGACGCGGCGCCTGCATGCAACGCACGCGCTGCGCGACAATGCGGGTCTTCGTCACGATGCACCGCACCTCACTGCCCATGATCCGCAAAGCGCTTGATGTGTCGACCCTGACCGGCTTCGCCCGCGCGCTGGGCGTGTTGCTGCTGGCGTGCGGCGCGGCCGCGGCGGGCGCGCAGCCGGCGCCGGCCGACGCCGAACCCGAATGCCATTCGGTGCATGTCGGCCGGGCGATCACGCTGTCGGGCCGTTACGCGCTCGACTACGGCGACGAATCGATCGGGTCGGACGTATGGTTCGAAGAGGACGAGGCATCGGCGCGGCGCTTGCCGGACCGCTCGCAACGCGCGGGTGTGATCGTCTTCACGAACCAGCGCGATGCACTGCGCGGACTGCGGCTCCCCGCCGCGCAGCCCGACGGCGTATGCCGCTTCGACGGGCGCGCAACGGTCGTGATCCGCGCGCTGGACACCGTGTGCCCGGGGCTGGAAACGCCCGATCGCGCGCGGCTGGTGAAGGTCGTGACGGCCGGTCTGCCGACGCGACACGCGTGCGAGGCCAGCACGCCATGATGCTGGCGCGACCGCGCCGTTACTCGACGTCCTCGTCGTCCACCATCTCGCCGTCATCCGCATCGAAATCCGGCGACGCATACGCGCTCGCCTGCTCGAGCAGCCAGCCGCGAAACAGCTCCAGCGGCTTGCTGTGGCTGAACTCCGTCGGATACACGAGGTAGTACGCCGAATCGCCGACCGTCGCCGCGTCGCACGGCACGACGAGGCCGAGCTGCTGCAACTGTTCCTCGACGAAGAACTTCGGCACGAGCGCGACGCCAAGCCCGGCCGCGGCCGCGCTGATCAGCATCGTGTGCAGCTCGTAGCGCACGCCCTGCATCGTGCGGATGTCCTCGACGCCGTGCGCCTCGAACCACTGCGCCCACGCGCCGGGGCGCGTCGTCGAGTGCAGCAGTGGGTATGCGAGCAGATCCTCGACGCGCTCGACGGGCCTGTCGAGCAGCGCGGGCGAGCAGATCGGCACGACTTCCTCGCCGAACAGGTAGTCGGACGACGTGCCGGGCCAGGTCGGCTTGCCGTAGTGGATCGCGGCCTCGAAGTGCGTGTCCTCGAACGAGAACAGGTCGGTGCGGCTGCCCATGTTCACGCGCACGTCGGGCGTGCGGTCGTAGAAGCTCTTGATGCGCGGGATCAGCCAGTGCGACGCGAAGGTCGGCAGCACCGCCAGCTCCAGGTAGCCGCCGCCGCTGCCGTGCGCGATGATCGACAGCGTGTCGCGGTCGAGCGCCTCCAGCGCGCGCCGCACCTGCGTGCCGTACAGCTTGCCGGCGCGCGTCAGCACGACGCGCTGCTTCACGCGGGCGAACAGCCGCACGCCGAGGCTCGCCTCGAGCGTCGCGATCTGCCGCGATACCGCGCTTTCGGTCAGGAACAGCTCCTTGGCTGCGTGCGTGAAGCTCTCGTGGCGCGCGGCGGCTTCGAAAGCCACGAGCGCGCCCATGTTGGGGATCTTGAATTTGCGCATGATGTTCGATTCGTCTGACGATCAGGCCCGCACGGCACAAGGCGGACGGCGGAGCAGGGGAGCGGCTGATAATTCCAAAAACTCATCACATATCAATTTAATCTCGCTTTACGCCCGGCTGCAACCCTTTGAATAATGCTCTCCACGCAAGGCCAGGCGCCCGCAGGGCAGCCGGCCAACGAGTTGCCGGCACGTTTGCCGGCGGTCCCCCGAGACGAGAAACCTGATGCGCAATCCGAATATCGAGAGCTTGCTGACGAAGCTGCTGGGACAGGCGAAGACCGACGCCCTGTTCTCGACCCTGAACATGCCGGCCATCCTCGAAGAATGGGAAGACGGCGTCGTGACGCGCGCGGAAATCGCGCAGGCGATGAACATGGCGCTGTTCGAAGGGCTGCTTGAACGTTCGGCGAACGGCCGCGCGTACACGGCCGACGCGATCGAAAGCGGCGGCTCGGTCTATTTCGACCACGGCGCGCTGCGCACGGTGCGCTGGCCGAACACGGGCGCGCTGCCGCCGGGCGAAGCCGCGTTCACGCGCATCCTGCGTCCGCTCGGCTTCCGCCTGAACGGCCGTTACCCGCTCGACAAGCTCGGCATGACGGGCCGCGCGTATGCGCATGAAGACGCGCCCGACGAAATCGCGCAGTTCTTCGTCAGCGAGCTGCATCCGGAACGTTTCTCGAAGGAATTCCAGCAGGCCGTGACGAACGTCGTGAGCACGTCGCGCGATCCGCTGTCGCCGGCGGCCGTCGCGCTGCTGTGGGAAATCGAGCGTGAAGGCTGGCTGTCGCTGGAGGCCGCGCACGCGCTGCTGCCGGAGATCGTCGGGGCGTTCGCGCGTCAGCACGACCTGCCGAACGAGCTCGACTACGAAACGCTGCTGCTGGAATCGGCGGAAATGGCGTGGATCTCGACCGAAGGCAACGCGTTCAACCATGCGACCGACCGCGTCGCCGACGTGTTCAAGCTGTCCGACGACGAGAAGGCGAAGGGCCGGCCGATGAAGCCGGAAGTCGAGCGTTCGCGCTCGGGCCGCGTGTTCCAGACCGCGTATCGTGCAGATACCGTCGAGCGCGAATTCCGCACGCGCGACGGCGGCACCGTGAAGCGCAACGTACCGGGTTCGTTCTACGAGTTCATCACGCGCAAGCGCACGTTCGACCAGGCGGCACGCCGCTGGGTGACCGACCTGCGTTTCGATGCGGGTAACGCGCAGGGCATCTTCAAGATGACGGCCAACGCGGCGAAGTAACGCAGCGAAAGCGGGACGTACCGCTTACGGAAGAAGTGAGCCGATCGGGCAGGGCGCAAAGGCGTCCTGCCCGATTTGCGTTGGGCGGCCCGTCATGCAGAGCGGAATGCGTGCGACCGGGCGAACGCCGGATCACGGCGTCACGGTCGTCGGTGAGATGGGGAGAGAGGAAGGCGGCTGGCGTATGCCGCGCGCCGTGCCGTCAGAAGACGTGCGTGATCAGATAGAACAGCACCAGCAGCCCGACCGGCACGCCGAGCAGCCAGGCGATCAGGTATTTGCCCATGTCGTTGTCCTGGTGGCCGCGACGCCGTCGGCGCCGCGGTGGATTGTGTCGATGCGCTATCGCATCACAGCTCGCGGTCGAATTCCTTCAACTGCTTCTCGGCCGCGTCGCGAGCGATCCCGTAACGCTCCTGGATCTTGCCGGCCAGGTACTCGCGATTGCCTTCCGCGACGGCCAGGTCGTCGTCGGTCAGCTTGCCCCACTTGGCCTTCAGCTTGCCGGAGAGTTGCTTCCACTGGCCCTTGATCTTGTCCTCGTTCATCGTGTGCTCCTTGTCATGCAGGGATAGAAGGCGCGGCGGCGTGCCGCGCCGGGAGGTCAGGCCTTCGCCTTCAGGCCGGATGCGTCGACGTGCTTCACGCCCTTGACCGCGCGCGACACGGCGATCGCCTTCTTCACGGCGATCTTCGTCGGCAGCACGCCGGTCAGCGTGACGACGCCGTCGACCGTCGTCACGCTGATGTCGACGCTCTTCAGGCCGTCGACGGTGGCCAGCCGGCCCTTCACCTTGGTCGTGATCCACGTATCGGAGACGGGCTGGTTCGATTCGGCCTTCATGCCGTTGCCGGTCGATGCGTCCTGTGCAACCGCATTCGTGAGCGGCGCGGCACTCAGCAGGAAAGTCGCGCTGACGGCGAGCAGCGTCGAAAACGGGCGGGTCTTGTTCATGGATGTTCTCCTTCGCTTGGCGTGATGAATCGATGAATGCGAACGGCGCCGCGCACTACTTGACGATCGGCGTGTCGTAGCCGGGCTCGCGCGGCGGGATGTCCGGGCGCGGCACGTCGGGCGGCAGCGGAACCGGCGGATCGGTGCCGGGCGGCGGTTCGGGCGGGCTGTCCGGAGGCGGTGCGGGCCGCGTCGGATCGGGTGTCTGATGCAGCTTCATCGTGCTTCTCCTCTGCGGTTCGGAAGGCAGCGCATGAGCGCCGATGCAGGACCAGCGTACCGGGGCGAACGTGCGCGGACATCGCGCAAATTCACCTGATCGGCTAGTGCGTTTGCACGGGGCGTCGTGTAGGGCGGGAGACGGGCGGGAGAGCGGCGCGGCGCGTATCCATCGCACGCGCGGCGTGGAATGGCGGGCCAGTCGGATGCATGGCGGATCGGCGGGGTGCCGAACGATAGCGCGTGCCGTGCGAATGTACTATGGCGGATAGTGCATTCGCGCCTGTCGCGCAGCGGTGCGGCACGCGATCATCGCCACACGCGGCGGCCGGCGCGTGTCGACGAAACGGCAACCGGGCCGGCGCTCATGCAGACGACACGGACAACCATTCGATGAACGAACAGGTCAACGAACAGGCAAACGAGCAGGCGCTGAAGTCGCATACCGACCGGCGCCAGCTGCACCAGATCATCGCGGGACTCACCGAGGGCGTGATCCTGGTCGAGCCCGACCAGCGGATCGTGTGGGCGAACGAAGCCGCGCTCGCGATGCACGGCGTGACCGAGCTGAAGGCGCTCGGCGCGACCGTCACCGATTACCGCGAGCGCTTCCGGCTGCGCTACCGGAACAACCATCCGGTGCGCGACGGCCACTATCCGATGGATCGCGTGATCGCGGGCGAGGAGTTCAGCGACGTGACGGTCGAAGTCGAATCGGCCGCCGACGAAACCGTGAGCTGGGTCCATCGCATCCGCAGCCTCGTGCTGACGAACGCGGCCGGCGAACCGGACTGCCTGGCGCTCGTGCTGCACGACGCGACCGAATGGGCGAGCGCCGAGGAGCGCTTCGAGCGCACCTTCAACGCGAACCCGGCGCCGGCCGTGATCTGCCGGCTCGACGACCTGCGCTACGTGAAGGTCAACCAGGGCTTTCTCGACATGACCGGCCACGCGCGCGACGACGTGCTCGGCCGCTCGGTGTACGAGATCGACGTGCTCGACCAGGCCGAGCGGCGCGAACTCGCGATCGAGCGGCTCGGCGAAGGCGCGACGATCCCGCAGATGGAGGCCGTGCTGAAACTCGCGGACGGCAACGCGAAGGCCGTGGTCGTCGCCGGGCAGCCGATCGACATGAACGACGAGGTATGCATGCTGTTCACGTTCATGGATCTCGAGCCGCGCAAGCAGGCCGAGCGCGCGCTGCGGCAGAGCGAGGAACGCTTCGCGACGGCGTTCCGGATGGCGCCGGTCGCCACTGCGATCGTCACGGCCGACCGCTTCGAATTGCTCGACGTGAACGGCGCGTTCGTCGCGATGACCGGCCATGCGCAGGACGACCTGCTCGGCAAATCGGCGGACGAGATCGGGCTGTGGGCCGAGCGCGGCGCATGGCAGCGCATCGAAGGCCGGCTCGCGCGCGACGGCAACGTGCGCAACGCCGACGTGCAGATCCGCACGCGTGAAGGCGACGTGCGCGATTGCGTCGTATCGGCGGACCCTGTCGCGATACACGGGCGCGACTGTCTGCTCGTCGCGCTGCTCGACATCAGCGATCGCAAGCGTACCGAGATGGAGCTCGTCTACGCGATCGAAACCGCGATGCAGGATGCGTCGTGGTTCAGCCGCACGCTGATCGAGAAGCTCGCGAACGTGCGGCGCGCGAATGCGCCGGATGCGGGCGCTCAACTGTCGGACCTGACCGCGCGCGAACGCGACGTGTTCGACCTGCTGTGCCACGGTCTCGCCGACAAGGAAATCGCCGGCCGCCTCGGGCTCGCGCCGAACACCGTGCGCAATCACGTCGCGACGATCTATGCGAAGCTCGACGTGCACAGCCGCGGCGAGGCGATCGTGTGGGCGCGCGAACGCGGGATCGTCGGCGCGGCCGACGCGAATGGCGCGCGCGGCGAAAAGGGCGGCGCGAAGGGCGGTAAAAAGGGTGGCGCGAAGGGCAAGGACTAGCTAAGCCTCTCGGTACGAATGCATCATGCGCGCTGGTGCATCCGCATCTGCCGCGCGCGGCGCGTGCTTGCGATCCTGTCCACACGGCGGTGCGGCGCTGGCCGTCACGTCGCCGGCTCTCCCTCACCATCGCAGGAGACGACCATGGACAGGAATCGCATCGAAGGCAAGCTCAAGCAGGTCAAGGGTTCGGTCAAGGAAGCGCTCGGCAAGGTGACGGGCGACCGCCGGACGGAAGCGGAAGGCGTCGCCGAACAGCAGGCCGGCAAGATTCAGGAGCAGGCCGGCGAGGCGGCCGATGCGGGGCGCAAGCAGACGGGCGCCGATCGGCACTGACCGATGACGCGGCGCCGCCGGCGTCGCGACGGCCGGCCGGGCCGTCATCGCAATGATGATGCGCCGCCGGCATGACCACGGCCGGCCTTGATGGACGGGCATCGGCGCGGCTTCCCACCGCAACTGTCGACCACGGTCCACCGATGCGCGGGCCGCAGGCCGGCCGCGAACGCGGAACTTGATGACAATTCCTCACAACATAGTTCCGATATTTCGTTTGCTGCACGGGTATTGGCTATCCACAATCCATTCACCTCTTTCGCGATGAAAGGTTCTTCGGAGACGGAGCCGCGGCGATCGACCGGCCAGTTGGGACGTTGCATGACGTCCCGCCGGCGGACGAGATGACCGGCACGCGGGAGGTTGCCGACGCGCGGCAGTCGCGCGTTGCATCCCGGCCCCCAGAACAAGGATTGTCATGACGTTCCGCATTCGTTCGCTTTCCGGCGTCGCATTGACCGCCGCGATTCTCGCGCTCCAGTCGGGCGCGGTTCATGCGCAGGAGACGGTCGTCAAGGTCGGCGTGGCCGGCCCGCTGACGGGCGGCGGCGCTGCCTACGGCAAGGACATCGAGAACGGCGTGCGCATGGCCGTCGACGAAGCGAACGCAGCGCACACGACGGTGGGCGGCAAGCCCGTGAAGTTCGTGGTCGCGTCGCAGGACGACCAGAGCGATCCGCGCACCGGCGTGCAGGCTGCGCAGCAGCTCGCCGACGCGCAGGTGGCCGTCGTGATCGGCCACTTCAACTCGGGCACGACGCTGCCCGCCTCGAAGATCTACGCGAAGGCCGGCATTCCGATGATCACGCCGTCGGCGACCAATCCCGACATCACGCGCGCCGGGCTCGGCACCGTGTATCGCGTGATCGCGACCGACACGCAGAACGCCGGCAATGCAGGCGCCTATGCGGCGAGCGTGACCAAGGCGAAGCGCATCGCGATCATCGACGACCGCACCGCGTTCGGCCAGGGCGAAGCCGACGAATTCGAGAAGTCCGTGAAGGCGAACGGCGGCACGATCGTCGCGCGCGAATTCACGAACGACAAGGCGGTGGACTTCAGCGCGCAGCTCACGAAGATCAAGAGCACCAATGCCGATCTCGTGTTCTTCGGCGGCCTCGACGCGCAGGCCGCGATGCTCGTGAAGCGCATGCGCCAGCTCGGCATCCGTGCGCAGTTCCTCGCGGGCGGCGGCGTGATGAACGCGAACTTCATCAAGCTGGCCGGCAACGCGGCGGAAGGCGCGTCCGTGTGGGAATACGGGCAGCCGCTGTCGCGTCTCGCGAAGGGCAAGCAGTTCGAAACGAAATTCAAGCAGAAGTACGGCATCGACATGCTCGCGTATGCGCCGTTCGCGTACGACGCGACGTGGATCGCGATCAACGCGATGCAGAAGGCGAACTCGACGAAGCCGGCCGATTTCAACGGCGCGCTGAAGGGTACGCGCTACGACGGCATCACGGGCACGATCGCGTTCACGAACACGGGCGACCTGAAGAACCCGAGCTCGACGCTGTATGAGGTGAAGAACGCCGCGTGGCAGCCCGTCACGACGAAATCGGCGGATTGAACGCAACAGGCGCGCGCGGACTTTCGCGGCGACGCCGGACGTGCTGAAATGCCATCAGCGATCGGTTGCGATCGCGGCGCACGCCGGTGTGGCAGCCGCACGAGTCTGCCCGCGCGACGCCGCGTGTGACGCGGCACGAACAACCCACGGGCGTGGCCGGCTGGCCGCGCCCAACATGTGCAACTGGAGTCAGTCGTGAGTTCTCAAGTCGTCATTGTCGGCGGTGGTGTGATCGGCAGCTCGATCGCCTATTTCCTGCGCGCCACCGATCCCACGGTATCCGTGACCGTGATCGAGCGCGACCCCACCTATGCGCGATCATCGTCGGCGTTGTCGGCCGCGTCGATTCGCCAGCAATTCTCGACGCCGCTGTCGATCGAGATGTCGCTGTTCGGCATCGACTTCCTGCGCACGATCGGCGAACGGCTCGAAGTGGATGGCCACCAGCCGTCGATCGATCTGCACGAAGGCGGCTACCTGTTCCTCGCGACGCCGGCCGGCGATGCGACGCTGCGCGAGAATCATGCGCTGCAGACGAGCCTCGGCGCGGACATCCGGCTGATGGATCGCGATGCGCTGCGCGCGAAGTTTCCGTGGCTGAACGTCGACGATCTCGTGTCGGGCGCGTATGGCGTGAGCGGCGAAGGCTGGTTCGACGGCTACGGGCTCGTGCAGGCGCTGCGCAAGAAGGCGCAGGCGCTGGGCGCGCGCTATGTGCCGTCCGACGTGAAGTCGGTGGTGCGCGACGGCCGCAAGGTGACGCATGTGGTCACGGCCGATGGCGAACGCTATGCGTGCGACACGCTCGTCAACGCGGCAGGGGCGTGGACGCGCATGCTGTCGTCGATGATGGGCATCGACATTCCCGTGTATGCGCGGCGCCGCAGCATCTTCAACGTGTCGTCGCCGGCGAAGCTCACGGATTGCCCGCTGCTGATCGATCCGACCGGCGTGTATTTCCGGCCGGAAGGGCGCACGTACATCTGCGGGACGTCGCCGAGCCCGAACCGCGACCCGGACGACCTGCCGCTCGACGAAGTCGACCACGACCTGTTCGACGAGGTGATCTGGCCGACGCTCGCGAATCGCGTGCCGGAGTTCGAGGCGCTGCGCGTGGAGAACTGCTGGTCCGGATACTACGAGTACAACGTGTTCGACCACAACGCGATCATCGGGTATCACCCGGAACTCGATAACGTCGTGTTCGCGAACGGCTACAGCGGCCACGGGCTGCAGCAAGGGCCGGCGACGGGGCGCGGGGTCAGTGAACTCATTCTGGGCGGGCGTTATGACACGCTCGACCTGTCGACGCTCGGCTGGGCGCGGGTGCTGGAAAACCGGCCGATCGTCGAAAAGAACGTCGTGTAGCGCGGCGTAACCCGCCCGGTGTGGTGGGCGGGGGATTCTCCTTGTGTCTCAACTCATTGGCCCGACTGTGTCGGGCCTTTTTTGTTGCGCGTGTCAGCCGACGCCGTAGACCGCGTCGCGCAGATCGAGCGTGTACTGGCCGTTCATCCCTTCGTAAAGCGTGTTCGACAGCGATACGACGGTGAGCCCGCGGGCGCGGTCGACGAACCACGAATGACCGTAGACACCGCCCCAGCGCCAGGTGCCCGGCGACTCCGGCGACAGCGCCGCACGCGGGTCGCGCAACACGGAAAACCCGATTCCGTACCCCGCGCCGGGCAGGTCGGGCAACGCGAGACTGCCGGTGTGGATGCGGCCCATCTCGTCGACCAGCTCGGCCGGCAGAATCGCGCCGCCACCCGCCCGCAGCGTATCCAGCACGTTCAGCACGTCGTCGGCGGTGCCGACCATCCCGCCGCCGCCCGATGCGAATGCATCCGCGTTGAGTGCGCGCGACGGCGAGTACGTCACGCCGACGGACCCTTCGTAGATGGGTACGGCTTCGTTCTCGGCGAGCCGGTGCGGCTGCGGCGTGTCGTTGACGTAGGGTGTCGCGAGCCGCGCGGCGTCGCGAGCGACGAATCCCGTGTCGCGGGTACCGAGCGGGCGAAGCACCAGCGCATCGACTGCATCGGCGAGCGGCAGCCCGCTGACGGCCTCGATCACCGCGCCGACCACGTCGATGGAGAGCGAATAGTTCCAGCCGGTGCCGGGGGCGTACTGCAACGGCACGCTCGCGATCCTGCGCATGTTTTCGGCGAGCGTGATCGATGCGCCATCGAGCCCGTCGGAGACCCCCGCACGTGCATACGGGCCAGTCGCGTCGGCTTCCGCGTAGCGATAGCCGAGGCCGGCGGTATGCGTGAGCAGGTGACGCACCTTGATCACAGGCACGCTGCCGTCACGCAGCGCCGGGCGGAACTCGGGCAGCCAGCGCGTGACGTCGTCGTCGAGCGACAGCTTGTGCTGTGCAACGAGCGCCATGGCGGCCGCCGCGACGATCGGCTTCGTCACCGACGCGAGCCTGAACAGCGTGTCCTCTTGCATCGGCGTGCGCGCTTCGCGGTCGGCGAACCCGGCCGCGCGGCGATAGACGAGCTCGCCGTCGCGTGCGATCAGGACGACCGCGCCGACGAGGCGTTGCGTGTCGAGTTGACGGGACAGTACCGCATCGACGCGCTCGGTGAGTGCGGGATCGGCCGACGGTTGCTGTGATGACGCTCGGTTGGGGATCATCGAAGACTCTGTCGTGGAGGGTGAGCCGACATGTTAGGCGGCATGCGCCGGTCGCGCCATTAATCCATACATGAAACAGGGCTACGTGCACGGTAACGGTCGACATCGACGGCCACCGGGCGGGTCTTTCGGCCGGGGGCCATGGCGGCCCCATCGCGGCGCACTGCTCCGGTTCGAGGCCGTGCCGCGTCAGGGATGTGCCGCGCCGCCGACAAAATATGCCCCAAGCGTCGGGCCGCGTTCGTTAGAATCTGCTTTCGTCGAGAAAATAACGCAATTGCATGGGTGCAGGGCGGTATCGCATGACGGACACTGCTCGCCCAGATTCCATCGTTCATCTTTCACCGGAGGCGAGCATGCCAGGTTTACTTCCCGATGTTGACCGCGAGGGGCTCCTCGAATATTCGGTGGTGTACACCGATCGCTCGGTCAACCATATGTCGCAACGCTTTCAGGGCGTCATGCGCGACATCTCCGGCACGCTGAAAAAAGTCTACAACGCGAAGTCGGTCGTGATCGTTCCGGGTAGCGGAACGTTCGGCATGGAAGCCGTCGCGCGGCAGTTTGCAACGAACAAGAAGTGCCTGGTCATCCGCAACGGCTGGTTCAGTTTCCGCTGGTCGCAGATTTTCGACATGGGCAGCATTCCGTCCGAAACGACGGTGCTGAAGGCGCGCCCGGTCGAAGCCGGACGGCAGGCCGCGTATGCGCCGGCCCCGATCGACGAGGTGGTCGCCGCGATCAAGGAGCACAAGCCGGATCTGGTCTTTGCGCCGCACGTCGAAACCGCGTCCGGGATGATGCTGCCCGATGGGTATCTGCGCGCGGTGTCGGACGCCGTGCATGCGGTCGGCGGCATGTTCGTGCTGGATTGCATCGCGTCCGGCACGGTGTGGGTCGACATGCAGGCCAGCGGCGTCGATATCCTGATCAGCGCGCCGCAGAAGGGCTGGAGCGCGTCGCCGTGCTGCGCGATGGTCATGCTGAGCCCGCTCGCCCGCGAACGCATCGACGCGACGACCAGCACCAGCTTCGCATGCGATCTGCGCAAGTGGCTGCAGATCATGGAAGCCTATGAAGGCGGCGGGTTCGCGTACCACGCGACGATGCCCACGGACAGCCTCACGACTCTGCGCGACGTGATGAAGGAAACCAAGGCATACGGTTTCGACAAGGTGAAAGCGGAGCAGCTCGAGCTCGGCACGCGCATTCGCGCGCTGCTGGCCGACAAGGGTTTCCGGAGCGTGGCGGCCGAAGGCTTCGAGGCACCGGGCGTCGTGGTCAGCTATACGGACGACGACGGGATTCGATCCGGGAAGAAGTTCGCCGACGTGGGTTTGCAGATCGCGGCCGGCGTGCCGCTGATGTGCGATGAGCCGGAGGATTTCAAGACCTTCCGTCTCGGGCTGTTCGGCCTCGACAAGCTGCATGATGTCGACGGTGCGGTCGCCCGGTTTGCCGACGCGCTGGACCGGATTCTCTAAGCCGGTTGTCCGGCCTTGGCGAGGCTGTGGACGGTAGGTGGGTACACCTGCGGTCTACCGCCTGGCCGGCTTGATGGTCTTCGTCTGGTCCGATGCGCGCGTGAGGGTTTCCGGGTCGACGGACTCATGCGTCGCGAGGTCGGCCCGTCTGCCTGTATGGTCGACCTGAAGGATCCGCATGGCATACATCGTTCGACAGGAAGTCCCGTCGGTAGCCGCCTATATCGACATTCGCGTTGCCGCGGGGTTGAGCAGAAAGTCGGAGCAGGCCGCGACGATCGGGTTGAAGAATGGTCTTTTCAGCGTCGTCGCTTACTGCGACAGCGATCCGGTCGGCATTGGCCGGGTAATCGGTGACGGCGGCTGTTTCTTCGAGATCGTGGACATCGCGGTGTTGCCCGCTCACCAGAAGAAAGGCGTGGGCGACCTGATCATGCGCGCACTTATGGGCTACCTTCACGAGCATGCGCCGCCGACCGCCTATGTCAGCCTGATGGCCGATCACGGGACGCCGAAGTTCTACGAGCGTTACGGCTTCCAGCCGTCGCTGCTGCCCGAGAAGGCGGGGATGTTCCTGCGCATCGCGTAGCGCGCGGGACGCCGATGCAAGTCGTCAGATGTGCTGGTGCACGATCTTGACGCGATGCCCGAGAATCTTGCCGAGTTCGACGGCGAGGCGTGGCTCGATCAGCCAGTTCGTGAACCCGAATCCGAGATTGCCGAATGCCCAGTCGAGCTCGAGGAACGTCCAGTCGACGATGCGTGCCGAGCCGCCGCATGCGGGGCAGGCCAACGTGTCATCGGCTTCGTTCGAGTACCACGCGCTGACTGCGTCGCCCCAGGGCACCTCATCGAGTGAGTGAGACGCGCCGCAGTGTGGACAACGTACGTCGTTCGGCCCCGGGCCTGAATGAAAGACCGTGTGTTCGGTCTCGAGGCCGACGCCGCACCAGTCGTTGCCGAGGCTGATGAACTCGGACCACGCAGCGGCATTCGGGCCGGGACGATAGATATCGCCGTGGAGCCCATTGCCGCTTTCGGGCACCGATTGCACGATGCCTTGCCCGGCAAGCCATGCGATGCCGCGCTGCGCGAGGATCGGTGCTTCTTCAAGGCTTGCGTCGATATCGACGACCCAGACGATATTGTCACTCATGGCGAATCGGGGTATCAGATCGGATGGTCAGGTATGACCGGCTCAGTCGTTCGATTGTCGATGATTCGAACGTGCCTGTCGAACGACCCGGATGGGTGCCGATAAAGGCTTCCTCGACGGGGAGGACGATCGGGCGATGACAGGGCCGGCACGTTTCGTCACGGCGTCGGCAATGTTCAATCGTCTGCCAGGCGCTGATTCGGGTAAGGGTCTTCATCCGAAGACTGGTGCCAGACGGATCGATCGGCCCGCTGAAGTGCTTCAGCATGTTTTTCCGTGAGCCGTTCGATGTCCGACGCCGCCAACAGGTTCTCCGACGCACTGATCGAGTCGCCGCTGGTGAGATACAGATAGAGCGCGGTCAGCTCTTCCAGTTCTGGCGCGTCCGATGTGACCGTGAAGATGGCTGGATCGGTGTCGGTCGGGTCGATCGAGACGCGCGGGGCGTCGCTTTTCCGGTCGCGGAGGTACAGGCGCGTCCAGAGCCTGCTGTTGACCGGATAGGCATCGCCATCCGTATCCACATTCCGTGGGTACCCGTACAGCAGGTCGATAAAGCACCTGAAATCCGGGCGGTTTCTGGTGATCTTGACGGTATGCATCGGGCTCCTGGTGTTTCGCACGCTGCTGAAGATCGCAGCTAGAAGCGATTCTAAATCGCTATGCCGAAAGACGCTTCATGAGCGTTCTGGCGGTGTCGAAGACGCGCGTCGATGTCTTACGAGATCGAGTCTGCTGACTGCCATGCTCGTGAGCAACCGCTTCCAAATCATGTCGGACGTCTTGAGCTTCAAGGCGCCCGGTCGCGGGTGTCGTTGGGGCGGCGGATCTCACCGCTTGCCGGTTCCTGTTTCGTTACTTGCCCGATTCGTCCGCTGACCATACGGCCAGTTCATAGCCGTCGTGATCAATAAAGTGGAAACGCCGGCCGCCGGGAAACGAGAAAGTCTGGCGGCTGATGGTGGCGCCCGCAGCCTCGATCCTTCGTTGGGTTTCGACCAGATCGTCAGCGTAGAGGATGACGAGCGGGCCGCCCGGCCGGACGGGCTCACCGGTTGTCAACCCACCCGTGATCCGGCCGTCTTGGAACTCGGTGTAGGTTGGGCCATAATCGGTGAAGGTCCAGCCGAACACACCGCCATAGAAGGCCTTGCTTCGTGCTATGTCGCTGACATTGAATTCGATGTTGTCGATCTGACGGTCTTTCCCTCGAATGCTCATGTGTACCCGTTTCCGTAGTTGTTTGCCGGGAGGCAATTATAGGTACCGTAACCGCACGTCACGACATGGAACGGTTCCGGAGATCCAATCCTTCAATCATCGCCGATGACGGACAGGTGCTGCGTGCCAGGCGGGCAGCCGCTACCGCGTCAGGCAATACAAGACATCGGGGCAGCCTTCCTCGTTCCTGCTTCCGTCACTGTATGCAATCGCAACGAACCCATGCCGTTCATAAAACGCAGCGGCATCGCGATTCATCTGGAACGTATAGAGCTGGAGCAGGCCAACCGTCTGCGACTTCACCGATGCCAGGAGGGAAGACCCGATCCCTCGTCGCTTGAATTCGGGGCAGACATACAACTGGTCAAGCCATGCCACGCCATCGGTCACGACGTGCGCGGCCATGCCGATGATGCGGTTATCGCTCACGGCAACGGTAACGTTGCCCGACGGCACCAGTACGTTGGCCACCCAATCGTGGACAGCGGCTTCGGCGTGCGCGAGCGGCGCATAGGATGCCAGCGTGTTGCGCGACCGTAGATAGACGTCAGCCACCTCGGCGGCATCATCCGCAATCGCTCGACGCAAGATCAAGGGCATGTATCGGCCGCTCCGATATCTTCAAAGAGTGCACAACGATAGCAGCACGGAATCGAACTTCCAACATCGCGCAGAATGCGCTGAAACTGGCGAGATCGGAAGTTCAGCGCGATGTATTGCGTTTGCGGTACCGCGAATCGGCAGTGAAATCTCGTTACCGATTCACTGCTTCTTTCCGGGATTCCCGGGATCCGACATTCCCGTATCATCTGTCCGATTCGCCGGGATCGCACGACCTGGCGATTTCGCACACAGGAAAGGACGAGCGATGAAGGTCGAAGGGCGCGGCCACGGTAAAGCGATCAAGCAAAACGCGGTGGCGGCACCGAACCGGGCCGGTATCGCACCCGTCACGAAGAGCACCGACCCGCGCGATTACCAGGATGCGCCAGGTATCGCCGCCGTCATGCCGAAAGCCTTTCCCGACGGCTTCGTCGTCGCCGAGCATCGGCACCCGCGCGCGCAACTCGTCTACACCACGACGGGCATCGCCGAAGTCATCGCCAGCCAGTCGCTCTGGATGATCCCGCCTCATCGCGCACTCTGGATTCCGCCCGACCTGCCGCACGCGATGCGCGCACACGGGCCACTCGAAATGCGCACCGTCTACGTCGACCCGCACGCGTACCGATCGGCATACCCGGATCAGCCGAGCCTGGTCAACGTGTCGCCGCTGCTGCGTGAATTGATCGTGCGCGCGTCGTCGTTCCCGGTCGAGGTCAGTCCTGACGGACGCGACGATCTCGTCATCCAGCTCATGCTGGCCGAAATCGAGTGGTCGCCCGAGCAGCCCTTGCGGCTGCCGTCCGGCCAGGACCGGCGCCTTGCCCGTGTGTGCGACGCGATTCTGGCGAATCCGGCCGATCAGCGCACGCTGACGGAGTGGGCCGATGAAGTCGGTGCGTCGAGCCGGACACTCGCCCGGTTGTTCACTGCCGAAACCGGGCTGTCGTTCAGCCAGTGGCGCCAGCAGGCGCGGATTTCGGCCGCCCGCCCGTTGCTGGCGTCGGGACGCGCCGTGATCGCCGTCGCGGCGGAACTCGGCTACGAAACCACGAGCGCGTTCTCGACCGTGTTTCGCCGGTTTGTCGGCATGACGCCCAGCGCGTACGCAAAACTGTCCGATTCCGCGTAGCAATCGTCTGTCCAGCAAACGCGGGGCGTGGCGTACAAGCTTATCGTGTCGATCATCGATAACACTGACCGAACGAGGTAAGCCGACATGACGCGACACGATATCGAATTCCTGTCCGAAGCCGCCACGCTGCGAGGCTGGTACTACGAGCCGACGCAGCGCCTCGCCGATACGCCGACGTATCCGGCGATCGTGATGGCGCACGGATTCTCCGGCGTGAAGGAACAATATCTGGACCGCTACGCCGAGGTGTTTGCCGCCAGCGGTTTTGGTGTGCTGCTCTACGATCACCGGAATTTCGGCGCAAGCGACGGGTACCCGCGTCAGGAGATCGACCCCGTGCAACAGAAGCGCGGCTATCGCGATGCGATCAGCTATCTGCTGACGCGCCCCGAGGTCGACGCTGCACGCATCGGTATCTGGGGCACCAGTTACAGCGGCGGCCATGTGCTCGAAGTCGCGGCCATCGATCGGCGCGTCAAATGCGTGGTTGCGCAGGTGCCGACGATCAGCGGGTATCAGTCGGCGTTGCGCCGCACGCGTTCCGATCTGGTGCCGGCACTGCTGGCTCGCTTCGATGAAGATCGCAGGCAGCGATTTGCGGGCGGCCCGCCGGCGATGTTGCCGGCAGTCAGTGCCGATCCGGCGACAGCCTGTGCGATGGCCGGCGCGGATGCGTACCGGTTCTTCACCGAGTCGGCGGCGCGGTGTGCGCCGAACTGGAAAAACGAAGTGACGCTACGCAGCGCCGAGATGTCGCGCGAGAACGAGCCGGGCCAGTATGTCGATCGCATCTCGCCCACCCCGTTGCTGATGATCGTGGCCGACCAGGATCTGCTGACGCCCACCGACCTGTGCCTCAAGGCGTGGGGAAACGCGCTGGAGCCGAAGCGCTTGCTCCAGATCAAGGGCGGACATTTCACGCCGTATATCGAGCATTTCGACGCAACCAGCCAGGCGGCGGTGGAGTGGTTCACGCTGCATCTGTCCGGCACGCGTTGATCTGGCGCGTTGCTGCGTCGGCGGTGTCCACGACTTGTATGAAGGTCGCCGCCGCCGGTTTTGACGGCGACTGCGTTTGCAAGGCAAGTGGAAGATTGATGCGCGACGGCGCGACGGCGCCACGCGACCCGCCTGAAGCGACGCCGGCGAACGATTCGCGGAGCCGAGTCGTTGCACGGGCTCACGGACGATACGTCACCACTTGGCCGCACACGGCGGCGGCCGATGCTTCGTTATATGGAGTAATAGCTGTAATTTGGCCTGAAATTTTCTATCCGGCGACTCGGGCTAGACTGGTCTCGCCTTGATACCCCCCCAAGGTGTTGTTGTGTTCTCGGCTTGGCCCGCACTGTCCGGTGCGGGCCAATTTTTCGGGCGGGCGCCACCGGCAGCCGAACGATCGCCGACCGGATGCACATTGGAGGAAACGTAGCGTGACAGTACGCCCGACAGTCCGCGATGCCGGTTCGCTCGTGCGGATCGCCGCGTTGAGCGCGGCGGCCGCCGCCGCGATGATGTCCGCCATGCCGCCGGCGTTCGCGCAAGCCAGCGAGCCCGTGACCAGCAGCGTATTCGTGCACCGGTCGTACGATACGGGCAATAGCGCGGTCAACGAGAACTTCCAGTACATCGCGCATCCGCCGATACGGCCGGTCGCCGCGAGCGCACCGCCGGTCACGCATGGCGCGCACCGCGGCCGCCGCGGACAATCGGGCACCACGAATTCTGCCGGCGCAACGGGCAGCGGGTCGAACAGCGCGGCCATTCCCTTGCCGACCATGCCGGCAGACGGATCATCCGGTGCGCCGGTTTCCCAATAGCAATTCATTTCCGAATCCTTTCAGGCACGCGTGGCGATCGACGACCGGTTGCAAGGTCGTGCGCGACGGTTGGGTGTCGCCGGCATCGCGATGACGTTGTGTAGCACGGTGTGACCGCTCGATGAGGGGTGAGCGGGATGTCTCCTTGTATCTCGCTCGTTGGCCCGACTGTGTCGGGCTTTTTTTGTTCGGTCGAGAGCGGGTGTGCGGGTGACGGCCACGTGTGGCAACATCGCGGTGATTTCCACATTCCATCCGGGTGCCGGCAGACCCATCTATCCGAGGGGGAGTCATGTTTGACCATGTCAAATTCGGCGTGAGCGACTATGCAGCCAGCAAGGCGTTTTTCCTGAACGCGCTTGAACCGCTTGGCGTAGTGGTGCAGGGGGAGGGCGAGCCTTCGTACGGCATCGAGCTTTCTCCGCCGGGCAAGCCCTCGTTGTGCCTGTTCCAGACGACGGAGAAACCGGCGCATCTTCACATCGCGTTCGTGGCCGACCACCGGCAGCAAGTCGACGCGTTCTATCGCGCGGCGCTGGAGTCAGGCGGGAAGGACAATGGCGCACCGGGGCTGCGGCCGCACTATCACGCGAATTACTACGCGGCGTTTGTCATCGGGCCGGATGGACACAATATCGAGGTGGTGTGTCATCAGGCGGACGGGAGAGTTTCGGGCGACTGATCGCTGTCGTTCAAACCATGAGCGAACGCATACGCCACGCACGCAACCGAGCATTCCGGGATGAGTGAAATCACCATTGATTGGCCTTTTTATCTCGTCGTGCTTGGAACCGGCATTGAATACTGGCCCGTGACGCTTTGTGTCGGCGTGGCTGGATGGTATTTCGGGGCGACTCGCCTGCGCGGCGCATGGCGAACGGCATGCCTCATCATTGCGCTCTTGTTCATCGTTGATGCTGGCGCCGGGATTTACTTGTCCCTTGGTTAGCGTTCAGGAACATCACGCTGACGGATGGTGTGCAAAGCGTTGTCGGCATGGGGGTGCTGTATGCGTCGGCGAGCGAGCGGTCGAGAGCAGGTGCCGGGTTTCGGTGCCTAGCGTGTCAACAAGTAGTGGAAAGGCAGCGTAGAGGAATGACAAGAAATCGCGGTAAAGGGATGCGCGCCGACAGCGGTGCGGGTGTGTTCCCCTTGCGGGCACGGGCCGTACTTTTGGGGGCGGTTTTATTTTTCCCGTTGGCATACCACTGCCAGGCTCACGCCGAAGAGTCGGTGCCGAAGAACATCACGCCGGCGAGCTCCGGATATAAAACGGAGATCTTCAATCTCGTCGGCCCGGACGGAGATCAATCCGGCACGGCGATCGGCCGGACGGTATCGGCCGCATTCGACAATTTCCTCAATCTGGCCGGCCAGGATTCGAAAACGATTCGGAAGCGCTTGCTGAGCGGTCCCGCGACGGAAGGGACGCTGTGGAAAATCGGCGAGTCTCGCGAGTGGCTTTATCACCTTTGCCAGGCACACCAGTGCAACGTGACGAATGTCGCTTTGCTTGTCGATGAACAGACGCACCGCACGGCCGGGCGGTTGCTGTACCGCTGCGAGCCAAAGTGGCTCGGAAACCCGAGCGTGGCGGAAAGGGCGCTGATCGAGCGCGAATATCCGGTCAAGATTGACCCGGACGACGCGAAGTTCTTTTGCAAGACACACTGATCAACGTGATTTTCCCCACCCCAGCGACCGCGACGGTACGCGTTTATTCGGGACCGTGTTCGCGTTGATGCCAGGGGCGGGCTTCGTAAGCCTGTCATTCCTGACCGGAAGGGAGCGGGCCAGTCGAGCGCATTGAATGACGTCCGGCCGGCAGTTGGCGGAGCGGCTGGATGGCGGTTCTATTTCTTCCGTGATCGCGGTAAGAACAGCTCCGTGGTTGCGGCAAGCGAACTGGCGTCAAACATTTTCAAAAGTTGTTCGGCGCGCATGTTGTACAGCTTGATGTGGACCAGCTCGATCGCACCGCTGTCGTCCTCGAGCACGGATGCTTCGACGTCCGGACTCACGTAGTTTTGTTCGCCGGCGTACCGTGCGAGTTGCTGCATCCCGAGCGTCGTCGTAAGGAAGCTTCGTGTGGCGTCGGGCAGGCGGGTATCGGTTCTGAACTCCCAGCCATCGTCAGTCAGCCACTTTTCATTCGGTAGCGGGAGAATGAATGCCGCTTCGTAGCGTCCCTTCAATGGACCTCCTTGAATCATTGCGAAAGACAGGCGATTGAAGCATATCTTTCCCGCGCCCGACATGTTTGGGCCAAGTCGACATGATTCAGGGATCGCCGACGATCCGGACAAGCTGGCCAGGACTGTCGAGATGAAATTGCAGGCGATGCTTTGTGTAGCGGCACATCGAACGCTTCGCGCAGGTTTGCACCCGCACGCCGGACTTGTCCGGCAACGCAGCCGTGAACTGCGAATAGCGGTTCTTCCTTCACCGACTCGCTGCAACGGAGAGACGAGCAATGACCTTGAAAAGCATCCGCAGGGCGACGGCAGACGACGTACCGGTGCTGACGCAGATCCGGAACGATGCGCACGCGAAGAAGCTTGCGCACGGCGATCATGTGTGGGGCAAGGAAGGCGACGGATTTTCCGAGGCGTGGGTACGCAACAACGTCTCCCGGAAGGACGTGTATGTCGTTGAACTGGACGGCACGTTGGCCGGAACGTTCTCGCTCGCGTTCGACGAGGACAAGCACTGGGGGCCGCAGGAACCGATTGCCGGTTACGTGCACGGGCTGTGCGTGCGGCAAGGTTTCAACGGGCAAGGGCTCGGCAGCTTCATGCTCGACTGGTGCGCTCACAAGGTGAGCAGCCTGAACCGGCGTTTCGTTCGACTCGATTGCGCCGTTGAAAACGTGACGCTCTGCGCTTACTACGCGTCGCTCGGCTTCATTCGCGTCGGGCTGAAATCAGACGGGATCGTCTGGTCGCTGTACGAGAAGCCGGCCGATTAACTTTCAATCGGGACCCCGGCACATTCACCCGGACCGCTCAATCAACCGCTGCACGACCACGACCAGTATGCGAGCCGAACTGCGCGACCCCGTCGACCATCACAAGCTTCAACTGCTGTTGCCGCTGACCAGGGCCGTGTTCCAGCTGCACGAGAACGGACGCGAATACGCGACGGAGTTGCAGCAGATTTCCCGGTTGCTGGGAGACGATGTCGATCAAATCGATGTCCTCGGCGCGTTTGGTTCGACGCGTGCCGACGAATTTGCGAAGCAGTTGGCAATCGACTGGCATGCCGTGCCGACCGATCTGTCGGAGCCGGAGCTTCTGGAACTGCTTGATGCCGTCTGCGCGTGTCGCGGAGACGAGACGCTGATCGATTACTGGGTTCGATGCTTGTCGATCAACACCTGCGATGACCGCATTTCGGACCTCATCTTCTGGCCTGAAACCTACTTCGGTGCGGAATACGACGGGCGGGAGCTTTCGCCGGCCGAGATGCTGGAGGTTGTCCTCCGCAAGCGGGGCATGGAATGAAACGGGCGACGACCTTCGCCGCAAACGTCCACGGCGGGGTTTCGCGTGAAGACCGGGAAATTACCTCGACGTCCTCCAGCCGCCCACACAACCCCTTCGATTTCACTTGCACCTGACGCTACGTCAGCTTTTATGGTCGACACCGACGACTGGGAAAAAATGCGACTGAAAATCGGCGATCTGGCGAAGCAGGCAGGGCTGAGCGTCCGGGCCCTGCATCACTACGATGCAATCGGGCTGCTGTCACCGTCGCAGCGCACGGACGGCGGCGCGCGCCTGTATGGGCGGGACGACCTCGTCCGGCTGCATCGGATCGAGGCGCTGAAACGGTTCGGGTATTCGCTGCCGGACATCAAGGCCAGCCTCGATGGGCAACTTGCGGGCTCACCGCTCCAGCTTCTGCGGCGCCAGATCGCGGCACTCGACGTGCAGGCATCGCGCGCGCAGCGCCTCAGTCGTCACCTGCAATACATCGTGGACATGATCGCCGCCGGCGACGAGACCACGGCGACCGACTGGCTGAACGCTCTGGAGTTGATGAACATGATCCAAAAACACCTTGATGACGACGAACTCGATGCGCTGCTGGCAACCGGGCCGGATACGATCGCGCCCACGGATCCCGCCTGGATCGAACTGATCGACGAAGTCCGCATTGCCCGGCAGCAGGCGCTGCCGGCCGACAGCGAGGCCGCTCATGCACTGGCGTGGCGCTGGATCCGGCTCGTGGTCCGGATGACCCGCAACGACCCGGCGCTCGCGACCAAGCTGATGCAGATGCAGCTCGACGAGCCGCGCGCTCCGCAGATCGTCGGCATCACGGCGGAGATGCTGGCATGGATCGACGAAGCGTTCGCGCACGCGCGCTGCGCGCTGCTGGCGAAGTACCTCGATCCGGCCCAGGCCGACGAGGTGCGGCGGCGCCAGTTCGCCGCGATGAAGCATCGGGCATGGCCGGCGCTGGTGGTCGAGCTGAGAGCGCACATGGACGCGGGCGTCGACGCCGGCGCCGCATCGGTGCAGGCCATCGTCAAGCGCTGGCAGCAGTTGTTTCTCGACAGCTTCTGCGGCGACGATGCGGCGCTGGAAGCACGCGTGCGCGATGCGATGATGCGTGAACCGGATCTGCAACTGGGCATCGGCCTCGACGACGCGTTGCTGGCCTATCTGAACCGGGCGCATATCGTCGGCCAAGACACGACGCCGGTGAATGCCGGCCCCAAGCCGAGCGCATTGATGGTGGCTACGCAGCGGGCCGCGCACCAGTTGCTCGACCGGCCGCTGGTGCTCGACGATCCGGTCGCGCTGACCGTCCTCGGCACGGCCGAGGCGCAAGCCTTGCGCGACAACCTCGACAAGTACCGCCAGCCGATGACGGTGGGCATGCGCAGCACGGTGGTCGTACGCAGCCGGCTGGCCGACGACGTCTGGGCCGATGCGATCGAACGCGGCACCTGCCAGTACGTGGTGCTCGGCGCGGGGCTCGATACCAGTGCATACCGGCGACCCGATGCGCCGGGGCGCGTGTTCGAGGTCGACCTGCCGGCGACGCAGGCGTGGAAGCAGGCCCGCTTGCGCGAGGCCGGTATCGCGGTGCCGCCGTCGCTGCACTTCGTGCCGGTCGATTTCGAGCGTGTCGGTCTCGCGGAGGGGCTGGCGCGCGCCGGCTTCGATGCCGATGCGCCGGCGCTGTTCAGCTGGCTGGGCGTGACGATGTATCTCGACGAGGCCGCGGTCGTCGAGACGCTGCGCTTCATTGCCGGCTGCGCCAAAGGCAGTGCGGTTCTGCTCGAATATGTGGTCCCGCTGTCGAGCCTGTCGCCGATCGTGCGGATCGCGATGGAGCAGATGATGGTGCGATTCGCCGAGCGTGGAGAACCATGGAAGAGCTTCTTCGAACCCGCCGAGCTGACCGGGAGGCTGGCTGCGCTGGGCTTCAGCCACAGCAGCACGTGGACGCCGGACGAGTTGAACCAGCGTTATCTCGCGAATCGTTCCGACGGGCTGCATATCGGCGCGTCGCCGGGGCGTCTGGTGCTGGCCACCGTCTGATGTGGGTTAGCCGGCGCGCGTCGCCGGCCGCAACCGTTCAATCGACAGAAGCGGCCGGATCATCGACAATTCGCGGCGAACAAAACATGAGAGAAGGGGCCGGTGCATGCGCAGGTATTTCAAGCCGCTCAGCGTGATCTTGAGCATTTCCGTCGTTGGCATCGCAGGGGCTCAAGCCGCATCCAGCGAACTCGCATTCCCGCGTTTTAGCCAGGCGGAGGGCCGGCTGGACAACGAGGGGTTTCCGCTGTCCGGCGTGAAACTCTGTGTGCTCCCCGATCGCGCGCCGTGCTTCGAAATGCCGCCCGCGCCGCTTCCCGATGGCTCGACGGAGAACCAGTACCAGTTCGGTCTGAAGCCGCGATCCGAACGGTTGCCGATTGCGTCGGGTGGCTCGTGGGTGTTCTTCTCGGGGATGTTCTTCGGCGGTGGTAGCGGGATGCTGGAGCGCGTGGCGATATTGCGCTATGGTGCGAACGGCAAGATCGAGAACCTGATGCCGAAAGTCACCCAGACGGAGCTGGCCGACCGCGCGATGTGGAAGGTGCCGGACGTGTCGCCCTATCCGGTGTTCGTTCGGGCCGATTACGTGTGGGGCGACGGCGAGAGTCATTTCGAGGCGCACCTGTTCGTCGTCGATGCGTGGGTGTTCGATCCCGCCACCAGCCAGTACAGGAAGCGGTTTTCCTACCGGACGACCAAGCGCTATGACCGCGGCGAGGGCTCGGATCATGTGCTGACCGCCGAGCGCGCGGAAATTCTGCGTCGCCTCACCGCCAGCCAGTAGCCTGCTACGGGGCGGCACGGTATCCGTCGAAGCGCATGACGGCTTTCGGCGGGCCCGGCGCGCCGCTCAAGGCCGGCGCGTGAACCCTTATCGCTGCGCTTCCCCGTAAGTCTCCCTGCACACCTCGCGCAGTGCGTCCACGAGCAGATCGCGCGCCGGCGCGCGCGAATCGGCGGCGCGGGTAAACAGCGCGATGGGCGGGAGCGTCCAGACCAGCGAGTACGGCACGATCGCCACGCCGGCGAACCGCACCAGTTCTTCCGCGATATCGGCGGGCACGATCGAGACGGCCTCGTCGCTCGACGCGATCATCTCGCCGATCAGCTTCGACGAGTAACTTTCGACGATCGGAACGGGCGGCGGGATGCCGGCCGACAGGAACAGGTCGGTCACCTGTTCCCGCATCGGCGTATGCGGCGCGCCGAGAATCCAGTCGAGCGCGTGCAGCTTGTGCCAGTCGAGCGCGGTGCGAGCCAGTTTCGCGGCAAGACGCCGGCTCGCGATCATGCGCGGCTGCTGCTGGTACAGCACTTCGAAGGAGACCTGGCCCAGATCGATCGCCGACGACGCCCGCCCGATCATGATGTCGACGCTGTGGTCCCTGAGCTGCAGCAGGAGCTGATCGCTGGTGCCTTCGTGAATCGTCACGGTCACGCGCCGCTCCATGCGCGCTTGCAGCCGCTTGAGCGCCGCCGACAGCATCTGTCCGGAAATGAACGGGATCACGCCGATATGCAGGTGGGCCGCATGCCCGGCGGCAACGGCCTCCATTTCGCGGGCGAGGTGGTCGAGGTCCTGGATCATCGCCTTCGCCCGCTCGAGCACGACCGCGCCGAGCGCGGTGGGCCGCATGCCGCGCGACGAGCGCTCGAAGAGCGGCGTGCCGAACATGCTCTCCAGTTCGGACAACGCGTTCGTCACGGCCGGCTGGCTGCTGGCCATGTGCTCCGCGACGCGCGTCAGCGATCCGTGCTGCTGGATCTGCAACAACAGCACCAGGTGCCGCATCTTCAGGCGCGCGCCCAGCCGCCTGACCACGTCATTCGCGTCAAAAGTCATTGACTGGTCATGTATTCATCATGAAAAAGTGATGGGCCGATATTAAAACAGAATCATCTCCTTATGGCGGATCCCTAGAATCACCTTCATGGATCGCGCCGGGACTGGCCTGGCGCCCGTGCCCGGATCGAGAACATGAAACAGACAGAGACACAGCAGCAGGCCGCGTTCGACTATCACGAATTTCCGACCCCGGGAAAGATCTCGGTCGTCGCCAGCAAGCCGCTCGTGACCCAGCGCGATCTCGCGCTGGCCTACACGCCGGGCGTGGCGGGCGTGTGCGAAGCCATCGCCGCCGATCCGCTGCAGGCGCACCGTTTCACGAGCCGCGGCAACCTGGTGGGCGTGATCACGAACGGCACGGCCGTGCTGGGTCTGGGCAACATCGGCCCGCTCGCGTCCAAGCCGGTCATGGAAGGCAAGGCCGTGCTGTTCAAGAAGTTCGCGGGGATCGACGTGTTCGACATCGAGATCAACGAAACCGATCCGGACAAGCTGGTCGACATCATCGCCGGTCTCGAGCCGACCTTCGGCGGCATCAACCTCGAGGACATCAAGGCGCCCGAGTGCTTCACGGTCGAGCAGAAGCTGCGCGATCGCATGAAGATCCCCGTTTTCCACGACGATCAGCACGGCACCGCCATCACCGTCTCCGCCGCGTTCATCAACGGGCTGAAGGTCGTCGGGAAGTCGATTTCGGAAGTGAAGGTCGTGACGTCGGGGGCCGGGGCCGCCGCGCTGGCCTGCCTCGACCTGCTGGTCGACCTCGGGCTGCCGGTTGAAAACGTCTGGGTGACCGACATCGAAGGCGTCGTCTATCGCGGCCGCACCGCGCTGATGGACCCGGCGAAGTCGCGCTTTGCGCAGGAAACCGACGCGCGCAAGCTGGCCGAAGTGATCGGCGGCGCGGACGTGTTCCTGGGTCTGTCGGTCGGCGGCATCCTGACCGCCGACATGCTGAAAGAGATGGCGCCGCGCCCGCTGATTCTCGCGCTGGCCAACCCCACGCCGGAAATTTTCCCGGAACTGGCGCATGCGACGCGCGACGACGTCGTGATCGCGACGGGCCGCTCGGATTACCCGAACCAGGTCAACAACGTCCTCTGCTTCCCGTACATCTTCCGCGGTGCGCTGGACGTGGGCGCGACGACGATCACCCGCGAAATGGAGATCGCCGCGGTTCATGCGATCGCGGGGCTGGCCGAGGAAGAGCAGAACGACGTCGTCGCGGCCGCCTATGGTGCTTATGACGTGGCGTTCGGCGCGCAATACCTGATTCCGAAGCCGTTCGACCCGCGCCTGATCGTCCGTATCGCGCCGGCCGTGGCCAAGGCGGCGATGGACGCCGGCGTGGCGAAGCGCCCGCTGACCGATCTCGACGCGTACGTCGAGCAACTGCAGCAATTCGTCTACCACTCCGGCGCGTTCATGAAGCCGCTGTTCGCGACGGCGCGCCAGCTGGTGCGCGACGGCGGCAAGGCGCGGATCGTCTTTACCGAAGGCGAGGACGAGCGCGTGCTGCGCGCGGTGCAGGTGATCGTCGACGAGAAGCTGGCGCGTCCGATCCTGGTCGGGCGCCCGGAGGTGCTGCTGGCGCGCATCGAGCGCTTCGGCTTGCGGATCCGGCTCGGCCAGGATGTCGAGGTGACGAACCCCGAGTATGACGAGCGATTCCCGCAGTACTGGACGACGTATTGGGAGCTGCGGTGCCGGGATGGCATCTCGAAGGAGATGGCGCGGGTCGAGATGCGGCGTCGCCTGACGCTGATCGGCGCGATGATGGTGCGGCTCGGCGATGCGGACGGGATGGTCTGCGGGACGGTGGGCGAGTATCACAACCACCTGCGGTTCGTCGACGAAGTGATCGGCAAGAAGCCGGGGGCGTTGACCTATGCGGCGATGAACATCCTGTTGCTCGACCAGCGGACGGTCGCGCTGGTGGATACGCACGTCAACGACAATCCCGATGCGGAGCAGATCGCGGAATTCACGATTGCCGCGGCACGCCAGATGGAATGGCTGAACCTGACGCCGAAGGCGGCGTTGCTGTCGCGGTCGAACTTCGGGTCGGGCAGTGCGGCGTCGGGCGTGAAGATGCGTCGGGCGCTGGAGATCGTCCGGGAGCAGGCGCCGGATATCGAGGCGGACGGCGAGATGCATGGCGACTGCGCGCTCGACGAGGGCTTGCGGTCGAGGCTGCTGCCGATGTCGCCGCTCAAGGGCGCGGCGAACCTGCTGGTTTGCCCGAACGTCGATGCGGGGAATATCGCGTACAACCTGCTCAAGACCGAGGCGGGCAGCAATGTGGCGGTGGGGCCGTTCCTGTTGGGCGTCAATGCGCCGGTGAACATCCTGACTTCGAGCGCGACGGTGCGGCGGATCGTGAATATGGCGGCGCTGACGGTGATTGAGGCGAATCGCAACGCGGGTGCCTGAGTAGGCGCAGGAAGGGGGGCGGGTTGACCGGGCGTGGTGTCGTTCGGGCGGCTCGCCCCTTTAGCTATTGATTTGAACACGTTGTGTAGCGCGGCGTGGGCCGAAATGGCATTCGGGTTCGTCAAGGCGATCAAAGGCGGGATAGGCGTTGTGCATATCCTTATCGTGATCTTGGCGAGAGTCGTTTATTACATTTTCGTGAAACGGCGCCTGATTTTCGCATTGCTTGCACTTCTCCAATCGAAAGGGCGTTGGGGTAAGTGGTACCGAGGGCGAGATAGCGCGGGCGGCATAATTCCTGGCCGCGAGTCAATAGAGCCCGGATACGAATCTCACGATTGATACGAGTGCAAAGCCGACTGGCACGGCGGCAAAGAGGGCGAAATTTACCGAATTTCCCGTGCGAAGTGCGCGCTATGCGGGAGTGCAGCCGCAGAGTCGCCACTGTTGGCCGGGTTCAGAAAATAGATGGGTGGTTTAAAAGCGACTCGCGAGAGTTTCCGGAAATTTTTTCCTGAAACTTTGTGAAGTTTCTTTAATTCCGCGTGTGCCGGTCACATTTTCCGATTAATTAAAATAGACGAGGTGCAACGGCCACTATCGTCTTGTTCCGAAAGATATTTATAATCACCGCTCGGCAGAAACCCCACCCGAATACCAACCAAGGGCAACCTGCATGGGCCATACCGCGCTTTATAAGACATTGCGTCTTGGCGACGCGCAATACAATCGTCTTGTCAAACTGGATACGCCGCTCGGCGTCGACTGGTTATTGCCGCTCTATGTGAAAGGAACGGCCAGGCTCGGCCGCGATTACGAATTCGTGATTGATGCCGTTTCACCACGTGGCAGCCAGATCGAACTCAGCGCGCTGCTCGCCAAGCCGGTCACACTTTGGATCCAGCAGGCAAACGGCTCATACATGCCGATCCACGGCTATGTTCACCGATTCAGCCGGCTGGGGGCGGATGGGCCGTTGACCTTTTACAAGCTGGCCTTCTCGTCCTGGCTCTATTTCTTACGCCTGCGCCGCGACATGCGTGACTGGCAGGAGCAGAACGGCGAGCAGATTCTGACCGACGTATTCGACCAGCATCCGCAAGCGCGCGGCGCGTATCGTTTCGATCTGCATAAACCGCTTCCATCGTATTCGAACCGTGTGCAATGGGAGTACGACCTGAACTTTGTTCATCGTAGCCTGGAAGAGGTGGGGGCGTTCCCGTACTTCGAGCAGGCGGACAATGGTCGGGCGCATACGATGGTGCTGACGGACGATGTTTATTTTGTCCCGCCGCTGAAGCAGCCGGTTGTCGAGTTCGGCCCGACGGAAATCAGCGGCGAACTGGACGGGTTCGCGCAATGGAAGGAGCAGCTCCAGATCGATAGTGCGCAACTGACGTCGCGCTCGTTCGACTATAAGCGCCCCGATCTTCCTCGGCAGGTGCAGGGCGTGACCGACGTGGACGGCAAGCTGCCGACCGATGGGGAGATCTACGACTATCCCGGTGCGTACATGTGGTCGGATCGTGAGCAAGGTGAGCGTCTTGCGCAGATTCGGCTCGAAGAGCGCAAGTCGCGGATGAAGCGCTTTCACGGCATCGGCGGCTTGCGTTGTGCGATGCCGGGGAGACGCTTCGAGCTGCGCGGTCATCCGGTGCACGATGCAGGCAGTCAACCGGATCGCGAATTCGTTCTGCTCGGCGTCGACTGGTTGATTTGCAATAACCTGCCCGGTCTGGACGAAGCAGAACAATTCCCCGACGGGCTGGCTGAGGAGGTTGCTCAAGCGAAGGCTGGCGCGACGGTTCGCCATGCAGACGGCAGCGAAGGGTTCTTTCAGGTGATGGTCGAAGCGCAACCGCGCAACGTTCCGTTCCGCAGCCCGTTCGAGCACAAGAAGCCCGTGATGCAGTTGCAGAATGCGATCGTGGCCGGGCCGAGCGGCGAGGAGGTTTATACCGATTCGCTGAACCGGGTGAAGGTGTGGTTCCACTGGAATCGCCGCAACGGCCAGGATGAACGCGCGTCGTGCTGGGTACGTCCGACGTTTCTTGATGCGGGCTCGAGCCGCGGCGGGATTCAGCCACTACGCAAGGGCGACGAAGTCGTCGTGGGTTTCATGGAAGGTGACTGCGACCGGCCCGTCATCATTGCGAGGATGTACGGGGGCGCGACGCAGCCGGTGTGGCACACGAACGGCTTGCTGTCCGGTCAACGCTCGCGCGAGTACGGCGGCACCGGCTACAACCAGCTCGTGATGGACGACTCGACGCAGCAGAATCGGGTTCACCTTTACTCGAGCAGCTACCAGTCTCATTTGCACCTCGGGTACCTGATCCAGCACACCGACAATACGCGTGGCGCGTTCCTCGGTAGCGGTTTCGACCTCAAATCGGACGCCTATGGCGCCATTCGGGCGGGGCAGGGCCTGTTCGTATCAACGCACGCGACAGCGCCGAACCAGCCGTTGAACGTGACCGCCGCATCCGAGCAGTTGGCCAGTGCGGAAACCGTTGTCGATCTGACGTCGCAGGCGAGTTCGGCGAACCAGGCGGAGAGCCTGCAGGAGGGGCAGGACGCGCTCAAGAAATTTACCGACGCGACGCACTATAGCGTGAGCGGCGGCGCCGGCAGCGGTGGTCGGACGGACGGCGGCGGCACGGGTAACGCGAACGGGTTCTCGACGCCGATCATGCTGATGGCGAGTCCTGCGGGCGTGGGGCTGTCGACGCAGGAGTCGGCGCAGGTCACGGCGAACCAGCAGGTCAATATCGTCAGTGGCAAGAGCGTGCACGTGGCGGCCGGCAAATCGCTGATCGCGAGTGTGATGGAGAAGATCAGCCTGTTCGCGCAGAACGCGGGGATCAAGCTGTTTGCGGCGAAGGGCAAGGTTGAGATTCAGGCGCAGAGTGACGAGATGAAGCTTTCGGCGCTCAACGACGTGACGATCACGAGCTCGAACGGGAAGGTCGTTATCTCGGCCGAAAAAGAAATCTGGATCGGCGCTGGTGGCTCGTATATCAAGATCACGCCTGATCTGATCGAGAACGGAACGAGCGGCCAGATTCTCGAAAAATGCGCATCGTGGGACAAGCCGGGTGCATCGTCGATGCGTCTGCCTTCACCGCTTGCCAGCGTGCCGAAGGGCTGTTCGTGGAAGACCGCTGCGGCATCGGCCGATAGCGCGTCGAGCGTTGTGCTGGAGTGACTGGATGGAAACGTTCGAACCTGTTGATGACTTGAACCGTGAGTCGGTCGATTCGACTGTCCGTGCCTTGCGCGCTTATTTCGACCAGCAACGCTTGTCGCGCTGTTGCCTTGTAGTCGACCCGAGTCAGCGTGCGTTGCCTCAAAGCGGCGAGGGTGCACCTTCGTTCCATGATCGGCCTGGCGCCGTCGTCGCAATTGGACACGAAGCTTTCCCTGATGATCATCGTCCGTATTTGATCGAGCTGGATCTGTCGACCTCTGAAGGTGTGGCGTTGCTGGTTGAAAGCGTTCGGCTGGCCTTCGAAGATCGACAGCCGGATGCCGTCGCAAAGGGGCTCGGTCAACGGATTGGCGGCTGGTTGGCGAGCGACATGGCGCCGGAACAAATCGCCGGATACTGGTCGAATCACATACTGCAAATCGACGACCAGGGGCGCCGATGCGCATTGCGCTTCTACGACGCTCGTGCACTGAGTCTGATGTGGCCGATTCTGTCTGACGCGCAGAAGCGGACCTTGCTCGGCCCGGTCAAAGCCTGGCACGCGTTGGATGCCACGGCAAAGTTATGCGTTTACTCGTCGGCAACGACATTGTGTACGGAACTGGATCTGACTGAAGGGCAGTGGCGTGATATCCATCGTCATGGCGTGATAAATCGAGCGCTTGCATTGCATATGTTGGCTACGCAGCGGCAGCCTCGATCCAGCGAAGTCGAGACCGCGATTGCGAGCGCGACCCGTGCGGAGCAGCACGGATTGACCGATCGAGAGGACAAGGTCGCTTTTATCGGGCATGCGCTGGCGTGGCATCCCTATTTCGATCGTCATCCGAGCGTTGCACTGGCATTGCGCCAGCGCGCGCCGGATGAGTTCTATACATCCGCTGTCGGCGAATTGAGCGAGGACGAAATCGAAGCGATTCGCCGGGGAGCGTGGTACGACGAGTCGAAGGCAGTTTTGTCTTTCTAGTCTCAGCAGAATAAATCTAGTTCCCATATCGAGAGAGCGAATGGATACAGCAAACCAGTGCGCCAACTGCGAAAAGACGGGGCTGCCGATCCTGCCGGTTCGGTACACAGTCGTACCGAATTCCGTGGCGGCAAAGTTGCCAGCCGGCGTTAGCGGGCATGGGGTGACTGACGTCAAACTTACTGAACATCGATACGCGCTGCGCACGTTGCGTGCAGGTTGGGTGTATCTGTTCTACGTAAAGGGTGCGCGAGGTAGTAACTACTGGGAGGCGTACAACGTTACGGAGGACGGGCGCTTGTGGAAGCAGTCGCTTCCGCTGCCGGCCGAGCCGACGACTCATCCGGCATGTGCAAAGAAATCTATCGCAGTGCCGATGGACATCATTGCTATCGAGAGGCCCGATAAGTGCACTGACCGTGTGTATGTCGCATTTTCGCAGCATGCGTGGCATCGCGATACGTTCGAACTGTACAAGAAGGATGCGGCGCTTCGTCAGCAACGCATGCAATGGATCGAGCCGTCAAAATGGATCTCGGCGGGCCAGGACGCACACGGGCACGCTGTCGTTGCAACCCGACAAAGTATCGATGACGTCATCGAATACATGCCTGGCCTCGATCCCAAACTGTTGCAGCCGCCTGCGCAGACGCTGAGCGACGAAACCGGCAAATACAAGCCGGAAGTCATGCGTCAGGTGACGACCTGTTACCCGTTGCATATTCGTCAGGCGTCTCCCGGATCGGCCAGTGACGCGTTGATCAGGGTGATGAGCGATGTCGGCCAGCTCGCTCAGGGCAAGCATCATCCACCGATGCTATTAGCGTTGTGGGACGGTATCGGGAACGTTCATGAATTGAACGGCTTCCGTAACGACGCTGGGAGCTGGTTGCTGACGTACACGCGTGAGCGGGTGAAACAGATCGATGCGCTCGAGTCGATTACCTCCGCTGAAGGAGCGGTACGCAACGGTGCGGTCGAGTCGAAAAGCCGTTTGCGGTCGGCGTGGACGGCTGGTTGGGAAGCGATGAAGAATAATCCGTATGCAGCGGATGGGGTTCCCGATGCTCTGGTCGTATCTCCGGAACAGCAGGCGATGTCCGACAAGAAAATTGCTGCTGCCGGAGTGATCACGCCGGCTGAGGCAAAGCGGATAGGCGATGCCGCTTGGCCGAAGTATTACGGCAAACTCGATCCGCAAAAACTGAACGTGTTTCGACCGTGGTACGAGTCGGTGCAGAAGGCCTCGCATCAGTTACAGGCCAATCGGACGCCGGATGTCGGCGCGTGGCTGAAAGCGTCGACGTTCATGGCGACGCTGCATGATTATCACGAAAACAATTTCGACGATGGACATGCCTTCGCCGCAGTCATCGATGGTGCGTTGTGGGGTTTGCCGTCGGAGGAGAAGGGCGCCAAGTTGGTCGAGGATCTGGTCAACAACATGGATCCCACGCAACCGTCGAGTCTGGTGTGGCGGGCCTATGCGTACAACCAGCAGGATCAGAAGGAGGAAATCAAGGCGCTGCTGGCGAAGGCAACCGAATACAAGACACAGCCGGCGAGCGTCGGCGATCAAGTCAGTCATTGGGCCGACTTCGTGTCTTCGTATCTGATCAAGAATCTGAAGGCATTCCTGAAGTTCTGCGACAAGATGACGGATGTGCTGAAGCGCGGAGCAACGGCGGCGTCGGGTTCGGAATATATCGTGAAAGGTCTGCGTGTCGATCAGCTCGCCGTGACAATAGGCAATGGCCTGTTCAAATGGAGTAAGAGTGCGGAGTTGGCCGATAGCGTCGGTATGTATCTGATTCGCGGCACGTTGATGCTACGAGGCGGGATTGCGCAGGCGGACACAATCAAGCTCATCAAGGCTGCGGTGGTAGCCGAGCCCGCGATGCGCCTGGCTTTGCAGATGGGCTATCGCGCGTTGCGGCAGCAGGGACTACCCCCGCCTCAGGCGTATTTGCGTTCGCTGCAGGCCGTAGGATCGGATAAGCGTGTCAAGAACTTGACGGACATGTGGGAGGAGGTCAGCAAGTCGCAAAAGGGGGCGTCGACGCAATTGAATGCCCGGTTGGCTAGTACGCTGGTGGTAATCGAGATGCTGAATTTCGGATGCTTGCTTGCCAAAGCGGATAAGAGCAGCGATGACTATGCGCTGCTGGTCGCGTCCGGGGTGTCGGTGGTCGGGGCGGTATTTACGGTTTCGGAGAAGGCGCTCAAGGCGTTCGGGAGTGACGCAGCGCAGACGCTGCGCAATCTGAAGGCGATTACGAGTTTCTTGGGAGGCGTTTCGGCGATGATTCAGGGGGTCGTGGATCTTCACAAGGGATTTGGTAAAGTTGCAACTAATAATTACCGTATCGCCACACTTTATTTCGTTAAGTCGGCGCTCGGTTTGGGCACGGGAGCGGCGTACCTTCTGACCGCTCTGACATCGTCGGCTTCACTGCTTGCGCGCCTGGCCGGAGATGGGAGCCGCATTGTGATTCTGGCTAGAGGAGGTGCGGCGGGCATTGCCGGTGCGACCGCCAGATTGGCTTCTTTCACGACCCCTGAGGTCGCGGACGCTGGCGGGTGGTTTGCTCGACAGGGTGCGGCAAAGACGGCAGGCACCACTGCAGTCGGCGTAACCGCCGAAGAATTGGGTGTAACGATCGGCGCACGAGGCGCATTGTTGTGGCTTGGTAGAAGTGTTTTGATCCTGACTGGCTGGGAGGTTGCCGTGGCAGTGGTCGCAATCCAATTCATGATTTGGTATTTTTCGGACGATGAGTTGCAGACATGGCTTGAAAAGTGTGCGTTCGGGCGAAAACCTGCGAATCCGGCTTGGGATGCGGGAAAGCAGAGCAACGAATTTGAGACGGCATTGAAGGTAATGGGTCTTTCGGCTGACGGAACGAATTAATGATGGAAAACACGGAAAAATCCTCTCCTACCCGACTGTTGAGAGGGCATATCAAGAATCTTCGTAGCACGCGGCAGTTTCAGGAGTTTTTGTTTACCGATGCAGATCGGACGGCGATGGGCGCAACGGCTGTTGTGGCCGGACTGGCGGGTCTGGGTGGGGTGGCCATCGGGCTAGCCGCGTCTGCTGATGATACGGCCGAGGAGGCCGATCTACTTGAATTTGAACTGGATGGGAAGAGCATTCGTGCGTGGGTATGGGTATCCGTGTTCAAAGAGGGCGATGAAGTCGAGATTGTCGCGGAGCCATTTGGCGAGATATGGCGCGCATTTGGCATCAGACGTATCAGCGACCGAATCGTAGCGCTCCATCCGCATTGCAGTCGTGGTCGATATGCTCACTATAAAGCGACGGCGCGATGGTGGTTTTATATATATTCGGCATTGATGTTGGTCATGATTGTGTTGGGGGCGATCATTTTGTTTTTTGATCCAATTGATAATTGGCTGGGAATTTTTTATATGTATGCGGGCGGGGGTGCTATGGTTGCGGCTATTTTTGGCGTGATCGCATTCAACATATCCAGGAAATTTATGGGATTTGTTCGTCTTGCTGAAGGGATTTTTTCCGGTTTCGGCTGGAAGGATGTGAAAAATATTGACTTGCCCGCGATCACGAAAAAGAGCAAGCAGCCTGGCGAGCCAGGCGCATTAGGCGTCTTGTATTTCCGTTACTAATCGGAGTTTTTGCTCGCAAGTGTAATGAGGTATCGTTTTATCAGCATCCTAATGTTTAACCGAATCTGGTTGTAAAGGGCGGTGAGTCGATGGCTGACAACAGCGTTTCGATTGCTCAGCACGATCATCGAGCGACCTGGGAATGCCATCCGATCTGCGAATCCGGCTTGGGATGCGGGAAAGCAGAGCGATGAATTTGAACGGTCATTGAAGGTAATGGGTCTTTCGGCTGACTGAATGGATTGACGATGGCAGACACGGCACAATCCTCCCCCACGCAACTGTTGAGCGGGCGTATCTGGAATCTTCGTAGCACGAGGCAGTCTCAGGAGTTTTTGTTTTCAGAAGCGAATCGGACGGCGATGGACGCAACGGCTGTCGTGGCTGGGCTGGCGGGTCTGGGTGGGGTGGCCATCGGGCTAGCCGCGTCTGCGGATGATACGGCCGAGGAGGCCGATCTTCTTGAATTCGACTTAGGTGAAAAAAAAGTTCGGGCTTGGGTATGGATGTCTGTATTTAAGGAAGGTGATGAGGTTGAGGTCGTGGCAGAGCAGTCTGGCGATATATGGATTGCATTCGGCATCAGGCGCCTCGGTGACCAAGTTCTTGCGTTACACCCACATTGCAGCAGAGGGAGATATGCGCATTACAAGGCAACGGCGCGGTGGTGGATTGGACTCACTGGGTCGCTGCTATTGGTCATGAACATTCTCGGAATAGTCATGGCGTACTTCAAGGACCTTCATAACTGGGCGGGAATATTTGATATGTTCCTCTGGGGAGGCGTTGGGGTTTTCGCTGTCACAGGTGTAATTGCATTCCGAATCGCTTGGAAAATGATGGGATTTGTTCGTCTGGCTGAGGGGATTTTTTCTGGTTTTGGCTGGAAGAACGTGAAAAGTATTGACCTGCCCGCGATCACGAAAAAGAGCAAGCAGCCTGGCGAGCCAGGTGCATTAGGTGTCTTGTATTTCCGTTACTAACCGTAGTTCGCTCACTCGAAGGATGGGCTTTTTCATGATGAATCTCATCCGTGTCGGCGATGACACCGACCACGGCGGCAAGGTGATCACTGGTTCATCGACGATGCGCTTCGACGGCCGTTTTGTTGCCCGTAAGGGCGACGAGGTATCGTGTCCTCAGCATCCCGACGTCAAGCCGAATCTGATTGTAGAGGGCGATGAATCAATGACGGACAACGGTGTTCCGATTGCTCGGCACGGTCATCGGGCGACCTGCGGCTGCCATCTGATTTCGAGCCTTACCTGACCAGCACTTCTTTCGTGCGTGTCATGACGCCGGGATTTGGGCCGCAGGAAAGTCAGGCCAGCGGGATCGTGCCTGGTCTCGGTGCGCACCGTCGAATCTCTCTACCATTGTTGGCAGACGTCACGACGAGTTGAACGAAGCTTGTCGCGGGCGCGTGCATGGCGAAAAAGTGGTCCATGACGACAATGAACGTGCTCAGGCTGGCGGCAGCGAATGCCTGTTCATCGACCGTCAGCGTCACTTCCAGGCCCCGCACGAAGCTCGGCATCGGTTCTCCCGACAACCAGAGCTGCTTGACGCGATGGCTCAGGTTCGTCAGTCCATCGAGCAGGTTCGCGTGTCTCGCAGCATGATTCGAGAATTCGCGGAATACGCGTTTCAGATCCACGAGCCCCGCTCGGGTCAGTTCGATCGAGTGTGGGGCGAGCAGCGCGATAAACCGCCATGCCGCATTTCCATCGCGCGGCAAACGTTCGACCTCCGTCGGAGTGCTCAACATCACGATGCGTGACACTAACGCGCCCTGCTCATTGACCAGATCGCCATCGTCGGCACCGAATCGCATCGTGCGAGGGAGGTCGCCATTCGAGCAGGTGACATCTACCACTATTTGCTCAATCCCGGTGTCGGCAGCGGGTCGTCCATCCAGTCCGACCAAATCGAGTGCGGTCTCCTTCTTGTCCGCTGGAGCAGCCGCGTTGCGTTGCTTGGGCACCCAGTAGGGACCGGCCGGCTTCGTAGAACTGCCGTGCATGAGCGACGTGAACGGATGAATGACGTTCGCCCGGGATGCGTTTGTCGTGGCGCGGACTGCGTCGACGGAGCAGATTTCGACGTCGGCGACATCGGTATTCTGGGATCGGACGGGATACGTGCCGCTGATCGGGTCTCGCTTGAGCGACAGTGATGTGAGTTGGAACAGGTTGACGATTGGCGTGCAAAAGAGCCTGAGATGGTCGGCCGACAGATTCTTTAACCTCTGGGCAGCCGGCGAATCCGGGTGAATACTGGAAATGGCGAGGTGGAGTGTCAGACGTGGCCCGGAGCCTGCCGCGCGCGCGAGCGACGCGAGATCGACGTCGACAAAATCGAATTTCTTCGGATACGCAAAGTATTCGCTCAGCAACCTCAAGGCTGCCGGGCCGTCATCTTCGTCAATCAACCTCTCGGAATCATCGTAGCCGGCTGCGGCAAGAGGCGGCGCGTTCAGTGCCTCCCAGCGATGTTCGGTGTCCTCGACGAAGGCTGCGGCCGTGTATATCGTCATCGCATCCATTGTGGCGCTGACGACTTCGCTGGCGCCACTGATGTGGATCCGCAACGGGTGGGGCATGGCGTCGATGCGGAAGTCCGGCCGGGCAACTTCGAAGGTGATGGAGAGCAGGCCAGCCGTGTTCGGGGGCAGCGCCACATTGGACGGGGCGGCCGACGCCGACGTGTAGCGCGCATCCGAAATACGGACGGGTGCCAGCGTTACGTCATAGACGGTTCGGAAACGGTAGTCTTCGGTCTTGCTGACCAGCTCTGTTGCGCGGGGAGCGATGGACGGCTCGGTGATTTTGTCGAACATGTCCGAGACATCGAACTGGGCGACCGCGCATGCCGGAAACGCGCGTAGGTACCGGGGGTAAAGCATGCCGAGGAGGGCGTCGGCAAACTCCGGATAGCTGTCATCGAGCCGACTGTCTATATCCGCCGCGAGGAGCGCGAACGACTGCAGCATTCGCTCGAGATGGGGATCTTCGGAACGGTCGCCGCTGACCCCGAGCCGAATGGCAATCTTGGGATAGCGCGATGCGAAGGCGGCAACCGATCGGCGTAGTAGTGCAAGTTCTCGTTCGTAATGCGGAAGCAGGTAATCCATCGCGTAAAGTGAGGAGCCGGCACGACGACAAAACTGTCTGTTCGCCGTTTGGCGGTTGCGCTGAATGGTGTCAGGCATACTAAGGTCGGCTGTCGCTATGATAACCGCTTAATCGACGACGCTCGTTGAAGTGTTCTCGACCGACTGGCAGGGCCGCGATGCCGTGATTGCGTGAAGTTCCCGAGCCGTCCACCGACCAAGCCTGATTCCAATAGACTTTCCGCAGCGAACGGCTGCCTGCACCGATGCGTCAGATACCTTTTCTTGCCTTTGCGCTCTCGGCCCTCGTGCCCGGTCTGCTGTGGTCGTATTTCACCGGCGATCACGGGTCGCTGAAATATTCCATTCCAATCGCCTATTTCGGCACGGCAGTGTTTGCAATTCCACAATATCTGCTGGTAGTGAAATACTGGCGCGTTTCCGTGATCGCATCGTGTCTGTGTGGCGGGATTACTGGATTGTTGACGTGGATTGCCACCTTTTTGATTTACACGTCGATCTGGGATGACGATCTTTTCAAAGCCGGTTTGTCGGCCGCTTTGGGGTTCCTGGCGTTCGTATGCCTGGGTGCGGTGGCGGGATGCGTGTTCTGGCTCATGCATCGTTGGCAACGATCCAAAGGCTGATCCGGTTCCGGTCTCAACGGGTATCGGTGTGCCGGGACCGCGCTGGGCACGTGCATGGCACCTGCGAAGCGTAGTGAGGCGTGTGTGCTTCCCGGGCACGAATTCGCGGCGCTTGGCAGGCGCGTGCCCAGGAGCGGTTCTGATCGGGGCGCGGTTTCCGGATTCGGGATGGCGCGGGCGCTGATCCGTGCGCCACGCTCCTTCGTCGTGGCGGCTTCCGTTGCCGGTCGCCTGGTGAGTTCCCGTGTCGCGGGCGGCGCCTGTCGCGGTGTCGCGCTCGTCGGTCGAGGTGGGTTGCCACCCGCTTCGGGCGTTGGCAATCGTTTGCACCCGGCCACCCGGACATCGGCTTTACCCTGAGACGCACGCGTCGCCCGCCCGCCTGCCGGCGCCCCACGCCAGCTTTCTGCGCCGATGCTGCAGTGCAATTGATCAGTATCTCGTAACAACTGCCCGGCCGCGAAGCCCCGACGTTCTCACTTTCGATACCGATCCTAACGATCTTTTTGGGGCTCGCTACTTTCGATATCGTCCGATAATTACCTTTTATTTTCGTCTAAAATCGCGCTTCTTCTTACTTTAGGACGGAAAGCGTTTTGAAAAAACTGACGAAAAATCTCTCGCGCACGGCCATCGCCGCATGCGTTGCTTATGCCGGGCTCATGCCCTTATCCCGGCCCGCCGAAGCCCAGGTCGAACCTCTGAAGAATCCCGTCTACGGCGTGACCCTCGACGACCTGACCAAGCTGGACGCCATCGTCGCGTCGCTGCAGAACCTGCCGTACAAGCCCACCGTGCGCGTCGTGTTCGATCCGGGTACGTCGGCCGCCGACTACTACGCACCGCTGCTGCGCCTGCACGCAGTCGCGTACGTGATGGGCGAAGTTTACGATTCTTACTATTTCCCGACAGATCTCGCCACGTATCAGGCACGAACGCAGGAACTGGTGTCGCAGTTGAAGAACACCGTCGACGTCTGGGAGATCGCGAACGAAATCAACGGCGAATGGCTGCGTAACGACCCGAGCGGCACCAACAGCGTGGTCAACTCGCAAGAGCAGCAGATCGGCCAGATGGTTGCCGCGGCCAACCAGATCGTCAAATCGAACGGCGGCAAGACGGCCATCACGCTGTACTACAACGACGACAGCAAGGGCAACAACTGCTGGGAGAAGCCGCAGGATTACTGGAAGACGTGGCCGACCACCTTCCTGTCCTCGACGGTCCGCCAGCAGGCCGACTACGCACTGTTCAGCTACTACCCGTACCAGGATTGCCCGGGGCTGAGTCCGACGTGGAAGAACGATTTCGCGGCGCTGGAAAGCATCTTCCCGAACGCGAAGGTCGGCTTCGGCGAAATCGGTACCTCGGACACCTCCGCGCCGGCATCGGTGCAGCAGAACCTGATCAAGACGTACTACCCGATGGTCAACAGCATGACCGATCCGCGTTTCATCGGCGGATTCTTCTGGTGGAACTACGTCGAGCAAATGCTCCCGTATTCGACGAGCTCGTACTTCCAGCTGTTGCGTCAAACGATCCTTCCGCTCAAGTCGCCCAACTAAGCGACAAGCGCCGTTCAAGATCAAGCGTCAGCGTCGATGGCTAGAACCACAATGTCGCGCGTACCACGAGACCACGTGCGCGTGCCGCTGACGTCAAACCGAACCGGTATTGCACCGTGACATCCAGGTAGCTTGCCGGCGCGCTATAGCGGCCTTCGCGAAACCAGTACCGCAACTGGATGCCGGGCCCGGCGCCGATCGCCGTCTTGTCCGGTTGTCGATTGTCGTGATCGCCAGCCACCGCGGCGTGGGGGTAGATGGTCAGCCGATCGCTGATCATCGGCAAGCGCCAGGTGTGCCCGTAACGCAACTCCGAATAAATGATGTACCGACCCGCACTGATGAAGTACGCGCCCTCGACATACGCCTGCCAGCTGCGCCAGCTCGGTTCCGTCACCCTCAGGTCGGTCCCCGCTTCCGACGAATAACCGAGGCGCATCAGCCAGTCGGTCATCGACAGGCTGCCGATGTGGAACAGCCGCTCGGCGGTCAGCACGACGTTCTGGTCGGGCAGCGGCTTGTAGCGTGCGCCCACCGAACCCTGCACGGTCGGCATGCCGGTCACGTTGCCCGTCCCGTCGTAGGCCGTGCCGTATCCGCGCACGAAGAACTGGAAGATGCGGCCGTTCTGATAGCCGATCTTCGGCGGCTGCCAATACACCTCGATACCCGGCTGCAACACGCTGATGGTGCCTTGCGGGCCGAACGCGGCCGACTGGTACGGCGCGCTCAGCACGAACCCCCAGGAGCGCTGAAGCTGCTCGACTTCCCGCCGATAGCCGAACTTGTGCTGCGCATCGAACGTGTGTTCGTTTTCGTCGGCGTCGAGGCTGTGCTCGAACAGATCGATGGACTCCTGGTTCAGCCCGATCCGCTTGGCGGCGTAGCCCGCGTCCGCGTAGTTCATCGCGTTGCCGGCACCGCCGGAAAATCCCTCCTGGAACGCGTCGAGCGCCTCGCGATCCTTGTGGTCGCGCAGCAGGTCATAGGCTTCCTGCAATTTCTGTTGCGCGGTATTGTCCACCGGCGCCTGAGCGGCCTGATCGTCTTGCCGCGCCTGTGCCGCGATCGACGCCGCCATGTTGCGCTCGCCGTCGGTCGTCGCATCGCTGGCCGCCAGGTCCGCCATGCGGATCGCAGTGTCGCGGTCGCCGGCCTGCAGGCTCATCTGAGCGATACGCAACTGGACCACGGCCGATTTTTCATCGGCCAGCGGCGTCAGTGCAATGCCGGCTTCATGCGGACGCTTCGCCGAGAGCGCGCTGTCCGCCCAGGCGAGGCGCAGGTTGCGCTGCTGTTCCTTGCTCCATTTCCCGGTCGCGACGGCGGTGGCGAAATCGCTGCAGGCAACGTCGTAGCGCATCTGACGCTGCGCCAGGTAGCCATGCTGCGCGCGTACCGCCGCACTCTTCGGAAAACGAACGATCAGCGATTCGGTCATCGCGTCCGCTTCGTCGACTTTGCCTTCCCGTCTGTAGACATCGACGAGCAGCAGCCCGAGCTGTTCGCTACCGGGCTGAATCTTGATGGCGCGCGACGCATACACTTCGGCGAGGGGCAGGTCGCCGGCATTGATCGCCTTGTAGGCGCTGTCGGCGAGCCGGTAGGCTTTGGGCGTCAGGTGCTGGGCGGCGGATGCCGGCGCCTGCCAGGCCAGCGACACGGCGATCGCCAGTGCGCTCAACCGTGCGCAGCGCTTGAGGCTGGCCGCGATCGGGAGTCTCGAATGCTTCATGCCTGTTCTCCCGACGGTTTTTTCGCGGGAGCGCCCTGCTGCGCTGCCGGATCGCCGTCGCGTACGCGTGCGAGTTCGACGAAGCGCGAGTGCCGGGCGAGTTCGGCGGTAATCTCCAGGTCGCAGGCAATGAAATAGGCCACCTTCGTCCGGGCGCCACGTCGCACGACATCCTGTTCGTCAGACGTGAGCGGCCGCCCGACCGCGATGTTCAACGTGCCGTCGTCCGCCGTTGAAAACGGGACGGCCCGATACGCGTACTGCAGCTCGAATGCCAGCGAATCCGCGAAGTGGCCCACCGCGACGTTGCCGAGGCACACCCGAGGCAGTTCGGCTTGTTCGGCGATGGCATCCGCCAGCGATTCGGTCGAGAGCGCGCTACCTTCGATCAACAACTCACCGAGCCGCTTGCCGCAGATCAGCTGTTTCTCCAGGCTCGCCTGCAATTGCTCCAGCGTGACCACCCCCCAACCGACGAGGATCTCGCCGATCTTGAGGCGCGCTTTGCCGAGTTCCTGGTTCGACAGATAGGTATGACTGGTCTTGTCCCACGCGATGGGCTTGCCGCTCACGAGATGGCCGAGATAGATGCGCCACGCGCGGCAGACCGCGTAGAAATTGATCAGGTTGTTGACGAACATCCGCGGAATCGAGAGCAGCCCCTGGACCGGGCCGTTCAGCTTGCTGACGAAGTGATAGCGTTGCCCCGCACGCGCAAACAGCATGGCGGTGTTCACCCACAGCAGCGGCGCGACCCAGGAGCCCGCCGCGAGGACGGTGGCGCCGGCAGGGATGGCATGGCCGGCTTTCTGAAGGGCGGCCAGCAACAGGAAGTTGAGCAGCACGCCATAGGCGATCACCGAAAACAGTGACGTCACGATGCCTTTGCGATCGTGGAAGAACATGTAGCGGGTGAGCAGGTTGCCTTTCCAGCCGAGTTGCTCCCAGCCTTGAAAGGCGATGCCGAGAATCCAGCGGGCGCGCTGACGGTAGGCGGTGCGAAATGTCTTGGGAAAGTACTCGCGCGTGGCCAGCAGGTTTCGATTGACGACGCTGCCGCCGGCACGCTCGCGCCCGGTGTCGCGCGCGATATCCGAAAGCGGAAAGCGGGCGAAGGTTTCCTTCATGCCGAGGTCCCTCAGCCGAAAGCTGAAGTCGTAGTCCTCGGTCAGCGAACTGGTGTTGAACGGGCAACCGTTGCGTTCCTTCATCGCCGCTTCGATCGAGCGCCTGCTATAGCACGACGCAACGCCCGCGCCCGGGACGATGCCGGTCAGGCGGGCCCGCACCGGCACGTCCTTCTGGTGCGTTTCGCTGAAGTCGTCGAGGTAGCAGCCGGCGACGAACTCGTTCCACTTGCGCGGCAAGGACAGCACGGGAAGCTGGACCAGGTCGCTCTCCGCAACCGCGTGGTTGAGGTACTTGAGTTCGACCGGATGAATGACATCCTCGCAGTCGTGCATGACGACGCCCGCGAACTGGATGTGATGAACCGCTTCGTAGCGCAGGATGGCTTCGACGATCCAGTTCAGGCAGTCCGCCTTGCAGGTGGGCCCGTCGTTCATGACCGTCGCGCGCGTGACCCTGCCTGGATACCGGCGGACCATCCGTTCGACCTCGGCCGTGGTTTCGGCATCGTTGTGATAGGTGCCGACGAATATCACGTAGCGCTCGTATTCGAGGGTCGCCAACGTGTTTTCGATCATCTTGGCGATTACGTCATATTCTTTCCAGGCCGGCACCATCAGCGCCAGATGCCGCTCTTCCAGCGTGCGCAGCATGCCGATATCGATCGTTTGCGATTTTTCGCGGCGCAGGATCCGCCCGATTTCAAAGGACCAGTAACAGGCGTCCAGGGTGAGGTCATCCAGTGTGCTCACCAGGATGACAATTGCGGTCACAATGGTGACAAGGTTAAGTGCATATAAATATGCACTCCAAATCATGTGATCCATCATTTTTTCCGCACTGTTATCTTGTACTGGATTATTTCCCCTCGTACCGACGCAAGACGAAACGTTCTCCGTCCTCGTCGCCCCCGTCACGCCCACTCCGTGGTTTGCGCCACGCGCATGTCTACCGCTCGAAAAGGCGCTGCGCAGGGCGCGACCTTCCTCGATGCGGCCCCGTTGCATCGCGAACGATGCAACGTGTTCAGTGGATGACTTTTCGACAGCCTGTTCCCTGCTTGCCTGCCGCCGTCCCTGCACGCGTCAGCGCTTGCAGCGGCTCTCCACCCGGCGCACGCGCAGTGCTCCCCGCGCACCGGCTTCGCAACCCACTGCTCATGTAGCAAGTCGTGCGCCATCGCTGCGCGACCCTTGACCTTGCGGGCGTCGCGCGGGGCGTCGTGCAGGATCGGCCCACCGAATCCGTGCCAAATGTTTCAGTGCTGAAACGCGCGATCGACCGACCGGATGACACATCGTTTTCAGACCCTCCGACGCGCCGCGACCGTGGCCCTCGGGAAATCGCCACGCGATTCCAGCGGTGGCCGGCAGGACGGATTGGCGTTGAACCGGAAATGCGGTGCGTCAGTCGTCATGGCGTGTGCATGTCACCCGTGACGATCGCCGCGTTGCATCGCTGCAATGAACGGCGATTGGCTGGTTTTCCCTGAATCGTACGAACAAGTTTTGCGCGTTTGTCCGATTAAATTCGTGACACCGCCGCGTTGCACGCCTGAAACGTTTTATCGACGCATTTTCGAGCTGCGTAGATGCGTCAATTTCGGCGCCTTGTCGCTATGCCCTTTTGGGACCGATGGTACGGTTCTAGCTTGACAGTCAAACCATCTCCTGCCGGATTTATTCGTCTGGTTTCAATCGCGCAGCAGAAATTCACGACATAACGCCCCGAATCCGGATGGCGCTTCGCCGTGCTCGTTTCGTTAACGAGATGGACTTATTTTGCATATCAAAGGATGAAAATCATGCCTTCGCATCGCAAGCAATCTTTTCGGAACGGATTGAGCACCGCCGGATCGCTCGTCGCAATAATCGCCACGCTTGCATTCGCCGTCGGCGTTCAGGATGCGAGTGCGCAGCAGAACGGCAATTCTTCTGTCCAGAGTAAGGTCAAACCGCCTCCGCTGCCGAACGGCTCGTCTCAAATCCAAGTGAAAGCAGGCATGTCCGACGAGGATTGGGACAAGGCGTACAAGGAAACGGGCCGCCCGAAGTTCGACAGGAAGTCCGTCAAGAAATCCAATGGCAATGTGGAACGTGACTAGGGAGAAACGGCCATGAAAAAGATCTTGCTCGTCATCGCCCTGCTTGCGGGACTCGCGCAAATGACATTGCCGGGCACCGCGCATGCGCAGGCCACCACCGCCCATACGCTCGTGCTGTACGACAATCCGGCGAACGATCCTTATTCGAAGCTGGGCCTGATGTACAGCATCATGCTGAGGAACCTGCTTGGCCATTTCAATACGACGGTCGATCTGGTTCCGATCCAGAACTACACGTCCGGCATGATCGGAAGCCACGACGCGACGTTCTATATCGGCGACTACTACAACAACCCGATTCCGACCGCGTTCCTGAGCGACGTGATGACCGCCCAGAAGACGGTGGTCTGGTTCAAGTACAACCTGTGGGAACTGGCATGGAACACGGCCTACACGTTCAACCAGACCTACGGGTTCAGCTTCCAGGGCCTTGCGGGGATGAACGCGACGCCTTCGGCGAGCAATCCGAATCCCGGCTTCTACGACACGGTCACGTACAAGAACCTGTCGATGGTCAAGTACTACGCGTATAACGCGTCGACCGGCGTCATCAGTGCGGATCCGGATGTCGGCCTGACCCAGATCGTCGATACCACCAAGGCGCAGGCGCTCGTCACCATCAAGAACAGCCAGAGCGGTGCAACCGCGCCGTACGTGATGCGCTCGGGCAATCTCTGGTACTTCGCGGACATGCCGTTTTCCTACATCGGCCCGACGGATCGCTACCTGGTGATTTGCGACATCCTGCACGACATCCTGAAGACCAATGCACCGGTGAATCATCGTGCGCTCGTCCGCCTGGAGGATCTCGACGCGTACACGACGACCAGCTCGATGCAGAAGCTGACGAATTTCCTGTACTCGAAGAAGATTCCGTTCACGATGGCAACCATCCCGTTGTATACGGACCCGAACGGCTATTACAACGGCGGCGTGCCGGAAACGATTCATCTGGCACAGGCAACCGGCCTCAAGAGTGCGCTGAACTATGCGGTCGCGCACGGCGGCTCGATCGTGATGCACGGTTATACGCACCAGTACGATTCGACGCCGAACCTGCAGAACGCCGTGAGCGGCAGCGATTACGAGTTCTGGTTCGCCGTGCAGAACCGCCCGGTCGATGAGGACTCCGTGCAATGGGCGGAAGGCAGAATGACCGATGGCCTGCTCGAGTTCACGACCAACGGCTACAAGGTCGTCGGCTGGGCCGCGCCGCAGTACCAGATGTCGCCGGCCGCATCGTCGGCAACCGCCCTCACGTTCCCGACCACGTTCCAGCGGGCCGTGTATTACACCGCGACCAATCCGCAACTCGGAACGGGTGCGGCCAACCAGGACTTTTCTGCCGGGCAGTTCTTCCCGTACATCATCAACACCGATTACTACGGGCAACGAATCATTCCGGAGAACCTGGGCAGTGTGCAGTACAACATCTGCAATATCGACCCGTTCTCGTGCATCACGTACACGTGGCAGCAAATCGTGACCAATGCCCAGTATGGTCTGGCGGTGCGGGACGGGTTCGCGTCGTTCTTCTTCCATCCGTACTGGCTCGAACCCGATCTCGGATTGCCGGCATACCAGGACTTCCAGAGTCTCGTCACCGGCATCACGAATCTCGGCTACACGTGGGTGGACGGCACGACGGCCAAGTGATGACGGCGTAGCTTCAGCCCCGTGCGACCCGCATTGGCAACGCGGGTCGCACGTTTGCGTTTGATCGGCTACGATGACGCGCAGGCATGCTTCCCGGGGAGCCAGCGATGACCACGTACGCGATCCCGGCCTTGCGCAGGATTCGACAGCGCATGGGCCGGTTTCGGCTCGCAGCACGACCGGGCCTGCTCGCCACCGCGCCGCGTTCGTCCCGGGCGGCGACGCTGGCCGCCATCGGCGCATCGCTCGTCGTGGCCGCCTGCAGCTGGACCGCGTACGACGTGCACGCGGACGGCATCGTCTGGCAGGTGGACAACTCGACGACGAATCCGGTCGGCAACTGGCAGATGCTCGGCATAAGCGATCTGCTGATTCAATGGACCGTCGTCGACGATACCGCGTACCTCCCCAACACCCGCATCCAGCCTGCTGCGCACCTTCCCGACTGGGAACGTATCGGTCGTGAGCCGTGGGCCAGAAACGTCATCCTGGGCCTGGCCGGCTACCAGGACGAAAAACGTGCGCGCACCCATCTGTCGACGCTCGCCGACCAGTCCCTGGAAGTGGCGCACGCATCCGTCCCGCTGCATGTCACCGGTTACTACTTCCCGGTGGAAATCGATCCGACCTGGCAGGATGCCCCCAAGCTCGCCGCGGTCCTGCAACGGCTGCCACGCCCGCTCTGGGTGAGCGTGTACGACCAGACCAATATCGGCGGAAAGGCGCTCGCGGACTGGCTCGCGGCATGGCTGCCTTCGGACGTCGGCGTGTTCTTCCAGGATGGCTGCGGCGTCTATGCCCGCGAGCCGTTTGTCGCGCGCAGCTACCTCGACGAACTCGTTTCAAAACTGGGCAAACGGCGCGTGCGGGTCATCGCCGAGGCGTTCCGGCCCGCCGAGCGCGGCGGGTTCCGTTCAGCCAGCGCCGACGAGCTGAGCAGGCAACTGCTCGCGTATCGCGGCTATTCGGTCTATCTGTTCGACGGTCCGCACTATGTGTCGGACGACCTCACGCGCGCGCTCTCGACGTGGAAGCCCGGGCCGCCGCCGGTCGCGCCTGCAGGGCCGGCGCACTGATTCGGCGCGATCCCGGCGAGCGGGGCGGGCGGGGCGAACGCGTGGCGAAACAATCGGACAGATTGGTTTTCCGCCGGCAACACGTGCCCGGAATCCGGTGTCGAAACGTGGGCATACCCGGTGTTTCGCTTCCTCCGCCCACGCGCCATTTGATGACCAAACCGCAAGACCTAGTGCATAGATATCGTTTGCCGCGGCCTTAATGACTATCGACAATCGTGGCTCGATTTCACCGCCGTGGCGCCAGACGCGCCGCGGTGGCCGGCATCGGGCGGCTATCCCGGCCGTCCGCGCCATCCAGCTCACGACGACATGTACGCGTTCACTCCCTCATTCCAGAATCCCGCCGGTTCGCCGATCCGCGAACTGTTCAAGTACCTGTCCGAACCGGGCATGATTTCCTTCGCGGGCGGCTATCCGGCCAGCGACCTGTTCGACGTCGACGGCCTGAACGCGGCCGCCGAGCGCGCGTACGCGCAGCCGGTTCGCTGCCTGCAATACGGCCCGACCGACGGCCTTGCCGAACTGAAACAGCAACTGATCGCGCTGATGGGGCGCCGCGGCGTGGCGTGCACGGCGGCCGAACTGCTCGTCACGACCGGTTCGCAGCAGGGCCTCGACCTGCTGCTGCGCGTGATGGTGTCGCCCGGCGATGTCGTGTTGACCGAGCAGCCGGCTTATCCGGCGACGCTGCAGGCGATGCGTCTGCAGCAGGCGCGCATCGTGACGATTCCGGTCGATGGCGACGGTCTCGACGTCGATCGTCTCGGCGAGCAGCTCGCGTCCGGCGCGATCGCGCAGCCGAAGCTGCTCTACACGGTGCCGACCTTCGCGAACCCGACGGGTGCGACGCTCACGCGCGAACGCAGGCTGAAGCTGTTGCGTCTCGCCGTGCAATACCGTTTCCTGATCGTCGAGGACGATCCGTACGGCGACCTGCGTTTCGCGGGCGAGGCCGTGCCGTCGATGCTGGCACTCGCCGATGAAGTGGACGGCGCGCGCGACTGGCTCGTGCATTTCGCGAGCCTGTCGAAGATCGTCGCGCCTGGGCTGCGCGTGGGCTGGACCATCGCGCCCGCCGAAATCGCGCGGCGCTGCGTGATCGCGAAGCAGACGGTCGATCTGTGCAGCACGCCGTGGACGCAGGCGGCCGCCGCCGAATATCTGGCCGACGGCGCGCTCGAACGCCATCTGCCGCGCATCACGGCTGCCTACCAGCGCAAATGCGATGCGATGTGCGACGCGCTGCGCGACGGTCTTGGCGATGCGATCGAATTCCATCGACCCGAAGGCGGGATGTTCGTGTGGGCGCGGATCGGCGCAGTGTCGTCGGACGTGCTGCTGCAACAGGCGATCGCGAACAAGATCGTGTTCGTGCCGGGCAAGGCATTCTTCGCGGACAACGTCGACGCGGCCTCGCTGCGCCTGTCGTTCGCCGCGCCGGACGTCGACGCGATCCGGGAAGGCGTTGCGCGCCTCGTGCGCGCGTATGGTGCGGCGCTGGCCGCTTGAGGAGACATCCACGTGAATATCACCGTCAACGACACCGTATCGATGGGCGCAGCACCGGGCGCGGGCGATCACCGGCCGGTTGCGCACCGTTCGTCGCAGATCAGCGCAGGGCCGCAGTATGTGGTCGACGTGCTCGGCCGCTTCGGCGCGGAGCCGGCAGCCGACATCGGCGACGCGGCACCGGTCGTGCTCGGCTACAACTGAGCTGCGCGGCAGCAGCGGCCGGCGCGTGATGTGCGTGCCGCTGCCGCCGCAAACGGTTAAGCTTGCGCGATCGCCACCTGCACGATCGCCGCTTCGTCATGCCTGACTCAACGTCCGAATCGCTCGCGCAAACCTACGAGCGCCTGTGGTCCTGCCTCGAATCCGGCGTGAGCGCGCAGCGCTCGCCGTTCACGATGCTGCAGGCCGCGACGCTCGGCATCGACGGCGCGCCAAAGGTACGCACGATCGTCTTGCGGCAGGTGAGCCGCGCCGATCGCGTGCTGTCGTTTCATACCGATGCGCGTTCGGAGAAGGTCGCGGAGCTGCGCCGCGATCCGCGCATCGCGCTCGTCGCCAACGATCTCGATGCGCTCGTGCAGATTCGCGTGGACGGTGTTGCATCGATCTGCGACGACGATGCGCAACGGCGCGCGATCTGGCAAGCGAGCCGCCCGCATACGCTGCTGCTGTATCGCGCGCCATTGCCACCGGGTACGCCGGTCGAGTCGCCTGAAGCCGCGCATGTCGACAGCGCCGCGTCTACGGATGACGGCTACGACAACTTCTGCCTGCTTCACGTGACCGCGACACGCATCGACTGGCTCGAACTCGCGCGCACCGGCCATCGCCGCGCGGTGTTCGACTTGCGTGAAGGCGGCTACGACGGCCGCTGGATCGCGCCCTGACCCTGCTGTTCGTCGGACACCGCCTGCGCGATCATCCACTCGCGCATCACGACGATCGCATCGTCGTCGCGCCGCTCGGCCGGATACACGAGATAAAACCCCACCGACAGCGGAAACGCGAAATCGAACGGCTTGCACAGCCTGCCCGCGGCAATGTCGCGCTCGACGAGCGGATCGGTCGCGAGCGCGATGCCCTGGCCGGCGACAGCCGCATCGATCGCGAGCGACGTCTGGTTGAAGCGCAGCCCCTTGTGCGGATCGATGTCGACGGGTTCCGGCATCGCGGCGAGGAATGCGGGCCACAGGTCGTGCGCGTCGTGCAGCAGCACCTGGCCCGCGAGCGCGCCCGACGACGCGGGCGCGGCCAGCAGCGCGGGGCTGCATACCGCGCACACGTCGAGCGGAAACAGCGCATGCGTGGCGAGATGCTTGCCGAACGGCGGCTTGCCGTAGCGGATCGCGAGATCGACGCCGTCGTGGCGGAACGTCGCGAGCTGCGGATCGGCGATCACGCGCACGTCGTAGTCGGGATGCGCGTCAGTGAATCGCGCGAGCCGCGGGATCAGCCATTTCGACGCGAACGACGGCGTCGTGCTGATCGTCAGCGCGGCGCGCCGCTTCACGAGCTTGTCGGTCGCGTCGGCGATCGCGTGCAGCGCGCGCTGCACGTCGGAGAAATACGCGGCGCCGTCGTGCGTCAGCGCGAGGCCGCGCGGCAGGCGTTCGAACAGCTTCAGGCCGAGCACGTCCTCGAGGTGGCGCACCTGCTGCGCGACGGCGCCCTGCGTGACGCCGATCTCGTCGGCGGCGGCGCGGAAATTGAGGTGCCGCGCGGACACTTCGAACGCGCGAAGCGCATTCAGCGGCGGCAGGCGGGAGGGGCGAGGCGGCATCGTCAGGCTGTAGAAAAACTATCGGCTGGAGGCAGAAATACTGGTTCGACAGTCGGCATCGATGCGCCTACATTACCACCATGGCGCGCCGAACGGCGGCTGCGCGGCGGCAGGATTCGAACGAGGAGCAAATCGTGACTGTAGAAAAAGTGGCGTTGATCACGGCGGCGGGCAAAGGCATGGGCGCGGCGATCGCGCGCGAACTGGCGGCGACGGGCTATCGCGTCGCGCTGATGTCGCCGTCGGGCAGCGCGGCGGCGCTCGGCGAGGAGCTGGGCGGGTTCGGCATCCAGGGCTCGGTGACGGAAGAAGCCGACATCGACCGGCTCGTGCAGGAAACGGTCGCGCGCTACGGCCGCATCGATGCGGTCGTGAACAACACCGGGCACCCGCCGAAGGGCGAGCTGCTGGCGATCACCGACGACAACTGGCACGCGGGGCTCGACCTGATCCTGCTGAACGTGGTGCGCGTGATGCGCCGCGTGACGCCGATCTTCCAGAAGCAGGGCGGCGGCGCGGTGGTCAATATCTCGAGCTTCGCGGCGGACGCGCCCGAGCAGCCGATGCCCGTTTCGTCGGCACTGCGCGCGGCGTTGAGCGCGTGGACGCGTCTTTACGCGGAACGCTATGCGGCCGAGAACATCCGGATGAACGCGGTGCTGCCCGGCTTCATCGACAGCTGGCCGGAAACGCCGGAGATCGTCGCACGCATTCCGGCCGGCCGCTTCGGCAAGACCGGCGAGATCGCGAAGACGGTTGCGTTCCTGCTGTCCGACGGTGCCGGTTACATCACCGGGCAGAACATTCGCGTCGACGGCGCGATCGTCAAGGCGCTCTGAGCGTCGTACCGGCGAGCGGCCGCACAGGCCGGCCCGCTCGCCGTGCAGCCGCTACAAACGCGTACAAATCAGACAAATCCGGGATACATCAGACCTTTCAAATGGGCGACGCCGCGTGACGAGGGCGCGCCGGATTGAAAGCGAGGGCGCGTTTCCCGCGCGCGGCATGTTCACTTTCCACTTCACGAAAGGAGATGCCGAACGATGTCTTCCACACCGTTTTCCCCGATGCGTCGCCACCTGCTGGCCACCTCCGTGGCCGCCGGGGTCTCGGCGATGCTGCCCACCGCGCTGCATGCGGCGACCGGTAACAGCGGCATACGCCCGTTCACCGCGCACATTCCCGATGAAGCCGTGGCCGACCTGCGCCGCCGCATTGCCGCGACGCGCTGGCCGGGCCGCGAGACCGTTGCCGACGAATCGCAAGGCGTGCGGCTCGCCCGCATGCAGGCGTTGCTGCGTTACTGGGGCACCGACTACGACTGGCGCAAGGGTGAGGCGCGCCTGAACGGTTTCCCGATGTTCATCACGGAAATCGACGGGCTCGACATTCATTTCATCCACGTGCGTTCGCGGCACGAGAACGCGATGCCGATGATCATGACGCACGGCTGGCCGGGTTCGATCTTCGAGTTGCTGAAGGCGATCGGCCCGCTGACCGACCCGACTGCGCATGGCGCGAGCGCGGACGATGCGTTCCACGTCGTCGTCCCGTCGTTGCCGGGCTTCGGCTTCTCGGGCCGGCCGACGCAGACCGGCTGGGGTTCCGACCACATCGCGCGCGCGTGGGGCGAGCTGATGGCGCGGCTCGGCTATACGCGCTTCGTGTCGCAGGGCGGCGACTGCGGCTCGGTGATCTCGCACAGGATGGCGATGCAGCGCGTGCAGGGTCTGGCCGGGATACACGTGAACATGCCGGCGACGGTGCCGCCGGATATCGCGACGCTGCTCGCGACCGATGCGCCCGCACCGGCTGCGCTGTCGCCGAAGGAGAAGGCCGCGTACGAGAAGCTCGCGACGTTCTATCGCGACAACTGCGGCTACTCGGCGATGATGGTCACGCGCCCGCAGACGGTCGGCTATGCGCTCGCCGATTCGCCTTCAGGGCAGGCTGCATGGATGTACGACAAGATCTCGCAGTGGACGTATAGCGGCGGTGTGCCCGAACGCTCGATTCCGCGCGACGAGATTCTCGACGACATCTCGCTGTACTGGCTGACGAACACCGCAACGTCCGCCGCGCAGATCTACTGGGAGGATCACTCGAACAACTTCAATGCGGTGGATATCTCGCTGCCGGCCGCGATCACGGTGTTTCCGGGTGAGATCTACCAGGCGCCGCGCAGCTGGGCCGAGCGCAGTTATCACAACCTGATCTACTTCAACGAAGTCGACAAGGGCGGGCATTTCGCGGCATGGGAGGAGCCGGCGCTGTTTGCGCGTGAAGTGCGTGCCGGGTTCCGGCCGTTGCGGCGCGTGTAAGCGAGGACGATTGGCGAACGCGGGCGGCGCAGTCATGCGGCTTACGTTCGCCTCTGCTTTATCGCGAAAACAGCGGTTACTTTGTTTCTGCCTGCAGAAGCAATACGCGCTTCCGCGCACGATTGAATGACATATCGATGAAATTCGCGCTGCCCGATCGAAACATTCCATCGTAATTATTTGATTCAAAAGCGATTTTGATAAATATCAAAAATATATCGCATGAATGGTCTGATGGTTTGAAACCCTTAATACAATGATTCACGGCGGAAAGGCCAATCGGCCCTTTCACAGTTTCGCTCCGTGAAAAAATACGACCCGGGGTTTCACGATGACGAATAGCGACGTGCGCGAGTCACGCGTGCCGTGCAACGGCATGCGACCGCTTGAAGGCCGAAGGGGAATCGTCGTCGGCATGGCGAACGAGCAGAGCATCGCCTGGGGATGTGCGCGCGCTTTTCACGCGGCTGGTGCCGAGCTGGCCGTGACCTGGCAATCCGACCGGGCGTTGCCGTATGTCGAGCCGCTGCTGGAACAGCTGAAGCCGGCGATCGCGATGCCTCTCGACGTGAGCCGGGCCGACCAGATGCACGCGCTGTTCGACACGATCGGCGAGAAGTGGGGCGGCCTCGATTTTCTGTTGCATGCCGTTGCCTATGCACCGAAGGCCGATCTGCACGGGCGGGTGGTCGACAGTTCGCCGGACGGGTTCGCACTCGCGATGGATACCTCCTGCCACTCGTTCATCAGGATGGCGAAGCTTGCCGAGCCGTTGATGACGTCCGGCGGAAGCCTGATGGCGATGACCTATATCGGCGCCGACCAGGCCATTGCGGAGTACGGCGTGATGGGGCCGGTCAAGGCGGCGCTGGAGGCCACCGTTCGCTATCTTGCCGTCGAACTGGGGCCGGCCGGCATCCGCGTGCATGCGGTTTCGCCCGGCGCATTGCCCACGCGGGCGGCCTCCGGGCTGCCGAATTTCGATCACCTGCTTGACGACACCGCACGGCGCGCGCCGTTGCGCCGGCCACTCGACATCGACGACGTCGGCGGGCTGTGCACCTTTCTTGCCAGCGATGCCGCACGGGCGATGACCGGCGGCGTTCACTACATCGACGCAGGGATGCACGTGCTCGGCTGACGCGAGGCGGCCGCTCCCGGAATGCGTCGAGATGGACCTTGCCCTCTGGAGAACAGTGTTATGGATGCTGTTACGCAACTGGCGCGTAGTCATGAGATCGCCACGGAGATTGCCCTCGTCCTGCAAAAGCGCACGCAGCACGCGCTGGAACAGGTCGGGAAACGAGTAGGCGAAGCACTCGACGGCAGCGACAGCCGCGACCCGGGCGCCGCCCCCCTGACCACGCTTTTCTCGCCGCTGGGCGCGTGGCATTACGCGGTCGATGCCGTACAGCGCTCGCTGCTGTTCTGGGACACGTTGCGCGAGCGCGGCACGCAATACGTCGAGCGTACGGCCCAGGGGCTCAAGCCGGTGCTTCATTTCGACTACGAAGTCGTGCTCGACGGCCGGCAGTTCGAACGGCCCGTCAATTACGCGCTGGTTCACATCCAGCCGCCGGACGGCGTGATCGTCGACGCCGGCAAGCGGCCTTACCTGATCATCGATCCGCGCGCGGGGCACGGCCCCGGTATCGGCGGCTTCAAGGACGATTCGCAAGTCGGCGTGGCGTTGCGCGCGGGGCATCCCGTGTACTTCGTCGTGTTCTTCCAGGAGCCCGAGCCCGGCCAGACGCTGCTCGACGTGTGTGCGGCGGAACAGGCGTTCGTCCGGAAAGTACGGGCGCTGCATCCGGACAGCCTCAAGCCGGCCATCGTCGGCAACTGCCAGGGCGGGTGGGCCGCGATGATGCTCGCGAGTTCGTCGGCGGACGATACGGGCCCGATCGTCATCAACGGCGCCCCGATGTCGTACTGGAGCGGTGCGTGGAGCGACGGGCCCGGCGACAATCCGATGCGCTATGCCGGCGGCCTGCTCGGCGGCACCTGGCTCGCGTCGTTCTCGTCGGACCTGGGCAACGGCAAGTTCGACGGCGCCTATCTCGTGCAGAACTTCGAGAACCTGAACCCGGCGAACACGTTGTGGGACAAGTACTACCACGTGTACGACAACATCGACACCGAGCCGCCGCGCTTCCTCGAGTTCGAGCGCTGGTGGGGCGGCTACTACCTGATGAACCGCGAAGAGATCGAGTGGATCACGCACAACCTGTTCATCGGCAACAAGCTCTGGTCCGGCGAAGTGCGGGACGGGGCGGGCAAGGCGTTCGACCTGCGCGAGATCCGCTCGCCGATCATCCTGTTCGCGTCGATGGGCGACAACATCACGCCGCCGCAGCAGGCGTTCAACTGGGTCGCGGACATCTACGGCAGCACGGAGGAGATCAAGTCGCGCGGGCAGGTCATCATCGGGTTGATGGAAGAGGATGTGGGGCATCTCGGCATCTTCGTGTCGGGCAAGGTCGCGAAGAAGGAGCACGCGCAGATCGTCAGCGTGCTGGATGCCGTCGAAACGCTGGCGCCCGGCCTCTATGCGATGTCGATCGAGGAGGTGACAGGCGCCGACGGGAAGGTCGCTTACGAGGTCACCTTCGCCGAGCACCGTCTCGAAGAGATCGCGCAACACTTCAACCGCTTCGGGCGCAAGGATGAACAAGCGTTCGAGGCTGTCGCCGAGCTGTCCGAATTCACGCAGCGCGCCTATGAACTGTTCATGCAGCCGTTCGTGCAGCAGGCCTCGAACGAGACCACGGCACGCCTGTTGCGCGATTTTCATCCGCTGCGCTTTCAGCGCTGGGCGTTTTCGGATCTGAATCCGTGGCTCGGCTGGCTGAAGCCGGCCGCCGACACGGTCCGGGCCCACCGCCAGCCGGCCGACGATATCGCGCCGTGGCGCAAGCTCGAACGTCGTGGCGCCGATATCGTCAGCGCGTCGCTCGACTATTTCCGCGCGATGCGCGATGCGGGCACCGAGTCGCTGTTTTTCACGCTGTACACCGAGCCCTTCATGCTGCATTTCGCGGAGCAGTATCGCGACCGTCATGCGGCTTCGCCGGCGGCGACGGATCCCCGCGACCTGCCGTTCGTGAAGGAGGCGCTCGCATCGATCGACCGGGGCGGCTACACCGAAGCGGTGGCGCGCGCCGCGTTTCTGCTCGAGCGCAGCGGCGAACCGTTTCCGCTGGCGCAGCTTGCAACCGAGCGCGAACTCGCGGAAACCTACGCCGAGTATCTGCCCGACCTGCCGCCCGACCAGTGGCGGCGCATCTATGGCGAGCAGGAGATCATCGCGACTTACGCACCGCAACAGGCCGTCGCCACGCTGCCGGCACTGCTTGCCTGGCCGGAGGATCGCCAGCGGCTGCTGACGTTGCTGGACAAGCTGCTGGGCGATGCGCGCGTGCAAAGCGCGTCGGTGAGCGAGCAGCAGTGGGCGGCCCTGCAGCGCATCCGCGCGGTGCTGGGTGCGCCGCCTGCCGTGCGGCCGGCCAAGGGGCCGGCGGCGGCACTCGATCGTGTGCAGTGACGGACAGCAAGGAACCGAGATGGAAAACAGACACGAAAAATATCAGCGCCTCATCGAACACTGCCAGACGCTGGCACCGATGCCGACCGCCGTCGCGCATCCGTGCGATCGAAGCTCGCTCGAAGGGGCGCTGGAGGCGGCGCGCAAGGGGCTGATCGACCCGATCCTGGTCGGCCCGCGTGCACGTATCGAAGCGACCGCCGCGGAGTTCGGGCTGTCGATCCGCGCTCACGAGATCGTCGATGCACCGTACAGCGAGGCGTCGGCAGCGGCAGCAGTGCGGCTCGTCCGCGACGGCCGGGCGTCCGCGCTGATGAAGGGCAGCCTGCACACCGACGAGCTCATGGCCGAAGTGGTGCGGCACGATGCCGGATTGCGCACGGGCCGGCGCATCAGCCATTGCTTCGTGATGGACGTGCCTGCGCACGCCGATCCGCTGATCGTGACCGACGCGGCGATCAATATCGCGCCGACGCTCGAGGAAAAGGTCGACATCCTGCAGAACGCGATCGATCTGGCGCATGCGCTGGAATTTCCGCAGGTCTACGTGGCGATCCTCTCGGCGATGGAGACGGTCAACCCGAAAGTGCCGTCGACGCTCGAAGCCGCCGCGCTGTGCAAGATGGTGGACCGGCGGCAGATTACCGGCGCGCTCGTCGACGGCCCCCTTGCGCTCGACAACGCGATCGATCCCGAGGCCGCGCGCATCAAGCAGATCGATTCGCCGGTGGCCGGGCACGCGAACGTGCTGATGGTGCCGGATCTCGAAGCCGGCAACATGCTCGCCAAGAGCCTGTCGTTCCTGGCCGGCGCGGACGCGGCGGGGATCGTGCTCGGCGCGCGCGTGCCGATCATCCTGACGAGTCGTGCCGATTCGTTGATCACCCGGCTGGCTTCCTGTGCGGTCGCGATGCTTGTCGCGAACGTGCAGCGTGAAGCGGCCAGGCGCGCGGGGTGACGCCATGGCAGACGTGATTCTGGTGTTGAATGCCGGCTCGTCGAGCATCAAGTTTTCCGCATTCGACGTGCAGGGCGACACGCTCGGGCTGATCGTGCACGGCCAGGTCGACGGCCTGTATACGGCCACCGCGCACTTCAGCGCCGTCGACCGTCACGCGGAGCGTCACGAGCGGCAATGGGCCGGCGGCGATACGTTCGGCCATCACGAAGGGCTCGAGCAGATCGCCGCGTTCCTGGAGGATCACCAGGAAGGGCACCGTCTCGCCGCGGTGGGCCATCGCGTCGTGCACGGCGGGCAACGCTTCAGCGGCCCGGTCCGCGTCACGCCCGAGATCGTCGCCGAGCTGGAAAAACTCACGCCGCTCGCGCCGCTGCATCAACCGCACAACCTGACGCCGATTCGCATCCTCGAAGCGGTGCAGCCCGGTATCGAGCAGGTGGCCTGCTTCGACACGGCGTTCCACTGCACGCAGCCCACGGTGTCCCAGGCGTTTGCGCTGCCCGAGTCGATCACCAGCCGGGGCGTGCGCCGCTACGGCTTCCACGGGCTCTCGTACGAATACATCGCGAGCGTGCTGCCCGACGTTGCGCCGCAGGCGGCGCGCGGGCGCACGGTCGTCGCCCACCTCGGCAACGGCGCAAGCATGTGTGCGCTCGTGGCGGGCAAGAGCGTCGCGAGCACGATGGGGTTCACGGCGGTCGACGGATTGCCGATGGGCACGCGTTGCGGCAACCTCGATCCGGGCGTCGTGCTGTTCCTGATGGACGAACTCGGGATGGACGTGCGCGCCGTCGAGGATCTGCTGTATCGGCGCTCCGGGTTGCTCGGGGTGTCCGGCCTGTCGAGCGACATGCGCACCCTGCTCGCGAGCGACGATCCGCACGCGCGCTTCGCGATCGAGCTGTACGTCTACCGCATCGCGCGCGAACTCGGTTCGCTTGCCGCCGCGATGGAGGGCATCGACGCCATCGTTTTCACGGCGGGGATCGGCGAGCACGCGGCGGCGATTCGCGAAGGCGTGCTGCGCCGCGCGGCCTGGCTCGGCGTCGAGATCGACGTCGCAGCGAACCGCACGGACGGGCCGTTGATCGCGACGGCGTCGAGTCGCGTACCGGCGTGGGTGATCCCGACCAACGAAGAGCTGATGATCGCGCAGCATACGCGCCGGTTGATCCGGTGACGGACGGACGTACAAGGAAAGGAGCCGTCATGGCCGAACTACTGCTGGTCAACGTCGAAGAACACGCACGCGACGACGAAGTCGGCGCGTTCCTGAAACGGCATGGATTCCCGCTGTTCGATTCGATCGAGCGCGTGCCGGCCGGGATTGGCGACCCCATCGCGTTGCTCAGGTTCAATACGTTGTCGTCGGTCGCGATCTACACGCTGCGCGAGCGGATCGACCACATATCGTGGCGGGGGCGCTCGATTCGTGCGCATATCCTGCCGGATCGGAAGGAGTGAACGGCTTTGCATGGCCGGAGCCGGTGCGGTGTCGGGACGCGCAGCAAGATGCTCCGGCCATATCGCGGCCGGTCACTGTGTCGCGCACAAGCGCGGTTTGAACGGTGAGCGCGAGTCATGGGTTGTGTGGTCCGCGTTCTTGAACATGCTGACACTTGCGAATCAAGTGGTAGTCGTCACGTCAGCAGTCGAGCAGCGATGGCATGCATCTCACAGAACGCTGCATGCACCATGTGAACCCATCAACCGCATCACGATCGATGCGGCAAAGAAGACAACGGTCAGCGCGACCAGGAATTCTATCCACGTCACCCTGAACCATTGAAGACGCCGGGCGATCGCGGCGACTACGATACAGGCAACGAGTCCGATCAATACATCGTGCGGATAGTCGATGAAGGCGATCAGAACCGCTGAACCCGCGAGGTACACGGTCCAGAGCAGTGCATCACCGAGCTGCCCGCAGTACCCCGCCGAGTAGCCGGACAATCCTGCGAGCGCCAGCGCCGCAAGCCCGAGTAGGGTCCAGATTGTCGCGAGCCAGAGTGGCGGCTGCCGAGCGGCTTCCATTGGCTGGAGTGCGCCTGATTCATTGGCGTCAGTCAAATTGATCACCTGAAGTCGAATGGGTTGTCGCCCCGATACCCGGAGTATCGCCGTAATCGGGCAATCGGTGGCACGGACGGGGGCGACCACACATTTCCACGACGCGAACATAGGCCCGCGATTGCCGGGTTGTTTCGGTGCCGACGCCGACGCCGACGCCGACGCCAACGCCGACGCCGACGCCAACGCCGACGCCGACGCCAACGCCAACGCCACGGGGCCGATGGCGCCTTGCGGTAGCCCGAAAGCGTCGTTCTTCGCCCCTTTTTTGAATCGTCGTGTGTCGTGTTCGCACACAGATACGTTGGGATACAAAGCCTCTGGATGGATCGGATATAAATCCGGTGAAGCGATTCACACGGCGGCGCAGTGCCTGCACCGCCACCGAGAACGCCGATTCCCGAGTGCCCGCACGTGCCGCGGGCCCCTTCCGTAGCGATCGACAATGGAGAACGAGTCATGCCTGAAACCGTGAACACCCGCCGCCGCCTGATCCTCGGTACGACGCTGGCAAGCCTGAGCCTCGCCGACCTCGGCTTCAGCGCCCTCGCGCATGCGCAGTCGGCGCCCGATGCGCCGGCGACGAAGCGCTCGGCCGGCGTCGCGTCGCTGGGCACGATTCACCAGATCGACGCGGGCGTGCTCAACGTCGGGTATGCGGACCTCGGGCCGAAGAACGGCCCCGTCGTGTTCCTGCTGCACGGCTGGCCATACGACATCTACAGCTATGCGGAAGTCGCGCCGCTGCTCGTCGCGGCCGGCTATCGCGTGATCGTGCCGTACCTGCGCGGCTACGGGTCGACGACGTTCCGCTCGGCCGACACGGTGCGCAACGGCCAGCAGGCCGTGACGGCCGTCGACATCGTCGCGCTGATGGACGCGCTGAAGATCGACCGCGCGGTGTTCGGCGGCTACGACTGGGGCGCGCGCACGGCCGACATCATCGCGGCGCTGTGGCCGCAGCGCGTGAAGGCGCTGGTATCGGTGAGCGGCTACCTGATCGGCAGCCAGGAGGCGAACCGCAAGCCGCTGCCGCCGCAGGCCGAATTCCAGTGGTGGTATCAGTTCTACTTCACGACCGAGCGCGGCGAACTCGGCTACACCGCGAATCGCGACGCGTTCAACAAGCTGATCTGGCAACTCGCGTCACCGAAGTGGCAGTTCTCCGACGAAACCTACGCACGCTCGGCGGCATCGTTCCAGAACCCCGATCACGTGGCCGTCGTGATCCACAACTATCGCTGGCGCCTCGGGCTCGCGAAGGGCGAGGCGCAATACGACGACATCGAACGGCGTCTCGCAGCCGGGCCCGCGATCACGGTGCCGACGATCACGATGGAAGGCGACGCGAACGGCGCGCCGCATCCGGAACCGGCCGCTTACGCGAAGAAGTTCACGGGCAAGTACCAGCACCGGACGATCACCGGCGGGATTGGCCACAACCTGCCGCAGGAAGCGCCGCAGGCGTTCGCCGATGCGATCCTGCAAGTGGAGCATCTGTGAGGCGGGCTCGCGTGGGCGGCGTGCATCGCGGCGCGCGGCGTGTGTTGGTCGCGGGCGTGTTGCTGGCCGGTGCGCTGTCGGCGAGCGGCCCGGCCGCGTTCGCGGAGCAGCCGAAGCCGGCCGCGGCCGCGTCGCCGATCTACGGCGTGACGATTCCGCCCGGCTACCGGAAGTGGGAAATGGTCGCGCCGGCCGAAGAAGCCGCCCCCCTCGATGAACTGCGCGTGGTGCTCGGCAATCCCGTCGCGATCCGTGCGCTCGAACAGGCGACGCTGCCGTTCCCGGACGGCACGATCCTCGTGAAGCTCGCGTACAAGCGCAAGCAGTCCGACGAGTTCGCGCCGGCCACGGTGCCCGGCCAGGCGACGACCGTGCAGGTGATGGTGAAGGATTCGCGCCGCTATGCGTCGACGGGCGGCTGGGGCTTCGGGCGCTTCATCAACGGCGTGCCGGCCGATATCGGCCAGCATCAGACGTGCTTTGCGTGCCACCAGGCGCGGGTGAGGAATCACGACTACGTGTTCACGCGGCTTGCGCCGTAACGTGCGGGGTTTGATGGGCTTGACGGAAAGGCGTGCCGTGCGTGGCACGCCTTTTTTCATGGTGGGTGTGCGTTGGCGGAGCACTTCATCGGAAAGGGCGGTGAACGATGCGGCAGCCGGGTTTGTATCGCCGTGTATCCGCGGCCGCTTCTGACAAACTGGCATGCAGAAAGCCCCGGTTCCGGAAACATGGCAGATACGTGCGCGGGTTCTACTGTCGACATGCAGGAAACGTTCGATGCCAGACGAACTGGATCGGATGCCGAATGATCGACTGACTACCTTCCTTCAAGGAGCACCCTCATGAAAGCCGCTCGACTCCTCGCCGTTGCCGTCCTCGCCGCCATCCCCGCCTTGTCGTTCGCCGATACCGGCCACGGCCTGACGCGCGCCGACGTGCGCGCCGAACTCGTCCGCCTGGAACAGGCCGGCTACAACCCGGCCCGCAGCGAACCGCATTACCCGGAAGACATCGCCGCCGCGTTGCAGGTCGCGCGTTCCGACCAGAACGGTCCGTCGAAGTCGCAAGGCGACAACGTGGCCGATGCGTCGACGCCGGCCAGCCATCGCGACACGGCCCAATCGCGTTCCGCACGGAACGCCGCGGACGGCCTGTACGCGCATTCGTGATCCGGTGCCACGCCTGCTGCATGGAGGCGCGGTCGCCCATGCAGCACTTCATTTGAATAACACGACACAGATAGGAGCATGACGATGGCCGGTTTGACGAAACGCGTTCTGGTATCCGCCGCGGTGATCGGCGGACTGTTCGGTGCGATCGCGGCGCAGGCCGCGCCGCAGGACGACCTGAAGGGCACGAACGTCGTGCTCGTGCACGGCGCGTTCGCCGACGGGTCGAGCTGGAACCGCGTGATTCCGCTGCTCGAGGCGCGCGGGCTGCACGTGGTGTCGGTGCAGAATCCGCTGAGCTCGCTCGCCGACGATGCGGCCGCGACGAAGCGCACGATCGACGCGCAGAACGGGCCGGTCGTGCTGGTCGGCCATTCGTGGGCCGGCGTCGTGATCAGCGACGCGGGCAACGACGACAAGGTGAAATCGCTCGTGTACGTCGCTGCGTTCGCGCCCGACAACGGCCAGTCGATCGCAGACGTCACGCAGGGGCTGCCGGCGCCAGCGTGGGCCGGTGAGCTGCGCAAGGACGCGGGCGGTTTCGCCACGCTGTCGGACAAGGCGATCGCGCAGGATTTCGCGCCGGACCTGCCGCCCGCGCAGCAGCGCATCGTCGCGGCGACCCAGGGGCCGTGGTATGGCGGCTGCCTCTCGGAGAAGGTCACGCAGGCCGCATGGCATGCGAAGCCGTCGTCGTTCGTCGTCGCGACGCAGGACCGGATGATCGACCCGAAGCTGCAGGAAGCGATGGCGAAGCGGATCGGCGCGACGGTCACACGCGTGAACGGCAGCCATGTCGCGATGCTGAGCCAGCCGAAGGCCGTGGCCGACGCGATCATCGCGGCCGCCGAGCGCGCGAAGCAGGATACGCAGTAAGTGAATGAGGCGCCGCGCTTTCGCCGGGGAAGCGCGGCGCCATAACGGCGTACCGGTTGGCGTGCAGGTGGTTGCCGCGCATCATCGCGAGGATCTGTGCCTGCTCGCGGGGCGCGATATCGAAGCGGGTGGCGTGCCGGTCGCGCCAGTCGACCCGGTGCAGTGACCGGTTGACGGACAAGCGAATGCATCGGCGATGCCCGACCGGCATCGTGCCGATGCATTCCGCCAGCCAGTCGGATGTCATCAGTCGTCCCTGCATGCGCGTTCGCGCTTGCACTCCGTTTCGAATTCCATTGCAACGCGCCGCCCGCCGCGTCGATCGCCTCCCGCAACACCTTTCAAAGTCCTTCGATGCGTGACATCGAACGGTCACCATTCCGCCTGTCCTCCTCGCCAGCGAACCCGCCCCGATAGCGCGCGTCTGCTATTGCATTCCTCGTGCCGCTGATTAGGAAATGAATTTTTATTGGTTCTGCTTGCCCTTGCTCGCTCGCATAGTGGCGCTGACGGCTATAGACAGCACGCAAGCTGCAACGGCCGCATTCCCGGTGTTTTTGGTCATACGAATCAACGAAAACAAGGAAGTGTCATGACGGTTGCATTGGAAGAACGAACCGCTGCGCAGCAGGTGCTCGAAGACGCGCGCACGGCCGCTGCGGCGGCCGGCACGCCCTATGCGGGCGGCGTCGCGCCGGAAGCGGCGTGGGCGCTGTTCTCGTCCGGCGATGCGGTGCTGGTGGACGTGCGCACCGCCGAGGAACGGAAATTCGTCGGCCACGTACCGGAGTCGCTGCACGTGCCGTGGGCAACGGGCACGAGCCTGACACGCAACCCGCGCTTCGTGCGCGAACTGGAAGCGAAGACGGGCAAGACGGCCGTCGTGTTGCTGTTGTGCCGTAGCGGCAACCGCTCGGCGCAGGCGGCCGAGGCCGCGACGAAGGGGGGCTTCACGCAGGTATTCAACGTGCTCGAAGGGTTCGAGGGCGACCTCGACGAGCGGCAGCATCGCGGCGGCAGCAATGGCTGGCGCTTTCGCGGCCTGCCGTGGGCGCAGGACTGATTCACGGCCGTTACAGGGAGAACGCAGCATGGCCGCATTCGACATCGACGACATCGTTCAATCGCTGCAGACCGTGCGCCGCGCATGGCGCGAGAAGCAGCGGCGCTCGCTTGAACCGGGCGGGCGGGACTTGCCGGCGCGCGAGGCGCTCGCGCAAATCATCGGCGCGCTGAAGGGCGTGCTGTTCCCGATGCGGCTCGGGCCGCCCGACCTGCGCCAGGAGAGCGAGAACTTCCACGTGGCCCATGCGCTCGACGCGGCGCTGAACGCGCTGCTAGCGCAGGTGACGCTCGAATTGCGCTATGCGGCGCGCCAGCGTCACACCGACGGGCCGGTCGATACCGTCGACGTCGTCGCTTCGTCGGCCGTGCAATCCTTTGCCGCGCGGCTTCCGGAGATTCGCCGGCTGCTCGACAGCGACGTGCTGGCCGCATTCCACGGCGATCCGGCGGCCGGCAGCGTCGACGAGGTGCTGCTGTGCTACCCCGGCATCCTCGCGATGATCCACCACCGGCTCGCGCACGAACTGTACGGGCTCGGCCTGCCGCTGCTCGCGCGGATCATCGCCGAGCAGGCACACGCGGAGACGGGCATCGACATTCATCCGGGCGCGCGCATCGGCGCGGGCTTCTTCATCGACCACGGCACCGGCGTCGTGATCGGTGAAACCGCGATCATCGGTGAGCGCGTACGCGTGTACCAGGCCGTCACGCTCGGCGCGAAGCGCTTTCCGCGCGATGCGGCCGGCCATCTGGAGAAGGGGCTCGCACGCCATCCGATCGTCGAGGACGACGTCGTGATCTATGCGGGCGCAACGATCCTCGGCCGCGTGACGATCGGGCGCGGCGCGGTGATCGGCGGCAACGTGTGGCTTACGCAGGACGTGCCGGCCGGCGCGAACATCACGCAGGCGGTGCTGCGCAGCGAAGCGAACGCCGCGCCGCGCGCGGCGGCGCGTGTCGCCTAGGAGGCGCGATGAGCAACCTTATCCATCACTTCGGCGCCAACGTGCGCAAGCTGCGCGAAGCGCGCACGTGGTCGCAGGAGCAACTGGCCGAGCATGCGGGGCTGAATCGCTCGTATGTCGGCGAGATCGAGCGCGGCGAGGCGATCGCATCGATCGTCACGGCCGACAAGATCGCGCGCGCGTTCGACGTGTCGATCTCGACGCTGCTGCCGGGCGTGTACGTCACCTGAGGCCGCCCGGTTTCGTTTCCCTTTCGGTTGCACGCGACATGACGGCTATAGCATGTTGAGCCGGCAGGTGCGTGCTTCCGATAATCACCGAGCGTCATAAGCAATCCCGTTTTTCATCTTAAGAACCCGGAGCCACACATGTCGACCGTTGCAAGCGGCACGGCCGCGCTGAGCGATCACGCCGCCCGCCAACTAGCGAACGCTACCAAGACCGTCCCCCAGCTTTCCACGATCACGCCGCGCTGGCTGACCCACCTGCTGCAATGGGTGCCGGTCGAGGCCGGCATCTACCGGCTGAACCAGGTGAAGAACCCGGAAGCCGTGCGTGCCGCGTGCACGCAGCTCGAGGACGAAAGCGTGCTGCCGCAGACCTTCGTGCCGTACGAGGAACAACCGCGCGAATACTTCCTGAACGCGGTGAGCACGGTGCTCGACGTGCATACGCGGATCTCCGATCTTTACAGCAGTCCTCACGACCAGATCAAGGAACAGCTGCGCCTGACGATCGAGACGATCAAGGAGCTGCAGGAAAGCCAGCTGATCAACAACCCCGACTACGGGCTGCTCGCGAACGTGACCGACGACCAGCGGATCTTCCCGCTGACGGGCGCGCCGACGCCGGACGATCTCGACGAGCTGCTGACCAAGGTGTGGAAGGAACCCGCGTTTTTCCTCACGCACCCGCTCGCAATCGCCGCGTTCGGCCGCGAATGCACGCGGCGCGGCGTGCCGCCGCCGACGGTCAGCCTGTTCGGCTCGCAGTTCCTCACGTGGCGCGGCATTCCGCTGATTCCGTCGGACAAGGTGCCGGTCGCGGACGGCAAGACCAAGATCCTGCTGCTGCGCGTCGGCGACAAGCGGCAGGGCGTGGTCGGCCTGTATCAGCCGGGTGTCGCGGGCGAGCAGGGACCGGGCCTGTCGGTGCGCTTCATGGGGATCAACAACCAGGCGATCGCGTCGTACCTGATCTCGCTGTATTGCTCGCTCGCGGTCCATTCGCCGGATGCGCTGGCTGTCCTCGATGACGTCGAAATCGCCAAGTTCCATGACTATCCCGACACCTACCGTTAATCCCGGCCTGGCCGGCGGCGACGCGCTCGCGCTGCCGCACGCGCCGCTGCCGGCCGGCTTGCCCGACCCGGCGACGCTTGCGCGGCTCGCGTCCGAGTTCTTCGCGACGCCGCCCGGGCAGGCCACCGCGCCCGGGCTGTCGGCCGGCAGCGGCGCGGTGGGCGGTGTGCCGTCGGCATTGCCGGCTGCCGCGCCGATCCTCGCGTCGGTCAGCAACCCGGTACCGGGCGGCTCGCCGCTCGCGGGGCCGGGCGGCACAGGCACCGGCGTGCCGGGTCTCGCGCTTCCGCAAGGGAAGGTGCCCGGTGCGAACCTTGCGCCGTCCGCACCGACCCACGTGCTGTCGCTCGGCAACCGCGCACCCGCGCTCGCGCCGCATGCGGCCGCGCAGAACGGGCTGCCCGACAACGCCGTGTCGATCGCACCGGCGCTCGAACCACGCGTCGGCGGCGCGGCGCTCGGCGTGCCGCAGGTGAATGCACCGGCACCGGAAGGCGCGGCGAAGGCATCGCCGTACTACTTCACAGACGGTTCGCTGCAGGGCTGGCAGGCGACGCCGCAGGACATCGTGGTGCCGTCGAACGGTCTTGCGTCGCCGGAAGCGTTCGGGCTGCCGGGTGACGACGCGCTGCGCGAGCTGCTCGCCGTGCATCGCGACGTGCCGGTGTCGCGTGCATCGGGCGCCGACGTGCCGCGGTACTTCATCGACGATGCGCATGCAGCCGAGCCGCAAGGCCAGTTGCATCGCGGCGCGCACCCGCCGTTCGACGTGAACGCGATCCGCCGCGATTTCCCGATCCTGCAGGAGCGCGTGAACGGCAAGCAGCTCGTGTGGTTCGACAACGCAGCGACGACCCACAAGCCGCAGGCCGTGATTGATCGGCTCGCGTATTTCTATGCGCACGAGAACTCGAACATCCACCGCGCCGCGCATGCGCTGGCCGGCCGCGCGACGGACGCGTACGAGCATGCGCGGGACACCGTGCGGCGTTTCATCGGCGCATCGTCGCCCGATGAAATCGTGTTCGTGCGCGGCACGACCGAGGCGATCAACCTGATCGCGAAGACGTGGGGCGTGCAGAACGTCGGTGAAGGCGACGAGATCATCGTGTCGCATCTCGAGCATCACGCGAACATCGTGCCGTGGCAGCAGCTTGCTGCGCTCAAGGGCGCGAAGCTGCGCGTGATTCCGGTCGACGATTCGGGGCAGGTGCTGCTCGACGAATACCGGAAGCTGCTCAACGACCGCACGAAGATCGTGTCCGTCACGCAGGTGTCGAACGCGCTCGGCACGGTCGTGCCGGTGAAGGAAATCGTCGAGCTTGCGCATCGTGCCGGCGCGAAGGCGCTCGTCGACGGCGCGCAGTCGATCTCGCACATGCGCGTGGACGTGCAGGCGCTCGATGCGGATTTCTTCGTGTTCTCCGGGCACAAGATCTACGGGCCGACCGGGATCGGCGTCGTGTACGGCAAGCGCGCGATCCTCGACGACATGCCGCCGTGGCAGGGTGGCGGCAACATGATCGCGGACGTGACGTTCGAGCGCACGGTGTTCCAGCCGCCGCCGAACCGGTTCGAGGCCGGCACCGGCAACATCGCGGATGCGGTGGGGCTGGGTGCTGCGCTCGACTACGTGAACCGGGTCGGCATCGAGAACATCGCGCGCTACGAGCACGACCTGCTCGCGTATGCGACGAGCGTGCTCGCGCCAGTGCCGGGTGTGCGGCTCGTCGGTACCGCGCGCGACAAGGCGAGCGTGCTGTCGTTCGTGCTGAAGGGCTATGAGACCGAGGAAGTCGGGCAGGCGCTGAACGAAGAGGGCATCGCGGTGCGCTCGGGGCATCACTGCGCGCAGCCGATCCTGCGGCGGTTCGGGCTCGAGGCAACGGTGCGGCCGTCGCTCGCGTTCTACAACACGTGCGACGAAGTCGATGCGCTGGTGAGCGTCGTGCGGCGGCTTGCGACGCGGCGTTGACGTCGTTCGTTTGCGGCGGCCCGTTCGGGTCGCCGCAAACGATCTATCGCTACAAAAATCAGAACCGCACGACCTGTTTCTGCTCGACGCTGAAGCCGTCGCGCAGCACGCTGGCCGAATCCGCGAAGTAGCGGCGGGTTTCCGACAGCAGGTCGGTGTTGCCGCGACGGCAGAACACCACACCCGATCCTTCCTCCGTCAGCAGTTCGTCGATCAGCGATTCGGGTTGCCCGATATCGGCGAGATGGACGTTCTGCACGCCGTGCGCGAGCGCATCGAGCGCGTCCCGCACGCAGGGCGCCGCCGTGGCGGCCGGATGCTCGGCGAGCCATTGCTCGAGTTCCGTGATGCCGTACAGCCCGGCGAGCTCGTCGAGTTCGCGCAACAGCGTGCTTTCAACCATCATCACCAGCGTCACGGCGCCCGTGCGCTGCGCGAAGAGGCTGCCGAGCCGTTCCGCGCGCAGCAGGTGATCATGGCCGGCGGCGTCCGGGGCGACCGGCATCACGACGGGCACCAGCCCGTTCTCGAGAAACGCGTTCAGCGCGGTGCCGTCGAATCGTGCGACCGCGCTCGTGTCGTTGCGGTCGGAATCCGCGCGCGCCACCAGCAGGCCGCCGTCGTGACCGTCGATACCGATCGCCTTGGCGCCGTGACTGCCGATCAGGCGCACCAGTTCATGATTGACGCCCGCCATCGCCGCGTGAACGGCGTGGACCGATTGCATACCGGATGTGCCCGGCACACCCTGGACGACGATCGGACGAACGCCGGTGAGTGAGAGCAGCGCGACATCCTGCGCGAATGCCTGACGGGCGCGCGCATCGCGCGCGGTGCCGCCCTCGACAATGACGACGGTCTGTCCGTGCAGGGCCTGCATGAACGGTAGCGAGCGCGCGAGTCCGGCCACGCGACGGGACGTAAGGGTGGGACTTTCAGGGTCTGGGAACATGGGAATCCGAATGGATGAAGGGAGTGCCTGCCGCCGCACGGTGCGGCATCAATGCGTGCGTTGCATCAGCTGGTGAATCTCGTCGGGCGTCTGCGCGTCGCGCGAGGCCTGCCGGAACGAGCGTTCGCTGAAACACCGCGCCGCGTCGGCGAGCAGTTCGAGGTGTGCGCGATCGTCTTGTTTCGGCAGGACCAGCACGATGAATTCGTGCACGGGCTTGCTGTCCGGTGCGTTGAAGGTGAACGGATACTGCGCGCGGACGAACAGCGCGACGGCCGAGCGGAAACCGTCGACGCGCGCATGCGGAATCGCGACGCCCTGGCCGAGGCCGGTCGAGCCGAGCTGTTCGCGCTTGATCAGTTCGGTCCTGATCCGTTCCGCGGCGACACCACTGCTGCGCTCGATATGTCGCGCGACGAGGTCGAACAACTGGATCGCGCTTTCGACCGGCACGTCGAGCAGGATGTTGTCCGTTGGGCAGGCGTCGGCCAGCCGGGTCGCGAACGGTGCACCGCCGCGTCGGTAGGGAAGGTCGGGTTGGCCGCCAGCGGCGGCCTGCTGCGTTTGCATGCGGATCTCTCCGTGTCGGGATGACAGGGAAATCCTAGACAAAACCGCGTAAAGACGGTGTCAGATACGCGGGGGCCCGGCATTAAAATTGTGTATCGATTGCGTCGCGGCGTGCGCGACGCGTTCGATACGCACCGCTTCAGGTACCCGACAGGACGAACGGCAGCGTCGTCAGCAGAAAGACCGAAATGCCGACCACCGGTGCGCCGAACGCGATCGCCGCGAACGCCACCACGGCGCTGGTCAGCACGAGCGTTCTCGACACCCGTCGGTGCCGGTCGTGTGCAGCCGCCCTGTCATCGCGGATTGCATCGGTCCGCGCACCGATCACGTGTTTCCAGAACGTCAGGCCAAGCATGAGTGCTCCTGTATGAAAGATGACCGGGACGGGGCGCGCGATGCGCCCCGCGTGTGTTTCAGCAGCGCTCGAGCTTGAGCACGCGCGAGATCTGTCCGGGCGTGAAGCTGCTGTTGCGCACGTATGGCGCGCAGTCGAGCGGTGCGGTGAGCGATTCGCTGACGACGTACTGGCCGACGAAGCGGTATGCGTCGGTTGCCATGCGGATGAACACCGGAATCGCATCGCGTTGCACGGCGAGCGTCCTGCCGGCCGCTCGCGCGGACGCGCTGCCGTCGCAGAGGATCACGTCGGGCGCGTGCGGGTTGAGGTCCGTGCGCAGGCAGGCGGCCACGACCTTGCCGTTTTTCGTCGGCAGGAAGGCCTGCTTGCTGCCGCCACAGGCGGTATGGATGAATTCGCGGGTGTACTGCTTGTCGATCTCGAACATGACCGGGCTCCGGTATCGGAAACTTCCGTTGGTTAAATCAGGTATGCAAAGTAATTCGACCGGATCGGCATGTCGGATACGGGCAGGCCAATCGATCGTTGCCGGGGCGGCGGATCGATGGCGCGTCGTGGCACGGGATTGTCCGCCCGAATACGCTTGCTCGCACGATGCGCGATCAACGCATCGACGTCGTGTTCAAGCGTGCACGGGGATGACTACGGCGCGCACCGTCCGCCTGCTGGCAGGACGGTGGCTCGGGAACAGAGAGACGCAGGCGTCCTGCCTGTCAGGCAGAAAAGCAACTCGGAGGGCGAGGACTTCGGATGCGCATGTGCGTACTCGGTGATGGATGGATTGCGAACACATTCTAGTGAACGCATGCGCGGGCGCAAGTAAAAAGGTCGTAAAGGTTGCGTGGTCCGTGCGGGATCGCGCCGTGTACTACGTGCACTGCCAGAGATGCGCGCTGGTGCGGCATGGCGCGCACCAGAACGTGTAGTTTGCGCCGCCGCTGCCCCACAGCCATTCGCTGCCGTCCGTTTGCGGAAGGCCGGAATCGAGCTGCATGACGAATGACATCATGCGGCCGCAATCCGGGCAGTCGGGATACCACGCGGACTGTACCCACGACGGTGCGCCGCCGACACGACTCAGGTTCTGCCGGCTGTTCGACAGGCCCCATTCCTGCCGCGTCCAGCGTGCGGGTGCGGCGAAGAGTGCAACGTCGGCCTCCACGAACGGGGCCGCCGTATATTCCGGCTGGATGGCGGCGTCGCGTTGCTGCGACGGGTGCGCACAGGCGTTGCCGGCGTCGTCGTGGCGGTGGAATATCGGGCCGTCGCTCTCCCAGCCGACACACGACAGGCAGGTGTCGAACGACACGGGCGTTGAGCTGTCGATGCCCGCTTCAGCGGGTTGGGGCAGTGTCAGCAACCGATGCAGTGGCGCGTGACACAGGCCGCATCGATGCGACGATACGCCGCCAAAGCGCGCGTCCAGTCGATGCGAATCGCCGGCGCGCCAGGTTGCATGATGCGCGAGAACCCCGCGTTGCCATTTCGGCTGGGCGCGGAGTATCGGTGCGCCCAGCGTCGGCCCGAAGTCGATATGCAGCGGCGTTTCGCCGTGCAATGCGCGCAATGTGTCGTGTTCCTGAGCGTAGCCGGCGGACATGAGCCGGTTGGCGCGCGTCCCGGGATCGTCCGGAAACAACCACGCTGCCGCGTCGCGAACGGCGGCAGGCTGTCGCGAATGGAGCAGCGCGACGGCACGTGCATGCGCTGCCTTGCTGCCGGAAGGGACGTCGGCAAGCCGGCCGCGCCATCGTTCGACCGTCGCCGGATCGAGCATCCGCCACACGTTGTCCTCGAGGTACACGCTCGGCGACTGCTTCGTGGTGGAAACGTCAAGGAGCATGTCCCAGTGACCGGAAAACATCTGCGGTGTCTGGGTTGCCACGCTCGACAACACGCTCGCAAGCCGTTCGTTCCAAGCGCCGTTGCGGATGTCTTGCCACGCTTCGGTGGCGACCTTCGCGAAAGCCGTGTCGTCCATCAGATCGAGCGCGGCGTCGAGGAACGTCGCGTGCGGGAACACGCGATCGAACGATGCGATCACGAGGTCGGCGAGTGCCGCCGGGTCGTCGTGCCGCAGCGCCAGCATCTGCGACATCGGATCGTTGTCGGTCCAGCCGAGGCGTTCGTAGTCGTCGAGAATGGTTTGTATGGTCGGCATGGTGGGGCGTGGTGGCGGTTCGAAACGTGAGTGCCTGCGTGTGCGGAAACGCAGCGGATCAGCGTCCGGCGAGCATCCGCCCGCCGACCCCCATCAGCAGCAGGCCGGCCGTCGTATCGAGCACGGCCTTGCGACGAACCAGCAGCGCGCGCACCGACGGGTGCGACGCGAGCAGCGCCATCGTGCAGTACCACGCGGCCGAGATTGCCACCGACAGCGCGACGACCGCGAGATCGAGCCAGGCCGGCGCATGGGCCGGCACCATCAGCGCGAAGATGCTCCCGTAGAACGCGACCGATTTCGGATTCGTCATGCTGACGACATAGCCCTTCCTCGCGGCGTGCCAGTCGGACGCGGCGGCCGGCGCGGCAACGGGCAACGGCTTGCGCGCGGTCACGATCATTTTCAGGCCGAGCCAGATCAGGTACGCGGCGCCCGCCAGCCGCAGCGCCGTGTGCACCCATGCGACATGCGTGACGAGCAGGCTCAGCCCGGCGATCGCGATCGCCGCCCAGGTGCCGGACGCGGCGGCCAGGCCCAGGCCCGTCATCACGCCGGCGCGGCGCGACGCGACCGCGGTCGACGTGACGATCACGAAGTTCGGGCCGGGGCTGGCGACGCTCAGCAAGAGGACGCCGGCAAGCGGCAGCAAGGTGTTGACGGTGGTCGACATGGCGTGGAAGGCAGCGCGACGGGACGGGCGTTCATCTTACCCGAGCGCGCTGGCGGGCCGGCACGCCGCTCTTTTTCGCCAATCGAACGCAAAAAAGCGCGTGACGACTTTCATCGCCACGCGCAGTGGGAGTCTGCAAGGTCGCGCGCGTGCCGGCGAACCGGCACACGCGCCACACCGTCAGAAATCGAACCCGGGCCCGCCCGCACCCGGGCCGCCAGGTGCCGCCGCCGGCGCCGCATCCTTCGGCGCTTCGAACACGGTCGCATCTGTCGTCAGCAGCAGCCCCGCGACCGACGCCGCGTTCTGCAGTGCCGTGCGCGTGACCTTGGTCGGATCGAGCACGCCCGATTCGACGAGGTCGCCGTATTCGCCGGTCTGCGCGTTGTACCCGAAGTTGCCCGAGCCTTCGGCCACCTTCGCGACGACCACACTCGCTTCCTCGCCCGCGTTCGTGACGATCTGGCGCAGCGGTTCCTCGAGTGCGCGCAGCACGATCTTGATGCCCGCGTTCTGGTCGGCATTCGCGCCCTGCAGTTCGCGGATCGCCTGCCGCACGCGGATCAGCGCGACGCCGCCGCCCGGCACGATGCCTTCCTCGACGGCCGCGCGCGTGGCGTGCAGCGCGTCGTCGACGCGATCCTTCTTCTCCTTCACCTCGATCTCGGTCGCGCCGCCGACCTTGATCACCGCCACACCGCCCGCGAGCTTCGCGACGCGTTCCTGCAGCTTTTCACGGTCGTAGTCCGACGTGGCTTCTTCGATCTGCACGCGAATCTGCTTCACGCGCGCTTCGATGTTCTTCGCATCGCCCGCGCCGTCGATCACGGTCGTGTTTTCCTTGCCGACCTCGATGCGCTTCGCCTGGCCGAGTTCGGCGAGCGTTGCCTTTTCGAGCGTCAGGCCCGTTTCCTCGGCGATCACCTGCCCGCCGGTGAGGATCGCGATGTCCTCGAGGAGTGCCTTGCGGCGGTCGCCGAAGCCCGGCGCCTTCACGGCCACCGTCTTCAGGATCCCGCGGATGTTGTTCACGACCAGCGTCGCGAGCGCTTCTCCTTCGACATCTTCCGCGATGATCAGCAGCGGCCGGCCCGACTTCGCGACCTGTTCGAGCACCGGCAGCAGGTCGCGGATGTTCGAGATCTTCTTGTCGTGCAGCAGGATGTACGGGCTTTCGATCTCGGCGATCTGCTTCTCGGGATTGTTGATGAAGTACGGCGACAGGTAGCCGCGATCGAACTGCAGCCCCTCGACGACATCGAGTTCATCCGCGAGCGACTTGCCGTCCTCGACGGTGATCACGCCTTCCTTGCCCACGCGGTCGATCGCTTCCGCGATGCGCTGGCCGATCGATTCCTCGCCGTTCGCGGAGATCGTCGCGACCTGCGCGATTTCCTTGCTCGTGGTGGTCGGTCGGCTGATCTTCTTCAGCTCGTCGACGGCCGCGGCGACGGCCTTGTCGATGCCGCGCTTCAGGTCGAGCGGATTGAGCCCGGCCGCGACGTATTTCTGGCCTTCACGGACGATCGCCTGCGCGAGCACGGTGGCCGTCGTGGTGCCGTCGCCGGCCGCATCGCTGGTGCGCGACGCGACTTCCTTCACGAGCTGTGCGCCGATGTTCTGCAGCTTGTCCGCGAGTTCGATTTCTTTCGCGACCGACACGCCGTCCTTCGTGACGATGGGTGCGCCGAAGCTGCGTTCGAGCACGACGTTGCGGCCCTTCGGCCCGAGCGTGACCTTCACCGCGTTCGCAAGAATGTTCACGCCTTCGGTCAGCTTCGACCGTGCGACGTCGCTGAAAATGATTTCCTTCGCTGCCATGATTGCGCTCCGTTATTGATTGACGACCGCGACGATGTCTTCCTCGCGCAGTACGAGAAACTCGTTGCCGTCCACCTTGACGGCCTGGCCCGCGTACTTGCCGAACAGCACGCGCTCGCCGACCTGCAGGTCGGGCACGATGCGCTGGCCGTCCGCATCCTTGCGGCCGGGGCCGACGGCGATCACTTCACCCTGGTCGGGCTTTTCCGCGGCGCTGTCGGGGATTACGATGCCCGACGCGGTGGTGGTTTCCTGGTCGAGTCGCTTCACGATCACGCGGTCGTGCAAGGGGCGTAGGCTCATTGGTTCGTCCTGTGCTGGTCTGTCGAAATTGGCTGGCACTCTTTTGCAGAGAGTGCTGACGAGTATAAAAATGCGCGGCGGCGCGATCCAATAACGGATTCGGAAATGCATTCGCGCCGTCGTGCAAAGCGCGCAGTGCCGGCTATTGCGACACGGCCTGCTGCGCGGTGGGCGTGCAGATCGGGTGGATTGTCTCGCCGGCGAGCACGCGCTTCACGAACGGAATCGAATCGGCGAGCGACGCGTTCACGGTGCCGTTGTGCTCACGGCCCGCATACAGGTGCGCCTCGACGGTCGTGCCGGCCGCGCATGCGTCCTTCGCGAGCGCGAGTTCGAGCGGCGCGAGCCCGTCGTCCGCGCCCGCACCGATGAAGACGGGCGTGGCGATCTTCAGCGTCGGGTATTTGAGGTACTCATCCCACCATGTCTTCAGCCGCGCATCGCCGCCGGGCTTCACGGTGTTTGCGTGCGTGAGGTGCGCGAGCGCCGTGTCGTCCTCGAGCGACGCGAGGCAACTGATACGCGCCTGTTCGAGGATCGGCAACGCCTGCTCGGTCAGCACCTCGTCCGCGCGCAGCGACGGGTCGATCTGCTGCGCGGAGAGCACCGAGTAGAACTGATACGCGAGCGTCGGATCGACGCGCTCGGGATCGCGCCGGTAGGCGCTCTCGAACTTCGGCAGCGACGCGAGCGTGGCCGGCGATGCGTTGTAGATCGTGCCGGTGGCAACGGTCGCGCGGATCGCGAGTTCGGGCGCATAGACGGGCGCGTAGCCGGCCGCCGCGAACACGGCCGAGCCGCCTTGCGACTGACCGACGAGCACGACTTCGTTCGCGAGGCCCGGTACGCCGCCGAGCACCGCGCGCACGCTGTCGAGCAACGTGTAGCTGTTCGAGCGGTTGTTGAGCTGCGGATTCGGGCCGGGCGTGCCGAGCCCCTGATAGTCGGTCGCGACGACCGCGAACCCTTGTTGAAGCCATGCGTTCAGGTAGCGCACGTCGCGATACGAGCGGCCGAACCACGAAGGCGCGCAGATGTCGGCCATCCCGAACGTGCCGTGCGCCCACGCGACGATCGGCCAGCCGCCCGCCGGCGGCGTGCCGCGCGGCACGAACAGCGCACCCGACACGGCGATCGGCGTGCGGCCGCCGACACCGTCGGTCGACGCATACAGGATGCGCAACTGGCGCCCGGCGCTCGCGAGCCCGAGCGTCGCCGGAAGCGGCTCGGTGCGCAGCAGCGCGCCAGGCGTCGCCGGAATGTCGCGGTCCCACGTGTAGAACGCGGACACGCGGCCGTCGCCCTGCAGCGGGTCGGGCGCAGGAACGTGGCCGGGTGAAGCCGCGTGCGAGAGGAGAGACGCAACGGCGAGCGCCGAAGCCAGCAGCGTGCGCGCGGTGTAGCCGCGCAGGGGGAGAAGCGTCATGGTCGGATGGGTGTCGGTGAAGTCGGATCGGACGCGCCGGACAGTGCGCGGCGCGGGCCGACCACGACGCAAGTTTCGAACCAGTGCACGCGTTGCAGAGGCGGCGCACGGTGTGACCGGCCTCGCGTTGCGCGGCGGCCCGTCCGCGCATGCACCGGCTGCGTTTCGCGCAGCAATCCGGGCCGGCGTGCTGTTGCTCCCGCAACAGAAGCGCACGTGTGGAGCGTGCGGCGCGCGTTGCGCAACGCGCACGCACACCGTGGCGTGGGCTTTCGACGCGTGCCTGCGTGGCTGGCACGATTGCTGCTGATCCGGTGGCCGTGCGTCGCGGTGTTACGGCGTTGCGATGCGAGCCCAACCATCTACCCGATCAAGGAAACCGTCCTCATGTCCGTCACCTCAACCATCGACAGCGGCGAGCTCGTGGCATTCGTCGAGCGCGCCACGCGCGAATTCACGCAGGCCGAGCGCGTGCTGAAGGACACGCGCACGCTGTCCGCGACCAATACGTTCCAGGCGTTCCAGCGCGTGCCGGGCACGGAACTCGTCGTCGCGCTGTCGGCGCCGAGCCCGTGGGCCGCGTCGCAGGAGATCCAGCCCGTCGTCGTGACGTTCGACGGCGACGTGCTGCATGGCGACGCGCGCGCGGGCGGCAACGGGCCGCGCTATGCGGACGTGTTCCGTGAAGTACCGGAAGTCGGCGTCGTGATCCACGTGCACGGGCCGTACCTCGGCGCGTGGGCGAGTGCGCATCGTCCGCTGCCGATCCGCTATGCGCCGGCCGCGCGCTACACGCGTGCCCGCGAGATTCCGGTGTATGTCGATCGCCGTCCCGGCGAGCCGCGCTTCATCGTCGATACGATCCGCCGCGATCCCGAGGTACCGGCGATCATCGAGGCGAACGGCGGCGCGACCTTCTGGGGCAAATCGATCCTCGATGTGTCGAAGTACATCCTGATCCTCGAGGAAGCCGCGTATTTCCAGGCGCTCGCGGAACCGCTCGGCGGCTCGCTCGAATTCGGCCCGGGCGCGCTCGAGCAGCAATGGAAGATGACCGGCCTCGCGTGATGCCGCGCGGCGGCCGGCGCAATCCGGCCGCCGTCATACCGATAGCTCGATGAATTGGTTCGTGGCCGGCGCGCGCCTTGCTATCGTCAAACCTTTCCCGTTCAACACGCCGGTCGTGCCATGGCCATCTTCAGCTTGCCGGACCCGACTTCGCATGCGATCACGATTCGTGCGAAGGCGCTGACCTTCGACGATCCCAAATCGCGGGTGCTGCTCGAACGCATCCAGCTCGTCGCGCCAAGCGACGCGACCGTACTCGTCACCGGCGAGAGCGGCACCGGCAAGGAGCTGATCGCGCGCCTCGTGCATTCGCTGAGCGAGCGCCACGACGGCCCGTTCGTCGCGGTCAACTGCGGCGCATTCTCCGAGACGCTGATCGAAAGCGAGCTGTTCGGCCACGAGCGCGGCGCGTTTACCGGCGCGATCAACAGCCAGCCCGGCTGGTTCGAATCCGCGAATCGCGGCACGCTGTTTCTCGACGAGGTGGGCGACCTGCCGCTGTCCGCGCAGGTGAAGCTGCTGCGCGTGTTGCAGGAGCGCGAAGTGACGCCGGTCGGCTCGCGCAAGACCGTGAAGATCGACGTGCGGCTCGTCGCGGCAACCAACGTGAATCTCGAAGCCGCGGTGCGCGCAGGCAATTTCCGCGAGGATCTTTACTACCGGCTCAACGTCGTGAAGCTGAGCCTGCTGCCGTTGCGCGAGCGGCCCGGCGACATTACGCCGCTGATCGAGCACTTCATCGACACCTATGCGAAGCGGCTGCGGGTGGCCGCGCCGACGCTGACGGACGCCGCGCGCGGCCGGCTGCATGCGCACGCGTGGCCCGGCAACATTCGCGAACTCGAGAACGTGATCCACCACGCGATGCTGATCTGCGCCGGCGGCGCGATCGACGTGGGCGACCTGCAGTTCTCCGCGCTGTCGCTCGCGTCCGATGCCGGCGATCCGCGCACCACGGCGGCGGCACCGCCGCGCCGTGCGCGCGATGTGGCCGAAGCGACCGATGCGCTGCGCCACGCGGTGATCGAGCTGCTGGATCTCGGCACGCCGGCGCTCTGGCAGCACATCGAGGACACCGTCTACCGCAGCGTGTTCGACTACAGCGACCATAACCAGCTGCGCATGTCGCGCCTGCTCGACCAGTCGCGCAACATCGTGCGCGCGCGGCTCGCGCAGCTTGGCATCCTGAAGCCGCGCGACGCGGGCGACGCCGACGCGCGGCTGCGCCGTCAGGCGTGATCGCGCCGGCGCAGCGCGCGCTGCGCGATCCGCTCGCATAGCGCACTCATGCCGACGGCGAGCGCCGTCACGCCCAGCACGCAGACCAGCAACACGTCGGCGCGTGCGCCCGCCTGCGCGTTCTGCATCAGGCTGCCGACCCCCGCGCCCGCATTGAACAGCAGCTCGCTGCTGGTCGCGGTGATCCACGCGAACGGCACGGCCTGCAACACGCCCGCGAACAGGTCGGGCAACGCGCCCGGGATCAGCACGTCGCGCCACAGGCCGATGCGCGTCAGGCGATACGACTGCGCGAGTTCGACGTAGCGCGGATCGACGCGGCGCAGCCCGTCGAAGCTGGCGGTGGTCATCGGGTAGAACGCGGCGAGCGCGATGATGAAGACCTTTGCGAATTCGCCGGTGCCGGCCCATAAACTCAACAGCGGAATCAGTCCGAGCAGCGGCACGTAGCGCAGCGCCTGGAACGCCGGTTCGCCGAGCTTGCGCGCAAGCGTCGAGCGCGCCATCGCAGCGCCGAACACGAGCCCGAACGCGACACCGGCTACCAGGCCGACTGTCGTGCGGCGCAGGCTCGCGCCGAGATCGGTCGCGAGTTCGCCGCTGCGTGCGAGTTCGACGAGTGCGGCGCCAACCTGCTGCAACGGCACGAACGCGTATTGATGGGCCGCATCGCCGGACGACGCGTATTGCCACGCGGCGACCAGCAGGGCCGGCACGACGAGGCCGCGCGCACGACGGCGCAGCGCGGCGATCGAGAAGGGGGGCTTGGCGAGGGTCATTCAGAAACCTGTCCGTTCAGCGCGCGGGCGTCTGCCAGCGCAATGCGTAGCGTTGCACGAGTGCGATCGACCGGTCGATCGCGAAGCCGATCAGCCCGATCACCGCGACGTCGATGAGCACGACGTCGAGCCGCAGCATCTGCCGCGCCAGTTCCATCATCTGGCCGATCCCGCTGTCGGCGCTGAGCAGCTCGACCGCGACGAGCGCGAGCCACGCGCGCGCGAGTGCGATCCGCACGCCGGTCAGCAGCGGCGGCAACGCGGCCGGCAGCAGCACGTCGCGCAGCAGCGCGAAGCGGCCGAGCCCGTAGTGCCGCGCCATCTCGACGAGGTCGCGCGGCGCGTCGTGCACGCCCGTGTACGCGGCCAGCGCGACCGGAAAGAACACGGCCTTGCCGACGACGACGAGCTTCAGCGGCTCGTCGACGCCGATCAGCAGGATCAGCAGCGGAATCAGCGTGAGCGTCGGCACCTGCCGCAGCAGGTCGAACGTCGGCCGCAGGTAGTCGGCGAACAGCCGGTTGCGCGCAAGCAGGATGCCGAACGCGGCGCCGCCGGTCGCGCCGATCGCGAAGCCGAGCGCGAGGCGATGCAGCGTGATCAGCAGGTTGTCGCGCAGTTCGCCGGTGTCGAGCAGCGTGCGCAGCGTTGCCGAGAGCCGTTCGGGCGGCACGACGAGCTGCGGCGGGAACCAGCGCTGCGCGCTCGCGAGCCACCACAGCGCGACGAACGTGACGGGCGTGGCCCACCACAGCGCGAGCCCGCCGAGCCGTGCAATGCCGGGCAGACGGAGCGCGCGCGTGCCGTTCGACGCGAGGGCATGCATCGGCATCAACGGCTCGCGACGCGCGCCGCGTCGGCACGCCAGTAGCCGTCGAGCCCGAGCTGCTTGAGCGCGGTCGACACGAACGTCGGCGCGAGCAGCGCGTTCACGTCGACCGGCGTGGACGTCAGGCCGGCCTGGCGGCTGTACGCGATGACGTCGCGGTAGTGGCCGGTCAGCGCGGGCGTGAAGAGCGGTGTCCATTGCTCCTTCCACGGTGTCGCCTCATCCGCGTATTCGCGGCGCACGACGCTTTCCGGCTGGCCGGACGCGCTCAGGATCTTCACGTACGCGTCGCGGTTCTGCGGCTGCGAGATCCAGTGCGCGGCACGCACGTAGGCCGTCGCGACGAGCTGCGTGATGTCGGGGTAGCGCCGCACGAAATCGTCGGACGCCCACAGTTCCGCGCGCATCTTCCAGTCGTCGGGCGCGGTCTTGGTCGACCAGATGATCTTTCCGACGTTCTTGTCGACGAGCGAATACGCGTCGGACAGCGTGAAGAAGCCGTCGACGCGGCCCGCCGCGACGGCTGCCGCACCGGCTTGCGGGTCGAGGTTGTAGATCTTGAAGTCGGACAGCTTCAGCCCGTTCTCGGCGAGCAGCTTGCTGAACGTGACTTCCCACGGCCGGCCGCGATTGAGCGCGATGCGCTTGCCTTTCAGATCGACGATCGACTTCGCGGTCGAGCCGGCCGGCACGACGAGATACGTGTTGCTGCCGACACCGCCCGGCACGATCAGGCGCGTGTGGGTGCCCGACGCGTTGACGACGACTGACGGCAGGTCACCGTAGCCCGCGAAATCGATGCTGCCGTTCGTGAACGCTTCGTTCACGAGCGTGCCGACCGCCGCGGTCGACACGGGCACCCATTGCAGCTTCACATGCCGCGCGGCGAGCGCCTTCTCGAGCGACTTGTCGGCGTCGATCAGCGCGGACGCGCCCGCGTATTGCGTCTTGCCGCCGCTCGAATAGGCGACGACGGCGATCCGCACGACCTTGGGCGCGTCGTCCGCATGCGCGGCCGATGTGGCGAGCGATGCCGTGGCGAACGGCAGCGCGGCGAACAGCGCGCGCAGCGAGCGACGCAGCGAGACGAGGGAGAGCGTGGGTTTCATGATGGTCCGGAACAGTAGGCGGAAAAGGGGCTCACGCGCGTTTCTGCAACGACGGCAGCAGCACGTCGGCGAGCGGGCGCGGGTCGATCCAGTCGGCGACGTCGAAGTCGGCTTCCAGAAAACCCTGGTCGTGCAGGAACGTCTTGAAGTCGTCGAGCGCGGCGACCGATTCGTCGTCGAGGTTGACGCCGAGATGCCGGTGCAGCTGGTTGCCGTACGCGGCACGGACCCAGTCGATCGACGACGCGGTTTCGCCGGCCACGTAGTGGGCGGTCTCGTCGGGATGCGTGCCGGCCCAGTCGCCGGCGGCGACCACGAGCTTCAGGAAGCCGGCGACGATGTCCGGATGGTTCGCGAGCACGTCGGCGTTGACGGTCAGCGGGCGCGGCGTGCCGTTGTTGTTGCGGATCGAGCGCTCCGGATGAAAGCCGATGTCGATCACGACGTGCGCGCCGATCAGCTGCGCGATCTCGAGGCCGGTCGAGCCCTTCACGTAGATCGCGTCGACCTCGCCGCGCAGCAGCGCGCCGGCTTCGGCCGCGTACAGCGCGCGGCTCGAGAAGCCGTGCGGCGACGCGAACAGGTCCGCCGCGCGCGCCGGCCCGACGGCCTGCAGCGTGCGTGCGCGCACGTCGACGCATTCGACGTCGCGCGTGGTCAGCCCGTCGAGGCTCAGCGCGTTGCTGAAGCCGCGCAGCGCCGACGCGCGAAAGATGTCGATGCGGTCGTCGGGGCGGCTCGGGATCGCGATGCGCCGCCCGCGCAATGCCTTCACGGAGCGGATGCCCGACTCGGGCCGCGCGAGGATCAACTGCGATTCGTCGACCCACGACAGCCCGATCACGCGCGTATTCGCGCCGTTCGAGCGCGCCCACATCGCGGGGATGCTGCCGCCCTGGCGGAACGACTGCGCGAGCGTGTGATCGCTGATCGACGACACGTCGTGCCGCGTGGCGCCGCGCGGCGAGCGGATCGCGACGCCGTCGGCCGACGTCTCGCCGTTGAGCCAGCCGAGATGCACGGCGATGCCGAGCGGGGTCGGCACGGGCGATCGGGCGTACCAGAACGTCTGCTGCTTGTCCGATGACGAATCGGGCCTGTCTGTCATGGGTGAGATTCCCTCTCTGCGTAAGCATGGTTGAAGCCCGGTCGCGCACGGTGTCGGTGTCGCACGCGCGGGCCAGTCAACGTTGCAAGTTCCGGGCCAGTGAGCGGAAACGGCGCGGTTGCACGCGGCGCGGGCATCGCGCGGGAGGCGCGACGCACGTGCCGATTCATCGCCTGTTGCGTCAGCAACAGTCGCGTCGGTCGCTGTTGCGCGAGCAGCAGCAGTGCGGCCGGTGCAGCAGCACGGGACGGGCCTGTCGAGACGTCGCCGGCAACCGCCAGCGGGTGCGATCCGACTGTTGCTGACGCCCGGTATGCAAGGCGCCGCGCGCGTTCGCCGGCGGCCACGCCCGCGCAGTGGCGAGTGCGCTGGCACACCGCGTGCTTTACAGCGCAGCACACGCGCGGCACGCCGATGCCGCACGCAATCCGAATGGCCCGACCAGGAGAACTCCGATGGCTGTTGAATTTCTGTGGCGCCTGCCGATGCATGGCGACGGCCGGCGCGCACACGACCTGCATACGCGCGGCGAATGGAACCGCCAGCGCGCATCGCGCGTCGCGCCGAAAGTCGACGATGACGATTTCGGCTACATCGACTATCTGTCGCAGGTCGCGCGTGCGGCCGACATCGCCGGCTTCCACGGCGCGCTGATTCCGATCTTCCGCTTCACCGAGGAACCGTGGGTCGTGGCTGCCGCGCTGGCGCGCGAGACGCGCCGGCTGCGGCTCCTGATCGCGCTGCAGCCGCATTTCGTGCATCCGGTCTACGCGGCGCAGATGGCCGCGAGCCTGCAGCGGATCAGCCGCGGCCGCGTCGAGTGGAATGTCGTCACGGGCGGCGGCGGCCCCGACCAGCGCGCGTACGGCGACTTCATCGATCACGACAGCCGCTATGCGCGCACCGACGAATTCCTCGATGTCGTGAAGGGCGTCGCGGCCGGCGAGCCGTTCACATTCGACGGCCGCTTTTACCGCGTCGAAGCAGGTGGCCTGCTGCCGCCGTTGAGCGGACAGAAGCCGCCGCGCATCTACCTGGCCGGTGCGAGCGACGCCGCGCTCGCGGTTGCCGCGAAGCATGGCGACGTGCACCTGAGCTGGGGCGAGCCGCTCGCGAAACAGAAGGAAGTGATCGATGCCGCGCGCCGCGCGCTCGATCGCCAGAACGCCGAGCGCGACCTGCGCTTCGGCATGCGCATCGACATCCTTGCGCGCGAGACCGAGGCGCAGGCGTGGGCCGAGTTGCGGCAGATGTTCGCGACGGTGGGCGACGCGACGCGCAACGGCTTCGGCGGGCGCGGCGAATCGTCGGAATCGGTCGGCGCGAAACGCCAGTTCGCGCTGCACCAGGGCCACACGCAGCACTTCGACGACCTGATCGTCGGCCCGAACCTGTGGGCCGGGATGTCGCAGATTCGCGGCGGCCCCGGCTGCGTGATCGTCGGCAGCCACGAGCAGGTGGCCGAGCGGCTCGCGGAATACGTCGACATCGGCGTCTCGACGTTCATTCTCGCGAGCAACCCGCATCTCGAAGAGGCGTACCGCGTGGGCGAGGAGGTGCTGCCGCTCGTCGACGGCGCGCTGAACGCGCGCGGCACGCAGGCGGCGCTGCGCGTGGCCGGCGCATGAGCGCGACGGCATTGCCGCGCCATCCAACGACATCGACAAGGACATTCACCATGACGACACTCGCTGCGCAGGCCACGGCCTGCGACGCACTCTGGTACACGCGCTGCCCGGTGCCGACCGCGCTCGGCATCGCCGTGCATCGCGGCTGGTTCGACGAGGAGTTCGGGCCGGAAGGTATCACGCTGAATTCGCTGCAGGAGACGGCCGACGCCGGCAAGCGCGAATCGCACTTCGATCACAGCCTGCCGCACTCGTTCCGGCAGGGCGGCAACATTCCCGCGCTGTGGGCGCGGGCACGCGGCGCTGACACACGCGTGATCGGCCTGTCGTGGACCAACGAATTCCAGGCGATCGTCACACTGCCCGATCGCGGCATCCGCTCGGTGCGCGATCTGCGCGGCCGGCGGCTCGGGTTGCCGCGCCATCCGATCAGCATCGACTTCTGGCGCGCAGCCGCGCTGAAAGGCTTCCTGAGTGCGCTCGAACTGGAAGGGCTCGGGCACGGCGACGCCGAATGGGTCGACCTGCCCGACGAACGCGAACGCCGCACCGGGCCCGCATCGTTTGCGCGTGGCCCGCACGAGTACGGGATCGAGATCGCGGCGCTCGTGCGCGGCGAGGTCGATGCGGTGTTCGTGAAAGGTGTCGAAGGGCTCGAAACCGTGCACCTGATCGACGCGCAGGTCGTCATCGATCTCGGCGCGCACCCCGATCCGCTCGTGCGGATCGGCAACGGCACGCCGCGCACGCTGACCGTCGACCGCGCACTGATCGACGCGCGCCCCGATCTCGTGAGCCGCTTCCTGTCGGTGGTGGTGGGGGCGGGCGACTGGGCCGCGCGCCACCCGGCCGAGACGGTCGCCTATATCGGCCGCGAAACGCGCGCGTCCGACGAGTGGGTGCGCTATGCGTACGGCGCGGACGTGCACCGCCATCTGGAGACGGGGCTCGCGCAGACGTCGATCGACGGGCTGGTCGCGTTCAAGGACTTCCTCGTCGAGTGGGGCTTTCTCGAACAGGATTTCGATGCGCGCGCCTGGATCGACCCGGCGCCGTTCACGCGCATCGACCGGCAACGCCATGCGTGGGTCGCGTAGCGCGCCGCGGCGCGTCATTGCAAGGAGTAGAGCATGACAGGTATGACGATCGATTACGGTGTGCCGCCCGCGCGCCGGCATGCGGCGCGCGCTGCGCCGCGTGCGGGTGCAAGCGGCGCGGCGGGCAGGGCGGCGGCGGTGGCGCGTCCGCCGTCCGCTTCGCCTTCGGCGCGGCCGGATGCGCCGAAGGCGAAGCCGCGCGGGTGGCGCGTCACGGGTGCGATTGCGCTGGCGGTCGCGGCGCTGCATGCGGGCGTCGCGTTGCTGGCCGCGCGCGCGCCCGCCGCACCGCCCGTGCAGCCGCCGCGGCCGCTGCCGATGACGGTCGAGCTGACGCGGCCGCCCGAACCGTTGCCGCAGGCCGCGCATCCGCCACCCCCGGTGGTGCCGCCGAAGCCGCTGAAGCAGGCGCCGACCCCGCCGAAGCCGCGTGCGGCCGTCGCGCACCCGGCGCCGGTGCCGGCC